>JAUSNM010000029.1 GCA_030645535.1 Gallionella sp. | reverse complement strand
TGAAGATGCGACAAACTCAAACAAGGGATGCAAGTAAGCCGCATCCCCTTTGGGTGTGAGTGTGTCGGGCAAAGGCAACAGCTTGAGCCCGGCATCGGTCAGGTTCTTGCCTGTAGACGCGGAGTCCCCCAGATAGAGGATGGGCGGGATGGCATCATGCTCGAAAATCCGGCGATTTTCGAGATGCTGGCGGGTGCGCAGGATTTCATTGGCATCGCTGTCCTTGTCCTTGTCGTTGTCCTCGCTGTAGCGGTGTACACACCGGGTGAGTAGCGGAATGCCATCTTTGAGCACCAGGATGCGCAAGTGACGCTCGCTTGGTATCACCAGCATTATATTGGCGATAGCCAGACGCTTGAGCAGCAGGGTAAGCAGCAGGGAGATGCCCCAGACACCCGCGATTGGAACATCCAGTTTACTGAGCTTGCTGGTAACCGTCTCAGCCGTGGTCAATCCGCTGAGCACGGCGGTGCTGGGTTTGAGCAGGCTGCCGGAAATAACGGGCGCAGCGCGATATTCGCTATGCGGAAATGCGGCGACAAGATGTCGTTGCAGAAAAGTGCTGCGATCCTGACCGAACAACAGCGGTAATTTGAATGCCTCCAGCATTTCTTCGGGAAGATTGGCAATTACCCAGAGTTTGTCCTCATGATCGGGCTTGTCGATCAGCTGCCATAAGCCCTGATCGCGTCTGAAATACCGCGCGCCTGAGGAACTGATGAACATGACGGTTTTCATGTCAGTTTAAGCTTCGCAACGGTGTCGTAGATCGGCCCCAGCACAGCCATCATGATCCAGCCCAGAATCAGGCCTAACACGATGGTGAGTGTTGGTTCGATAAGTGCTTGTACGCGGGTGATCGAATCGTTGATGTCGCGGTTGTAAAAATAGGAGATGTTTTTCAGCGAGCCTGCCAGGTCGCCGGTTGCCTCACCCACTTTGATCATGCGGATGACCAGCGGGGGAAATAACTTTTGGTCAGAAAAACCTTTACTGATGGGTGCGCCGTTGGCAATATCGGTATGTACATGATCCAGGGCTTCCTGCACGACGAGGTTGCCGGAGATGTTGCGGCAATAGACCAGCCCGTCCAGTACCGGAATGCCGGTGCGATAAGTCAGTCCCAGGGTATCGCTGATGCGGGCAAGAATGATTTTCTTGATGATGGTGCCGACATAGGGAATGCGTAACTGGGCAGCATGCATCATATATCTGAAGCGATGGTTGATTTTCGACAGCGCCAGCGTTGATAGTAATAGAACGATGGGGGCAGGCACAATGATCCACCAGTAGTTGACAAACAGATTCGACACCCAGAGCAGGACTTTGGTTTGCAACGGGATAGCTCCGCCCATGTTGGCGACAAAGCCCAGGATTTGCGGCACCAGGTAGGTCATCAGAAAAACCACGACGGAGCCTACCACGATCGTCACGAAAGCCGGATACATCAACAGCTGACGGGTCTTGGCGATGAGTTCGTCTTGCCATTTCAGTGAATTGACGACTTCCTGCAATACGTAAGGTAATTGTCCGGACGCCTCTCCCGCGCGCACCAGATTGACCACCAGTTCAGGAAAAACGCCGGGGTTGGCGGCGAACGCTTCCGAGATGTTCGAGCCGGAATCGATCTTTTCATACAGATTGGCGCAGAGACTTTTAATTTTTGGCGTTTCCGACGTCTCGCGCAAATCGGACAGAACGGCCTGAATCGGCACACCTGCGCGGAGCAACATTTCCAGCTGAAACAAAAATTGAATCAGGTCACGCCGGGACAGTTTGCGGATTGCATGATCCCGGCTTTTTACTGCACGCGACCGAATCAGCTCAAGGCCGTTCTTCTTGAGTTGCGCCTCCAGATCAAATTCGTTGAGGGCATCGGTTTCCCCTTTGGCGACATGGCCTGCGGCGTCAACGGCACGGTAGCGGTAGAGTGCCATTATTCTGGTACCCGTTCGCTGAAATCGACGACGCGACGTACTTCATGCAATGAAGTGAGTCCTTCCTTCACGCGCCGGATGCCATCGTCGGCCAGTGGAGTGAACTGCTGTGCCAGCGCGTAGCTGGTTAATTCTTTCAGGCCGGCGTGGCGAGTGACCAGTTCGATCAGGCCGTGGTCAAAACGCAAAATTTCCATGATGGCCAGGCGGCCCTTGTAGCCTTGATTCTCACAGTCCGGGCAGCCTGTCGGGCCAAATAGTGTGATTTCCACGTCCTGACCGATGCCCATTATCAGGCGTTCAGTGGCATCAGGTGTGTAGCCCGCTTTGCAGAGCGGGCAGAGGCGGCGTACCAGCCTTTGTGCGATGATGCCGATGATGTTGGCCGCAAACACGTCGTCGATGATGCCTAAGTCGTGCAGCCTGGAGATCGAACCCAAGGCCGAATTGGTATGCAGTGTCGAAAATACCTGATGCCCGGTCATCGCGGCGCGCAGTGCCATTTCGGCGGTGTCGTGGTCACGTATTTCGCCCACCAGAATGATGTCAGGGTCCTGACGCATCAGCGAGCGAATGCCATTGGTGAAGTCCAGCTTGACGGTTTCCGCGATGGAGGTTTGCCGGGTGAGCGGCAGCGGATACTCCACCGGATCTTCCAGCGTCATGATGTTCACGTCATCGTTATTCAGGTGGTTGAGTATCGAATACAGGGTCGTGGTTTTGCCCGATCCTGTCGGTCCCGTGACCAGCAGGATGCCCTCGGGTCGCTCCAGCATGCGTTTGAGCAGGGCAAGTTGAACATCGGTCATGCCTATTTTGTCCAGGCTGACGATGCCGAACTTGCGGTCGAGTATACGCAACACGAAATTCTCGCCGTGTATGGTCGGGTGAGACGCTGCGCGAAAGTCGATCTGGCGGCCAAACAGGGAGAGCGAAATGCGTCCGTCCTGCGGGGCTCGCGTTTCGGCGATGTTCATGCCTGACATGACTTTCAGGCGCACCAGTATCGCCATCCAGTGTGATTTTGCCAGCGAGCGAACCGGCCGCAACACCCCGTCGATGCGGTAACGGATGCGCAAAAACTGTTCTTCAGGCTCGAAATGAATGTCCGATGCGCTGCGGCTGACCGCATCAGCGATTAACGCATCGGTCAGGCGGACAATCGGATGGCTGTATGAGACACCGGCTTGAGTCAGCGCGTGAAGATCAAGTTCACCGCTCTCCAGTTCAAACAGAATGCCTTCGATGGATAATTCATGGCTGTAGAATTTGTCGATCGTGGCAAGCACGTCCGCGCTGGGTGCGACACGCCATGAAGGAATGATGCGCCGTCCGGCCATTGCGCTTGCCTCAACCAGAAACGGGGCAATCGCATCCCGCGCCAGGATGTCGTCCGGGTTCGCCGCGACGATCACCAGATCGGCAGAGGCAGGGTCGAAGCTGACCGGGAACAGGGTGTGCTTGATGGCGATGGACTTGGGGATCAGTGCCAGTGCGGCCGCATTGGTCACAAGGCCTGACAGCGCGATGGATTTATAGCCCGCAGCTTCGGATACGGCTTCCCGCATGGCGTCTTCGGTGATGAAATGCAAATCGAGCAATTCTTCGCCGAGCGGCTTGTTGTCGGTTTTCTGGCGTTGCAAGGCGATGTGCAGCTGATCGTCGTTGATCTGGCCGCGCTCAATCAGTACCTCGCCGATACGCTGGTGAGTGACTTGTGGATATAGAGTATTCATCGCCGGTGCACTACCTGTTGTCAAAAAAATAATGCAAATAATTCATAATGTTGACTAACGACTAACGACTAACGACTAACGACTAACGACTAACGACTACTGTTCAGTTCTTGTATCCGGCGCACGATAGCGGTCTGGTCGAGCGCCGGGTCTCCTGGTTCTGCCAGTTGTACTGCCTTCTCGTAATAGGGCAGGGCCGCGGCAGGTTGGTGTAAGCGGTCGAGAGAGACAGCCAGGTTGTAGGCGTAGAGTGCGTTACCAGGTTTCAGGCTGTAGGCGCGGAAAAACGCCTGCTGTGCTTCTCCCCAGCGCAGCTGGCGGGCTAACACGCCGCCCAGTGCATAGTGCAATTCGGGTGCGGCCGGCTTTATGTCGAGCAGTTCCCGGAGTTGGCTTTCGGCGGCCACAGGGTCTGCCTGCGCCGATAAACTGACAAGGCCTGCGGCAGCTGCGGCGTTGCCCATGTCTTCATGCAACACCTGGCGGTAAAGGTCGGTCGCGCGTTCTGTTTGCAGCTTGCGCTGGGCAATCACCGCCAGTCCCAGCAGTGCATCTTTTTCATGCGGACGTTGTGCAAGCACCTCAAGATACTTTTGCTCCGCCAGATCAAGACGCCCCTCGGACAGCGCAAGATAACCCTCTTTGAGCGGGTCATGGTCAGCGCCGGCGAGGATGCCTTGCCTGGCCGGTTTGCGCCCGGATTTACGTTTTTGGTGTTTTTTGGCTGTGAGCGGGTGAGTCCATGATTTGTTTACTGACGTATCGCCCACGCTTGCAACGCGAGACTGCGCCGGCTGCGTGTCGGTTTGCGCAATGCCGGATGCGGCAGCAGGTTGTGACGCGGGTTCAATCGCCGCTGTCAACGGTGCAGGGGGCTGAGTGGTTATTGGAACAGGTTGATTCTGCTGGTAAATAAACCAGGCTGCCCCTCCTGTCAGCAGTGCCAGCCCTGCTGCTGCATAAGGCAGGAAGTTGGGTCTCGGCCTGCTGGTAGCGGAAAGGATCGCCTTTGCATCTGCCGGCGAATCTGTCTGTCTGTCGGAACGTGATGATGCATCAGGAACTGGTTTGGCAGCGTTGCCTTGAGCGCGTTTTAAAGCATCGAACAGCAGACTCATGGTGTCACCTCTGCTTTTTGTATAGCCTTTTGCCATTCAGGTGTGGCGGTCGGGTCCTTGAACTGGCGAACCAGATCGTACTGGCTTTCTTGATTCAAGATGATGGGGCGCAGAAAAATGACCAGTTCAGATTTGCCGTTGCTGTCGTTGCGCGCCTTGAATAACTCGCCAAGACCTGGAATGCTGCCTATGCCGGGTATCTGACTGGTATTGCCGGTACGCGTGTCCTGCATCAGGCCGCCCAGCACGGCGATGTCGCCATTGCGCACCCGCAAAATGGATTCCATCTCGCGCGTCTGGATTTGCGGTATGCGATTAAGTGTTGCTATGTGCGTAACGGGATCAATCAGCGCGGGATTCGGGTCGTTCGCATAGCTCAAGATGCGCGTGATTGTCGGCCTTAAGTTGAGCGTGACTTCGGAATCGGCACCGATTTGCGGGGTGACATACATCATGAAACCAACCGGTACGGTGTGTACCGTGGTGGTGTAGGTCGGGAGTGTGGTGGGCAGGCCGGTCGTCGGGTTAATCGTTCCTTGTGTCACCGTAATGGTGAAATAAACCGATTCATCCACTACTTTCACCAGGCCGGTCTGGTTGTTGAGTACCGACAGTTTCGGGCTGGACAGCACGTGCAGCTTACCGAAGGTTTCCAGCAATTTGATCGAGCCGCTCAGATCAAACATGCCCCTGGCCCTGCCGTTGTTGGTGTAACTGATGGTTCCCATCGCTGCCAGGGCTCCCGCAGGGGATACCTGAGTAAGACTGAGGCCGAGGGTGCGCAGCAGCGACCAGTCTATGCCTTGCTGGTATTGGTCGGACAACGAAACTTCGACTATGGTGGCTTCGATGAGCACCTGGCGGCGCGCGTTGTTGATCACCTTGTCGATGAATTCACGCACGCTGGCATGTTGGCGCGCAGTGGCGCGCACGCTGATGATGCCTGTTTCCGGGTTGGCGATCACATAGGCGGCTTCGCGATAGGTCACGCGGCGCGCACGGCTGGTGTTCTGGGGCTGGATCTGTGCTGGCAAGGCGGCTACCGCGCTTTGTCCTGTCTGTCCTGCGGGCTGAGCCGCTATCGGCTGCGGCGTGCTTTGTTCAATTTCGTTTACCCCTTCAGGCAGCTTCTTGTCGGTTTCCCGCAATAGATCCTTGATGTTCTCAGTCAGAGTTTCCCAGAAGCGGTTGTTGGAGATGTTGTCGATGTTGGAGTTGGAGCCATTGCTGCCCCCGCCGCCCTCACTTTGGCCGATCACCGCAATGCTGGTGGACATGTTGATACTGTTTTTGGCATCCCGCGCCACGTTCGGGTATTCAATCTGGTAGCTCTTCAAAAACGGACTGTCCGGCATGATGGCCAGGTTGCCGCCATTGAGCTCATAGCGCATGTCGACTTGTCGGGCGATCGCATCCAGTATTTCGGGGAGGGTGCGATCAAGCAGGTTCATCGTCACCGTTCCGGTGATGCCGGGGTGGATCTCGATGTTGAGCTTTGCGTCGCGTGCCAGCGCAAACAGGATTTCCTGCGCCAGCACGTTGTTGACCACGATGCTGTATCGCTCGGCGGCTTTGGTGGCTTTGGGCGGCGGTGGCAGCGGGGCAGTCTCACTCAGCGGCGGGATGACGCCTGGTGCCTCGTCACTGGGCAGATTGATGTGTTGATCGGAGGGCGTCATCGACTTGGGGAGATTTGTGCATGCGCCCAGAGGTGTGCATAACGCGGCTACCATGAACAGCAGCCTGTTTCGTTTTTCGCTATAAATACCGAGGTGCATTGCCAGTTCCTCCCAGGTGCGACTATTTGGTGCGACTATCCGGTTTGGCTTTGAGAATTCTGTTGCAAGTCCAGGTATGGCCCGCAGATGCGCAGATGAGTTTCGTACTTCGAGGTTGATAATAGCGATAACGCTTGCCGCTCTCCGTTCGCTTTCGCACACAACCAGCAGTTTTATTAACGCAGAAACTTAATGATTATTTTCTGCTGTCAGGTTGAATTGCAGTGTTCCATTTCACAGGTTCAGGGTCAATATGCCTGAATGCCTATGTAATTCGGCCTATGCACGGGGAGAAGGGAGAAGGGAGAAGGGAGAAGGGAGAAGGGATGTTTATTTGCTCAGGCTGCACGACTAGTCGCCGGGCTGCAACCGGTAAGACATCAGCAATTTCAGCGGACTGTCAGCCTGCGCAACATTTTCATGATTGAATCTGCCAGCCAGCCAGATGATTGCGATGATAGTCAGGGCCAGGAGGAATAGCCGGACGCCGCCTGATTTAAAGCCGGCAGAGGAGAAATTGGCGCCGGCATCCCTGATTGCCCGCCATACATGGCGTGCGTTGACCTGCCGACGGCCTTCGGCGAAAGCGGCAAGCAGTGATTTGTCGGCGATCAGATTGAGGCGGCGGGCGCGTCCGCGAGCGTCATGCAGCAACAGCAGTTCGCCAAAGGCTGAAAACATGTGCCCGCCGCGCCATCCGGCCGTGCGCAGCCTGTAATCCAGATAGCTGCTTGCGTCATCCCGTGACAAGTTAGGCAGCATCAGCCTGTAAACCACCCGGTCACGTACCTGACGCAGAGAAGGTTTGGCAAGCAGTGTGTCGAGTTCAGGCTGTCCGCAAAGAATCAACTGAACCAGTTTGCGATCATCTGTCTCCAGATTGGAGAGTCGCCTGACCTCTTCGATGGATTCGCCGGGCATGGCGTGCGCCTCGTCTATCAGCACGACCACATGACGGCCCTGTTCATGGCGTTTTATCAGTTCCTGCTGGAGTGCCTCAAGTCCCATGCCATGACTGGAAATTCCCAAGTCACGGGCGATGACATCGATGATTTCGTCGCGTGAAAAAGCCGGATTTGGCAGATAGACGGTGTCTACATTATCGGGTAGTTGCGTGAGCAGCATGCGGCTCATCAGGGTCTTGCCGCTGCCGACTTCGCCGATCACAAGCACGATGCCCTCATTTTGCAAGGCAGCGTGCAACAAGCCGGCGATGAACATGCCCCTGTCTCCCCCCTCAAAGAAAAAGCCGGGGTCGGGGGTGATTGAGAACGGTGGCGAATTCAGGCCGAAGTGATCCAGATAGAGTGAAGACATGGCACATCGTATGCCCCCTGTTTCGCTGATGTCAATCGGCAAAACGATATTTCAGTCAAATTATATCGTTGTCAGTCGCTTGCCCGATGCGGCTATTTGCGCTTTAATACGCCTCGTTTTTAACCGCCGTAAACTCAAAATGAAATTTATTGAAGGACTGTTTGAAGGAACCCTGTGGAATAGCCGCTTTGTCATTCTGGCTGCCGTAATCGGTAGTCTGGTGGCGGGTTTCGTGATTTTTTACATGGCGACTGTGGATGTGTATTTCCTGTTCCAGCATGCGATCCATTACGCTGATGCCAGTCTCTCCGATGAGGCGCGCAAGGCGTTACATGACAGCACGGTTTCACATATCGTGGAAGTGGTGGACGGTTATCTGCTGGCAACGGTGATGCTGATTTTTTCACTCGGCCTGTATGAATTGTTCATCAGCGACATCGATCAGGCGCATGGCAGCAAGGCTTCCAGCAAGATTCTGGTAATCAATAATCTGGATGATCTGAAAGGCCGATTGGCCAAGGTGATTCTGATGATCATGATCGTCACGTTGTTCGAAGAGGCGTTGCACATGAAGCTTGAGACCCCTCTGGATCTGGTCTATCTGGGGGCAAGCATCACACTGATCGCCCTGGCGCTGTATTTCAGCCACGCGGCTGAGCACGGTGCAGTCCAGAGCGATGCGGCGACCGACGAACCCGAGAAGCACGGTCATTAATACCGTGATCATGATAAAGCGCGGCTGGTTGCTGTTGGTGTTGTTGTGTCTGCCGTTAGCCAGTCTGGCGGCGGACTTTACGCTGGAAGATCTGCAAGGCAAGACACACCGCTTGTCAGACTATCGCGGCAAGTGGGTGCTGGTGAACTTCTGGGCGACCTGGTGTCCGCCTTGTCTTGCCGAAATTCCTGAGTTGACTGCTTTGCACAATTCTCACAAAGATTTGGTGGTGATCGGCATCGCGATGGACTACAGCTCCGGCCGTGCCGTTGCCGATTTCGCCAAAAAGCATGGCATCAGTTATCCCGTTGTGCTGGGCAACCGCAAAATCGCAGCGCAAATCGGTGATCTGGACGTGCTCCCTACCAGTTACTTGTATAGCCCGACTGGCGAGCAAGTCAGTTCTCAGGCGGGCGAAGTGACGCGCGAATCCGTCGAGACGTACATCAAAAACAAGCAGGGTCACTAACTACACAACTCATTAGCCACTAGCTACAAGCTACAAGATTTAACTGGCGGGTGCGTAGCCGTTGCTGACGGTGCGCTGAGGCAATATCCAGTGTCCATGCCAGGCGGCACGTACCATGTTCGGATATTCGGGGCGGCCCAGGCTGCCGTTATAACGTCCGAGGGCGCGAAACAGATCGCCTTTTTCGATATCCAGGTAGTGACGCAGTATCGTGCAGCCGTAACGCAGGTTGATGCGCAGGTGAAACAGGTCCTGCTCGGTTGTGCCGATTTCCTTCACCCAGAACGGCATTACCTGCATATAACCGCGCGCACCGGCTGAGGATACGGCGTACTTCTTGAAGCCGCTTTCCACTTCGATCAAGCCCAGAACCAGTTGCGGATCGAGTCCTGCACGGGTGGCTTCGTAATGCACGGTGCTCAGGAAATCCGTACGGTAGTTCTTGTCCGGCAGACGTTTTTCCAGTCGATGCGACATATCGTTCAACCACATATCGGCGTCGGCTTGCGTGGCAAAGGCCGGTTTGGGTGCGGCCTGATCCGATACGCTGCGCTGCAATACCGCACGCACACTGGCAGAGAGCGGCGCGGCACTTTGCGCACCAGCGAATGCATTTGAGGCAAGCAACGCCACTAACAGGATCGAGGATGCAGGATGCAGGATGCAGGCAACAGCAACCCGGAGGCGGGGTTTCCCGAATCCTGAATCCTGATTCCTGATTCCTAGGGTTTTCATAATTTGGATTGTACAAACTCCAGCGCGCTTTGCAAGGGGATAGATTGTGCGGCAGCGTCGCGTCGTCCCTGATATTCCAGCATGCCATCCTTCAAGCCACGGTCACCGATGACGATGCGATGCGGGATACCGATCAGTTCCATGTCGGCAAACATCACGCCGGGGCGCTCATCGCGGTCATCGAGCAATACCTCGATGCCGGCAGCACGCATCCGGGCATACAGTTCTTCAACCGCCGCGCGCACCGCTTCGCTTTTGTTCATACCGATGGGTACCAGCGCGACCTGGAACGGAGCGATGGCGGCCGGCAAGGCGATGCCGCGCTCGTCGAAATTCTGTTCGATCGCTGCGGCGACGATGCGCGACACACCGATGCCGTAGCAGCCCATTTCCAGAATCTGCGATTTGCCCTGCGCATCCAGGAACGTCGCCTTCATGCTCTCGGCATATTGGGTGCGCAACTGGAAGATATGGCCGACTTCGATGCCTCTGCATATTTCCAGCGTGCCACGTCCGTCCGGCGAGATATCGCCTGTGACCACGTTGCGGATGTCGGCTACCAGATCCGGTTCGGGTAAGTCGCGACCCCAGTTGATGCCCGCAGTATGGAATTTGGCAATATTTGCCCCTGCGACGAAATCGCTCATGACTGACACTGAATTGTCGGCGATGACGCACACCTGAGTCCTGTCGATGCCGACAGGGCCCAGGAAGCCGGCCGGGCAATTGAAAAAGGCGCGGATTTCATCTTCGCGGGCAAAGCGGAAATCGGCAAGACCTGGCAGTTTGGCCGCCTTGATTTCGTTCAGAGTATGGTCGCCGCGCAGCAGCAAGATAAACAGTTGGCCGGATGCGATCAATGCCAGCAGCTTGACCGTGCGTTGCAGCGGGAAATCCAGCATTTCTGCCACTTCTTCGCAGGTAGTCTGTTTTGGCGTGTACACATTGCGGATTCCCTCGGAAGGGGCCGCGCGCGTCGTTGCGGGTAGACCGGCGGCAGCCAGTTCCACGTTGGCGGCGTAATCCGATGTCGGGCAATAGGCCAGTGCGTCTTCGCCTGAATCTGCCAGCACGTGAAATTCGTGGGAGCCGCTGCCACCGATGGCGCCGGTATCGGCGGCCACGGCGCGGAACTTCAGCCCCAGACGCGTGAAGATGCGGCTGTAGGTCTCGTACATGACGGCGTATGTCTTTTCAAGACTGGCGAAATCGGCGTGGAACGAATAGGCATCCTTCATCAGGAATTCACGCGCGCGCATCACGCCGAAGCGAGGACGCACTTCGTCGCGGAACTTGGTCTGAATCTGGTAAAAGTTGACCGGCAGTTGTCGGTAGCTGCGGATTTCGCGGCGTGCGATGTCGGTGATCACTTCTTCATGGGTAGGCCCGAAACAGAATTGATTGTTGTGTCTGTCACGGATTTTGAGCATCTGCGGGCCGAATACTTCCCAACGTCCGGTTTCATCCCAGAGTTCGGCGGGCTGCACGGCGGGCATCAGCAATTCGATGGCGCCGCTGTTATTCATCTCTTCACGCACGATAGCTTCCACCTTGCGCAACGCGCGCAACCCCAACGGCATCCAGGTGTACAAGCCGCTGGCGAGCTTCTTGATGTAGCCTGCGCGCATCATCAGTATATGACTGGGGAGTTCTGCCTCGGATGGGGCTTCTTTGAGAGTGGAGATGAAAAATTGTGAGACGCGCATGATGTTTGAAAATTAGGAGTTGTGTTGAGATCGCGATTTTACAGTGAATAGGCAGGCTGCGCATTCCCTCCTGTCAGCTTTTTCCGGCGGGCATGGCAGAGATGTGGACCTGACTCGAAAATTAGCCATGCCCGTTTCCTATCACCGGCCCTTTCCCGCGCCGCGGGAAAGGGTGAAATGAATCGCTGCGCGAGTTTTATATTTGCAGGTATGGAGAATTGCTCGAAGTATTAAGGATGTGGCGCATATTCGCTTTTCAATAAAGGGGAAATGTGAAAGAATCCGCTTATTGAAATTAACCTGATAAGAGTGACAAATGATAGACCGAGACGGCTACCGCCCGAATGTCGGCATCATTATCACGAATGACAAAAATCAAGTATTCTGGGGTAAGCGGATACGGCAACATGCCTGGCAGTTCCCGCAGGGTGGCATACAGCACGGGGAAAATCCCGAGCAGGCAATGTATCGCGAGTTGTACGAAGAAGTCGGTCTGATGCCTGAACATGTGGAGATACTGGGGCGCACCCGTGAATGGATGCGCTACGAAGTACCGCAAAGCTGGAGTCGACGAGAATCGCGAGGCGGTTATCGAGGGCAGAAGCAGATTTGGTTTTTGTTGCGTTTAGTTGGACGTGATTGTGATGTCTGTTTGCGTGCATGCGCGCATCCCGAGTTTGATGCATGGCGTTGGAATGATTACTGGCTGGATATTCATGCGGTGATCGAATTCAAGCGTGAAGTTTATACCAAGGCGCTGAACGAGTTGGTTCGCTATCTCCCTGAGTCCAGGAACAAGTGTGTTTGTTCGCCACACGCGCATGATTTTTCGTTGCATGAGCATAGATGATTTTTGTGAATTTTTAGGAGCGAAAACATGATTAAAGAATATACCGAACTGCAATCTCATCCCTTGAAAACAGGTTCGTCTTTTGTGCGTCCGGTACAAATTTTTCCTGAACGCGTCAAATTGAGCGATCCGGCAGTGACTGTAATGACCGATTTAACCCGTGTTTCTGTGGTCAGTGTGCGTGCCAGGACATCGATGGACAGGGCTAACGCCAAGATGATCCGTTATGGCGTGCGTATGTTGCTGGTGCTCGATGATAACGAGCAAGTGGCAGGATTGTTGACCGCATCGGACGTGCTGGGTGAAAAGCCGTTGCGCTTCCTGCAGAATATGGGCGGAACCCATGCGGACATCATGGTGCGCGATATCATGAGCACGCAGCGTGAGTTGAGCGCGCTGAAGATTGAGGATGTGCAAAGCGCTAAAATCGGTGAAATCGTCGCCACGTTGAAGAAGGCCAACAGGCAGCATGCGCTGGTGGTGACTGAAGGCGCAGATGGCCTGCAGACGGTGTGCGGTATATTCTCTATCACTCAAATTGCACGTCAATTAGGCGCTCAAGTGCAGAGTTTCGAGTTGGCGCGCACGTTCGCAGAAATTGAAGCCGCTATTGCTCACGGTTAATTTCTGAAAGTTGTCCATATAAGCTTCGTCCTGGCATCAGTAAATGACGCCAAAGTCGTTTTTACGGTGTTTGAATCGCCGTGTTGATTGAATTAAAGAATCCTGAGGTATTAAGTTAATGAGTTCATTATTGCAACGTATTGCGCTGCTTGTTTTGCTGGCGGCTGTAACCGGATGTTCAACTATCAATGATGCAAAAGATACGGTCAGTGGCTGGGTAGGTGGCGGTAGCGGTACGCTTGAGACCACCAAGACGGCAGCTGCCAGTGGCGCAGCTTCGCAGCTCAAATACGCAGCGACTTTGCGGGTTGCTAATTATGTCGATCAGCGCAAGGTAAGTAATCCGCGTTATCTCGGGCAATTGTCTGGGCGGGTAAGCGGGTTGAGTGGCAATGAATTGCTTATGGATCAGGATGTTGCAAGTATCGCGACCGGTGCCATCAAGAAACGTTTCGATACTGAAGGTTTTCAGGTAATGGAAGGCACCAGTGCTGCCAACGCGGTGTTCGAAGTGACGGGCGTGGTGAAGGAATTGACCCTGAACATCAAGGAACGCGACGAAATTAGCATTGCGATTGAAACGACGCTGAAGGATGTCGCCACAGGCAAAGTGGTATGGTCAGGTCTCGTGACCGAGAAGAATAGCCGTTTCGCGGGTGTTTCGGGTAACAGCAAAGACGACGTGATGGCTTATCTGAACAAAGAATTGCGGATTGCCAGCACCAAGGCGGTAGAGGCGATCGGTGCTTCGCTGATGGCGTCACGCCCTGATTTGTTTAATTTGACCCCGGGTACCAAGCCGATTCCCGGCGTGACGGTTTATGTCGCACCGTCATTGCCCAAGGCTGCGCCTGTCGCAGTGCCAAGCTATGGCGTGCAACCGGGTAGCGATGTTCCTGTATCGACTTACCGTCCTCATGCCAGCGATGCGAACGGTTTGTTGTTGGTGAATACTAATCCGCCGCGTGCCAAGGTGTATCTGGATGGCGTGTATTACGGAATGTCGCCGCTGCGTCTGGAAATTGAACCTGGCATCCATGCCATCAGCGTGAAGCTGGCAGGCTACAATATGGTCACCGAAAAGGTGTCGGTACGTCGTGGCGATAACACAGAGATTGAACTGAATCTGGAACACTAGAAACAGCTGGTAGCTTGTAGCTAATGCAGCCAATAAAAAACCCGCTTCGGCGGGTTTTTTATTGCGCACTTCAACTATCAACTATCAATTGTTAATTGTTTGTCAGTGTTTCCCCGTGCTGCCGAAGCCGCCGGTGCCACGCTCGCTCAACGGGAATTCCTCGACAATGTTGAACCTGGCTTGCATGACCGGCACGATGACCAGTTGTGCCATGCGTTCCATCGGCATCAGCGTGAAGGGAATCTGGCTGCGGTTCCATAACGAGACGAAAATCTGACCCTGATAGTCAGAGTCGATCAGGCCGACCAGATTGCCCAGTACGATGCCATGCTTGTGTCCCAGGCCTGAGCGCGGCAGGATCATCGCGGCGTATCCGGGGTTGGCCAGATGGATCGCGATGCCGCTGGGGATCAGTTCGCACTGTTTGGGCTGAATCACCAGCGCGTGTTCGATGCAGGCGCGCAAGTCTATGCCTGCAGAACCTCCGGTTGCGTAAGCCGGCATGTTGTCATGCAAGCGAGGGTCTAAAATTTTAACGTCTACATCAGGTTGTTTCATATCAGTATTCCTTCATAACGTTGTGCAATATGGTGCATCAGTTGCCTTGCCAGCGTGAGCTTGTCGGCGCGCGGCAGGGCATGAATGCCGTTGTCATCAAATAACATCAGTTCATTGTCGTCGCTGCCTATCGCCTGCTGAGCGATATTGCCAACCAGCAGCGGCAATCTTTTCGCCTGCCGTTTTTGTTCGGCATATTCTGCCAGATTCTCGCTTTCGGCGGCGAAACCCACACAGTAGGGCGGATTCGCGAGTGCCGCAACGTAGGCCAGAATATCCGGGTTGGGAACGAGCGTCAAAGTGAGGGGTGCGGCGCTTTTCTTGATCTTCTGCTCGCAAGGCTCAGCGACGCGATAATCCGCCACTGCGGCCACCGCGATGAAAATGTCACACGCGGCGACCTGTTTTCGGACTGCGTCATACATTTGCGCGGCGCTTTGCACATCGATTCGTAGTGCCCGCAGAGGTGTAGCCAGGGCAGTCGGGCCCGATACCAGAGTTACCTCTGCACCCATTTCCTGCGCCGCTTGTGCGATGGCATAGCCCATCTTGCCGGAGCTGCGATTGGTGATGCCGCGCACCGCATCAATCGCCTCATAGGTCGGGCCTGCGGTCATCAGGATTTTTTTGCCTTTAAGCAGCTTGGGCTGGAACGCTGCCGCGATGTGTTCAGCCAGTTGTTCAGGTTCAAGCATCCGTCCCATGCCTGTCTCGCCACAGGCCTGGATGCCGCTATCCGGGCCCATGACCTGCACGCCATCGGCAATCAGCTGTGCGATGTTGCGTTGTGTTGCGGGATTGAGCCACATCTCGCGGTTCATCGCAGGGGCGATCAGCAACGGACAGTTGCGCGCCAGACACAGGGTGGATAGCAAATCATCAGCCAGTCCATGGGATAGTTTGGCAATGAAATCGGCGCTTGCGGGGGCGATCACAATCGCATCAGCTTCACGGCTCAGGTTGATGTGAGCCATGCTGTTATCCACGCGCGCATCCCACTGGTCTGTGTACACCGGTTTGCCGGACAGGGCTTGCAGGGTAGTTGGCGTAATGAAATGGCATGCAGCATCGGTCATTGCCACTTGCACCGAATAGCCTTGCTTGACCAGCTGCCGCAACAACTCGGCCGACTTGTATGCCGCAATACCGCCGGTGATGCCAAGAACGATGTGTTGTTTATTCATGCGCGCATCTTACAGCATCAGAATCACTGCTGACTACTTGCGACTATCTGGTTTTGAGTCCGGGCTTGTCGAGCCTTTTTGCTGCAGGCAGCTTCTGTATCGGGCGTTAACCCGATTGGCGAACCACTCGGTGGTGAGTTTGCGTTTTATTTTCGGGCTTTTCAGGTCGATTTCCGGCATGGACACGCGTGGTTGGATACCCGTCCTGTCAGCCAGCGCAAACAGTCGGTTATAAAGCGGTGATTTGCTGAAAGTCGAAAGTTTTTCAAGGCGCAAGTCACGCTGTATCTCAGCTTCGCCCATCTGCAGCGTTTTGTTGATCGTAAGCAGGGCGTTCAGCGTGGAGCTGGGTGCCGTGCTGGGGCTGCCGTTTTTGTAGCGCAGCAGATCGCCGTCCGATGCCAGTGCACGGCCAGTCAGGTGTGCCAGCGCCTGTTGGAATGCGGCGTTACGGCTGCTGTAGCGGCCTGCGTTAAAGTCTGCAAAACGATACAGCATGTCGGTGTAAGGGGCCGGGTAGTCGAGCAAAATGGCGCTGCCAAAATAAATGCCGCCGCGCCGGCTGAATACTTCATTGCGCAAATTGCCGTTGATCGTGTACGGATAAGGCCGCGCACGAACATGGCTTTCGGCAAATTCGACGGACACCTGCATCGGGCCTCCGGTGCGGACCGGGTTGTAGTTGGGAAATAAATCTTTTCCTGCCGGTACCATGGCGATGATTTCTTCGATCAGGTCGCTCAGTTCCTTTTCAGTCTTGAGCGCATTGATGCGTTGATTGAAACTGCGGCCGTCGCGTGAGTTTGTCGTCAACATCCAGTCAATGACAGTTTGTGGAATGCTGTATTTTTCACGCCGCTGTTCAATCTCGCGCCGGATGATGGCGGGCAGCCCAGGGACTACCGGATCTGCCTGAAAGCTGGACTCCTGCTCGATGAGGGCAATCGTGGCGCAAAAGTTCGAGGCTGCTGGTGGAATTTGCAGCGCCTTGAATGCCGTTTGCAAATCAGTCGCCCAGCCTTCCTTGTCCTTCAGGCGACCGGGCAGGAGTTTCAAAACGAGTTCGTGAACTTCTCTGTCAGACAACGCGATGGGCGTAGTCGCAATAACAGGCGGCTTGGCGACTGGTTTTGCAGGAGGTGGGACGGCAGGCTTTGCACGTTCAACTTTGGCGGGAGGAGGTGCAGCCGGCTGCGGCGTGGCTTGTTCAGGCGTAGCGGCGCAGCCTGCGGTCAGGGCGATCAGGAAAAACTGAATGATGCGGTTAAAATTGAGCACGTAGCAGCATAAAGTATTGAAGGTGGCAGCTAGCATAGGGGAGTGTGCTGCAATCTGCAAGAAGCTGTTCCTGTCAGGTCAAAATCCTGTCAAAATCAGCCGCGTTTCCATGGCCTTTCTTTCCAGATACTAAGGAGGTGGCACGTGAGTATTGTCGATTGGCCTGAAGGAGAACGTCCGCGCGAGAAGCTTTTGGCGCGAGGGGCTGCGGCCTTGTCCGATGCCGAATTGCTGGCGATTTTCCTGCGCACCGGCATGAAGGGCAAGAGCGCGGTGGATCTGGCGCGTGAGCTACTCACAAAGTATGGCAGCCTGACCAGGGTTTTTGCAGCCAGCCAGCAGGATTTCTGCAAGGTGCCAGGCATGGGGCCCGCCAAGTTTGTGCAATTGCAAGCGGTGCTGGAAATGTCGCGGCGCGCCTTGCAGGAAGAGATGCAGTGTGGTGATACGCTCAATTCGCCGCGCGTGGTGCGCGACTATTTGAAGCTGCTGTTGGCGGGCAGGTCACAGGAAGTTTTTCTGGTATTGTTTCTGGACACCCAGCATCGTGTGATTGCTTCTGAGGAGTTATTCCACGGCACGCTAAGCCAGACCAGCGTCTATCCGCGCGAAGTGGTCAAGCGCGCGCTGGCACACAACGCTGCTGCGGTGATACTGGCTCATAACCACCCGTCCGGTATCACTGAGCCCAGCAGTGCCGATCAGTTACTAACCAGCGCATTGAAACAGGCGCTGGCGCTGGTCGATGTGACGGTGCTCGATCACTTCGTGGTGGCTGCAGGACAAACGCTGTCGTTTGCGGAGCGAGGTTTGATCTGAGATGAGGAATGTTGTCCTTGGAGTCGGCGAGGAATACTATGCGCTTCAGGGCTAAATACAATCCGGGTGGACGATATGAGCTTCATACGTTTGGCAGGTTGGGTGTTTTCGGGATTGGTGTTCACGCTAAGCGGTGCGTATGCACAGGAAATCTCACATAAAAATCATAAACCCGCCGGTAAACCCCGGGTTTCAGTCAAAGCCGCCGAGTCGGTTGCCGGTAAAGTCGCCAAACCGGATATTCAGCCACAGCGTTCAGCCGAAGATACGGCGACGCAGGAAGCACGTCAGCTTGCCGAAATCAGAAAACGTGCCGACAACGAGGCGCGCGAGAAACTTTTGAATGATGCCGATGTGCTGATTAAAGGCGGCAAACCTGCCGAAGCTTATGCGCTGCTCGAACCGCTTGAGTTTGAGCGTTCCGGCGAAGTGCGTTTCGATTATCTGATTGGTATTGCTGCACTGGACAGCGGCAAGCCGGACAAGGCGACACTCGCCTTCGAACGGGTGCTGATCGTAGCCCCCAACTTTGCCGGCGCGCGTCTGGATATGGCGCGTGCCTATTACCAGCTTGGTGACTTGCCGCGTGCCAGGACCGAGTTCGAGAACGTGCTGACAAAAAACCCGCCCGAAGCCGCACGCGTTACCATCCAAAAATATCTTGGCTCGATTGCCGCATATGAGCAAGCCAAACAAACCCGGATTACAGGGTATGCCGAAGGCGTGGCGGGTCACGACAGTAACATCGCCAACAGCAGCACGCAAACATTTACGTTTGCGCCCAACTCTCCATGGGGCGGCTTGTTTCCGAACAACCAACTGCCGCCGGCTGCCAAGCTTGCAGGTGACTATGAGGGGGTCAATGCCGGGGCTGAAATCAGCCACACTCTGAATGCCAATTGGGGGCTGTACGCAGCAGCGGATTTGCGCCAGCACGGCAACATGACCCGAACCGCCTACGATACGAGCAGCGCGGACGGTCGGGTTGGCGTGATATATGGAGAAAAGAAAAACGTGTACAAGCTGTCGTTGGCCCTTGGACAATTTTATACCGCAAACTCCATGCGGCGCGATTCTCAAGGTGTGAGCGTGGAGTGGCAGCACACCTTAAATGCCAGCAATCAGGTGAGCGCTTTTGCGCAGTATGCACAGAACCGTGCGGCAGGCTTTCAGCCCACCTCGCCGACTACCGATGCACGCATCGAGGGTAATACCGATCAGGTGGTGGCGGGTGGCGGGTGGGTGCATGTTCTGGCGGACGGTAAGCAAGCGCTGTTCGGCAGTATTTATGCAGGTAAGGAGTCGGATGTCGCCCCGGTGATTTCTCCAGGCCTGCCCAACGGTGGTCGCGTCGATGGCAAAAAACGCTTTGAAGGCTTTCGTGTTGGTGGGCAAATTGGTATCACAGATCAATCGGAAGGGATTGCCAGCATAGGCTGGCAAAATGCGGTTTATGGCAACCTGAATAATTTGATTATGGCTAACCGTAGTGAAAACCTGTACGACCTGATAGTAGCGGCGAACTGGCATCTGGATAAACTCTGGACGGTCAAGCCGCAACTTGCGTTTTCCAGGAAGAGCTCCAATGTCGCGCTGTATAGTTTTGATCGCACGGATGTTTCGCTGACTATCCGCCGCGATTTTAAATAATTCTTTTCGTGTGAGGTGTCATCATGAAAAATTTTAAAAAATTACTTGCTTGCCTGGGATTGACGGTTGTCTGTTTTATGGCTGCATCATCAGTGGCTTATGCTGCCGTGGCCGGGCATGTGCAGTTTGTCAACGGGGATGTGCAGATCACCAGTCCGGCAGGTCAGGCACGCCAGGCGCAAAAAGGCGATGCAGTCAGCGAAGGTGATACGTTAACTTCTGCGCCAGCCGCTTCAGCACAAATCAAGATGCAGGATGGCGGCATTGTTGCGATGCGCCCGGATACCAGGCTGAAGTTCGATCAGTTCATTTTCAGCGGCAAGCAGGATGGCAGCGAAAAAAGTTTTTTCTCGCTGTTCAAGGGCGGTTTTCGCGCCGTCACCGGTTTGATCGGTCAGATCAATAAACAGAACTACAAGATCACCACACCGGCGGCGACCATCGGCATTCGCGGCACCGACCATGAAACAATATTGATTACCCCCGATAGCACGCTGGCACAGCTTGCTCCAACCGGGGCTTACAGCAAGGTGAACGTGGGAGAAACCACGCTGACCACTGACAAAGGCACGATCAACGTGATGCCTAACCAAATGGGTTTCGCGGGCGGTATGAATCAGGCGCCGCAACTGCAACCGTTGAACACTAACATTTTTACGGTGGCGGCAGCGCCGACGGCTGGTGTCAAGGTTGAAAAGAAAGAAGGCGGGGAATCCAAACAAGAGGGGCAAGCTGCCAAGAGCGAAGGAAATGGCGAGGAAGTCAAAAAAACTGATGACGCCGCCGCGCCGGTGCGCGAGTCTGCCGCAGTGGATGCCAAACCGCCTGCTGCAGGAACAATACCACCATCCGCCGCGCCAGTGATGGTTGTTACAGCAGGTGCAATTTTGCTTGTGCCGGTTACCACTGTTCCCCCAGTGGTTCTGGCGGCGGATGGGCAGACCGTCAATTTAACCAACCAAACCATTGCGATGCCTGGCGGAGCGCCAGTCGCCATTACAACGGTGACAACGAAGGCAACAGTAGCGCCTGCCGGAACCGTTGCGGCCTACGTGCAAACCGACCTGGCTGGTGCTGTTGCGACAGTCAGCGCGAATTACATGTCTCCTTTCACCGAGATCAACACCCTCATCGCGAATCCTGCCGATGTGAACAACGCGTTGCCCAGCCCGTCCTTTACCGACCGTTATGCCGGGAACAGCTCGGGCAGTTATATTACCAACATGCTGAACGGCACGACGACAGTGGGGCAAGCGGCAACCACCATCGCGGCGACCGGGATTCAGTATGGTAGCTATAACAGCACCCAATCAACGAAACTGGTGGTGGGAAATACCGATTGTTGTGCGGCAGGCACCTACTTATCGCCCGCTGCGGTTTTCTCGCACTGGATTACCGGCCCGGCACTTGATCCGGTCTATCTGCCGGAAGTGCTGACGGCTAGCAACGCCGTTTATACTTTTGCCGGTGGTACCACGCCCACTACTGCATTTAGCGGGGGCTCCACGCTGAATGCTGCTACGTTGTCGGTGAATTTCACCCAGCAACTGGTGTCGTTCAGTCTGGCTCTGACCGTGGGAGGAGCCTCCTGGACCGCGAACACTGCAGCCACCCCGCTGGAAAATATGTATTGGAACAACGCCAAAGCAGGCTTCAGGGTCAGTACGGTGGCAAAACCGGGTTGGGGTGTGCTGACGGTGACCGGCGCCACCAGCGGGGATGTGGTCGGGCAACTGACCGGCAATGCGCTGAACGGTGCGCTGTTATCATACGTTTTGGCTGGCGGTTCAGACCAGGTCGCCGGGGTGGCGGCCTTCACCGGTGCGGCGCAAAACACCGCAACACCCTACCGCATCGCCGGACTCTCCGGCATTGACTGGAATCCACCCGCAAACGTTAGCACCGTGCCTGTTCCCGGAACGCTGGGCGGGTACACCAATGCGGGCACTGTGCTCGCCGATGCGGCGGGCAATGTGACCCAGTTCAATGCCAGCCAGCCATTTTCCAACGGTTCTGGCATCACTCTCGGTATCGGCACGGCCATCCCGGCGGGTTTGGGGACTGATCCCGTTTCCGGCATCAGCTGGGGACGTTGGGTGGGCGGCGCGCTTAGCAAAACCGATCTTGCCAGCGGTACGGTAACCGGCCTCCAGAACACCACTGCCGCAGGTGCCGCGCTCAGTTCGCACTGGATCGCCAGCCCTGCCTTGGTCGGGCCGGTGACGTTGCCGGTTACCGGTGTTTTCAACTACGTGCTGGCCGGCGGAACCCAACCCACTGACTCGCTGGGCGGAGTGGGTACGCTGAACAGCGCCACGCTGAGCGCCAACTTCACCACGCAGACTGTGGCGCTCGGGATCAATGTGACCACCCCCAATGCAGGCAACCTGATTGCCAGCGGCACGGGAATCCCTATCGAACAAAAAAGTATGTTTAATGCCGGCACTGCCGGTTCGTTACAGGGTAGCAACCCCGGTTTGTTGGCGGTTACCGGTTCGGCCGCAGGGACGCCGCAAGGGCATATAGGCGGTGCGTTTGCCGGCGCCGGTGGTATCGGTGCAGCCATGGTATACGGGTTGGTTAGCGGCAACGGGGTCATCGTCAATGGCGTGACCGCGTTCCACCGCTGATCCTTTCGCCACCACAAAGCACAAGCCCCGCATCGCGGGGCTTGTGCTTTGTGGTGGCGAAAGAGGTTTCTAAATTCGTTTTGCCAGTTCCGCAGCTTTGCCGATGTAAGTTTCGGGCGAGAGTTGCAGCAAACGCTGTTTTTCTGCTTCCGGAATTTGTAGCGTGTTGATGAAGGTTTGAAGTGAATCGCGGTTGATGCCGCTCTGGCCGCGCGTCAGCTCTTTCAGCTTGTCGTAGGCGTTCTCGATGTTGTAACGGCGCATCACGGTCTGGATGGGTTCAGCCATGACTTCCCAGCTTGAATTCAAATCGTCGGTGACACGTTGTGCATTGACCTCCAGCTTGTTCAAGCCTTTCAGGCAGGATTCATAGGCGAGCAAGGTATAGCCCAACGCTACGCCCATGTTGCGCAACACGGTGGAGTCGGTCAGGTCGCGCTGCCAGCGTGAAACTGGCAGCTTTTCTGACAGGTGGCGGAGCAAGGCGTTGGCCATGCCCAGATTGCCTTCCGAATTTTCGAAGTCGATCGGGTTGACCTTGTGCGGCATGGTCGATGAGCCGACTTCGCCCTTGATCACTTTCTGTTTGAAGTAACCCAGCGAGATATAGCCCCAGCTGTCGCGATTCAAATCGATCAGGATGGTATTGATGCGCGCAAACGCATCGAACAATTCTGCCATGTAATCATGCGGTTCAATCTGGATGGTGTAAGGGTTGAAGGTGATGCCGCACTCTGTTACAAAGCGCTGCGCGAAAGCTTCCCAATTTACATCGGGGTAAGCGGCGAGGTGCGCGTTGTAATTACCGACTGCTCCGTTGATCTTGCCCAGGATCTCTACTGTTTCCAGACGCTGCGTGGCGCGTTGCAAACGATAAACGACATTGGCCATTTCCTTGCCCAGCGTGCTCGGTGTGGCGGTCTGGCCGTGGGTGCGGCACAGCATCGGCAGGTCGGCCAGTTGATGCGAAAGATCAGTCAGTCGCGTGACGATCAGCTTTAATGCGGGCAGCATCACCGCATCGCGTCCATTCTTCAGCATCAGCGCGTGAGACAGGTTGTTGATGTCCTCCGATGTGCAGGCAAAGTGGATGAATTCGAGAACTTTGGCCGTTTCCGGGTTGCTGCTCAGCTGGTCGCGCAACCAGTATTCGATGGCTTTTACATCGTGGTTGGTGGTTTTTTCTATGTTTTTAATAGCTTGAGCATCGGCCTCGCAGAAATTCGCGTTCAGTGCATCCAGTTGTGCAATGGTAGCCGCTGAGAACGGGCCGACTTCCGGAATATCAGCCTGGGCTGCCAGGGATTTGAGCCATTCGATTTCAATCTGCACGCGGAAACGGATCAGGCCGAATTCGCTGAAATAGTCGCGCAAAGCGTCTACTTTTCCATGGTAACGTCCGTCCAGCGGGGAGAGTGCGGTGAGTTTGGTAAGCGTGGTCATGGCAGTGCCTTGAATCGTAAAACGCGCATTTTACGCGAATCAGGCCGGTTCTTGGTGATTACAGTGTTGTTATCGGGGCAGCCCGGCATATTGGCGCATGCCATACGCCCCTGCGAAAAAAATTAAATACCACCCTCGATAATCGCGCCACCCAGGCAGACTTCACCGTCGTAGAGCACCACGGATTGTCCGGGGGTGACGGCCCACTGCGACTGCTCGAACGAAACTGAGCAATGATCGCCGGCGAGTTGCGTGATCTGGCAGGGCGCATCAGCCTGACGATAACGGGTCTTGGCGGCGTAGGAATGATTGAGCAACGGTGCTGTGCCGCTGATCCAGTGAGCATCAAGGGCGGTCAGCCGGGAACTTAACAGCGCCGGATGGTCGTGGCCTTGCACCACGATCAGGCGGTTGTGCTCCATGTCCTTGGCAGCGACGAACCACGGCTCACCGCTGGAATTCTTGTCCCCGCCTATCCCAAGGCCTTGCCGCTGGCCGAGGGTGTAGAACGACAGCCCGATGTGACGACCGACCAGACGGCCTTCCGGTGTGCGCATTTCGCCCGGTTGAGTGGGCAGGTAGCCGCTCAAAAATTCGCGGAACGGACGCTCGCCGATGAAGCAGATGCCGGTGCTGTCCTTCTTGGCAAAGTTGCATAAGCCATGCTGTTCGGCGATCACACGGATCTCGGATTTGAGCAGTTTTCCCAGCGGGAACATCGCGCGGCTTAACTGAGCCTGATTCAGACGATGCAAAAAGTAGCTCTGATCCTTGCTGCTGTCCGTAGCTTTGAGTAACTGAAATAATCCATTCTCTTCGCGCACCTGCGCATAATGCCCGGTGGCGATGGTGTCAGCGCCAAGTTTGATGGCGTGATCCAGGAACGCCTTGAACTTGATTTCGGCGTTGCACAGGATGTCGGGATTAGGCGTGCGTCCGGCCTGGTATTCGCTCAGGAAAGAGCTGAATACGCGATCCTTGTATTCTTTTGCGAAATTCACCGCCTCAATCGGAATGCCGATGGTGTCGGCGACCGACACGGCGTCGAGCAGATCCTGACGCGAGGAGCAATATTCGCTGTTGTCGTCGTCTTCCCAGTTCTTCATGAACAGGCCGATCACGTCGTAGCCTTGTTCTTTGAGCAACAGCGCGGTGACCGAGGAATCTACACCGCCCGACATGCCAACCACTACGCGCTTATTCATAAGGAGAAACCTTAAATTCAGAATCACGGGATGAAGCGCAAGGAGCCGCGCAGTGAATGACGAGGCATATCAGATTGATAGACGAGGATTGAACGAGCATGCGACGCAGCGATTCGCCTGTGAAATGAATTTTATTCATAGTGCACCAGTATATCGAGCGGATAGCGTTTGCCAGCCAGATAATCTTCGCAGCAGCGCAACACCAGCGGGCTGCGGTGGCGTGCCTGGTTGGCGCGAATTTCGTCAATTGTCAGCCACACGGTGCGTACGATGCCAGCGTCCAGCGTCCGCTCGGGATGGTGGGCGGTGACAACTCCGCCAAACGCGAAACGCAGAAAGGTGGTGTCGGATTCGCTGGCATGCCACCGGTAAATTCCGATCAGATACTGCGGCTCGATATCATAGGCGGATTCTTCCAGTGCTTCGCGTATCGTGCCGGCGGTCAGTGTTTCATTTGATTCCCAGTGTCCTGCGGGCTGGTTGAAGCGCAGGCCTTGCGAAGTTTTCTCTTCGACCAGCAGGAATCGACCTTCGCGTTCGATGACGGCGGCTACAGTTACGTTTGGTTTCCAGATCATTTCAAGATGGGTGGTGTCACAAGTCGGTGAATGGTATCACTTAATAACTGCAAAATAAAAAAGGCAGGGTTGCCCCTGCCTTCATTGATACGGTGGGTTTATTACTTGGCTGCAGGTGCGACAGGTGCAGCTTCAGCTTTAGGTTCTGCCTTTTTGTGCTTCTTTGCTGCCTTTTTGGCAGGTTCGGCAGCTTCTTTCTTTTCTTCGGCCTTGGCTTCTTTCTTTTCTACTGCTTTGGATTCTTTCTTTTCTTCAGCCTTGCTTTCGGCTTTGGCAGGTGCGGCAGCAGTAGCGGCAGCGGCTTTGGCAGGGGCGGCATCAGCAGCAACAGCGGAGAAGGAAACAGCAGCGAATACAGCAGCGATCAATACAGATAACAGTTTGCTCATTGTGAACTCCAATTTAAGTTGATTTAGACTCTTGCCGACACACCTGTGTCGAGGCATACAACGAACTGTTTGTTAGGCTGGTTGACAACGCACAGCGAAAGAGGGGCGATGGTAAAACATCTCGATGTCTATTTTGGTGCCCGTATTAAACTATAACTAATTGATTAATCTAAGTTTTTTGTTTATATGGGCAAGAAAAAAGCCACTGTATTCAGTGGCTTTTTTAATTTTGGTGCCGGGGGGGAATCGGTCACACAGGTGCGACCCCGGCATCTGCTGCATCGGATGCCCTTCGATTCCCCCGGCGAAGCGCGCAGGCGCTTCGCTTACCCCGGACGAAAAAAAGACTGCCTAAGCAGTCTTTTTAATTTGGTGCCGGGGGGGGGAATCGAACCCCCACGCCCTTTCAGGCACCGGATTTTGAGTCCGGCACGTCTACCAGTTCCATCACCCCGGCGAGGAGCTGCGCATTATCCATGAAACAGTTTCACAGATCAACTACAATCGCGCCTTTGTTAAAATGGCTGCTCCGTTAATGCGTACCGATGAATTTGATTTTGCCCTGCCAGATGGACTGATTGCGCAGCATCCGCCCGAACGGCGCGGTGCCAGCCGCCTGCTGTGCGTAAACGACGGCATTCTGGAAGATCGCCAGTTTGTTGATTTATTGCAGAAGGTTAAACAGGGCGATGTGCTGGTGCTCAATGACACGCGCGTGATCAAGGCGCGTTTGTTCGGCATCAAGCGCAGCGGCGGAAAGATTGAAGTGCTGGTGGAGCGCGTGCTGAACGATCACGAGGTGCTGGCTCAGGTTCGCGCAAGCAAATCGCCTGTCGCGGGCAGCTATCTGTTGCTGGCTAGCGAGTTGAGCGTTGAGGTGCTGGGTCGCGAGGGTGAATTCTTCCATTTGCGCTTCTGCTCTGAAGAGAGCGTGCTGGAGTTGCTGGAGCGTTTTGGCAGACTTCCATTGCCGCCCTACATCACGCATGCGGCGGAGGATGAAGACGAGGAGCGCTACCAGACGGTGTTCTCTCGCGCCTCGGGGGCTGTGGCAGCGCCGACCGCAGGGCTGCACTTTGACGATGCGATGCTGCAAGCCTTGACGGACAAGGGCGTAAAAATTGCGTACGTGACCTTGCATGTGGGGGCGGGAACTTTTCAGCCGGTGCGTGCAGAGTTCCTCTCTGAGCATGCCATGCACAGCGAGTGCTACGAAATCCCGCAGGCGACGGTGGATGCAATTGAAGAGGCGCATTCGATTGGTGCGCGGGTGATCGCGGTGGGTACGACCAGTTTGCGTGCGCTGGAGAGTGCGGCAGCAGCAGGGGAATTGAAGGCGGGATCAGGCGAGACTCGGATATTCATCACGCCTGGCTATCGATTCCGTGTGGTGGATGTGTTGCTGACCAACTTTCACCTGCCCAAGTCCACGCTGCTGATGCTGGTGAGCGCGTTTGGCGGTATGGATGAGATGCGTGCAGCCTATCGCCACGCGGTGGAGCAACAATATCGCTTCTTCAGCTATGGCGATGCGATGTTAATCGAAAAAAACAGTCGTTAGTCGCTAGACGTTAGTCGCAAGCTTAAAACAATATCGGGCGGAGCCCAAGCTATAGGAAATATCATGGAATTTACTTTATACAAGACATCAGGGCTGGCGCGGCGCGGGCAATTGACGCTGGCGCACGGCACAGTACAAACACCGGCGTTCATGCCTGTCGGCACCTACGGTACGGTGAAGGCGATGAGCCCGCTCGAACTGCACGAGATCGGCGCGCATATCGTGCTGGGTAATACCTTTCACCTGTGGTTGCGTCCCGGTCTGGAGGTGATTGAGGCGCACGGCGGCTTGCATGGCTTCATGGGCTGGGATGGCCCGATACTCACCGATTCAGGCGGGTTTCAGGTATTCAGCCTCGGTGCATTGCGCAAGATTACCGAAGAAGGCGTGAAGTTTCAGTCGCCGGTCAATGGCGACAAGCTGTTTTTGACGCCGGAAGAGTCCATGCGCATCCAGCGCGTACTCAATTCCGATATCGCGATGATATTCGACGAATGCACGCCGTATCCTGCAACTGAGAGGGAAGCGGCCGATTCGATGCGCTTAAGTCTGCGCTGGGCGGCGCGCTCCAAGGCTGCGCATCAAGGGAATCCAAATGCGCTGTTCGGTATCGTGCAGGGCGGCATGTATGAAGAGCTGCGCGATGAGTCGCTCGCCGAGCTGACCCGGATTGGTTTTGACGGATATGCGATCGGCGGGTTGTCGGTGGGTGAGCCCAAAGAAGACATGCGGCGCATTCTTGAACACACTGCACCGAAGTTGCCGAAAGACAAGCCGCGTTACCTGATGGGCGTGGGCACGCCCGAAGATCTGGTGGCCTCGGTTGCGCAAGGAATCGACATGTTCGACTGCGTGATGCCGACTCGCAACGCGCGCAACGGTATGTTGTTCACTCAGAACGGCGACATCAAGATCAAGAATGCGCAATATCGCCTGGACACGCGTCCTCTGGATGAAGAGTGCGGGTGCTATACCTGCCAAAACTTCAGTCGCGGCTATCTGCATCACCTGTATCGCCTGAAGGAAATTTTAAGCGCCAGGCTCAATACGATACACAACCTGCACTACTACCAGCAGCTGATGAGTGAAATACGGCAGTCGATCGAGGCAGATGCGTTTGCAGAATTTGCCGTGCGCTTCGCAGAACGCCGCGCCCGCTTATCATGAAGCTGTAACAGGCTTCGTGCTAGAATGCGCGCCCTTTGATTGATTCGTGGAGCAAGAATAATGTTTATCAGTAATGCATATGCAGAAGCAGCGGCAGGGTCGGTACAGGGCGGATTTATGGAATATTTGCCGCTGGTAGCACTGGTCGCGGTATTTTATTTCCTGGTTTTGCGTCCGCAACAGACGCGCGCCAAAGAGCACAAGGGCATGGTCGAAGCCTTGCAGCGCGGCGATGAAGTCGTGACGGTGGGTGGTGAGTTGGGCCGCGTTACCAAGGTTTTTGAGCAATATGTCGGTGTGGAGCTGGCTGAAAATCTGGAAGTGACCGTGCAAAAGACTGCGATTCAGGCTGTATTGCCTAAGGGCACCATCAAATCCATCAAGTAAGCACGCTCGATAACATGAAATTCGCGCAGCGATTCGTTTGCCTCCGCGCCCGCTTGCGGGAGGGGATTGAGGACGCGAACATCGCGAATTTCATTGTCAGGGGCGGCATTCTTGCCATGCCCGTTAGAGCCGTGTCGCACGCAATACATTAGAGGTCGTTATGAACCGTTACCCGCTGTGGAAATATCTGCTGATTCTGGTCGTGTTGCTGGCCGGCCTGATTTACACCTTGCCGAATTTCTTTGGTGAATCGCCCGCCGTGCAAATTTTGCCGTTGCGTGCCAGCATGAAAGCGGATATTGCCTTGCTGGGTCGCGTGGAAGCTGCGCTCAAGGCGGCCAACCTCAACGCTGAAATGGTCTCGCTGGACGGCTCGAGCATCAAGGCGCGTTTTGCCGATACGGATTTGCAGCTCAAAGCCAAAGATGTGCTTAAAGCCCAACTGGGTGAAGACTACGTGGTGGCGCTCAATTTGCTGCCGCGTTCGCCGCAGTGGCTGACCAATATGCATGCCTTGCCGATGTATCTCGGACTGGACTTGCGCGGCGGTGTGCATTTTCTGTTGCAGGTAGACATGAAAGCGGCGCTGGACAAGGCGCTGGATGCGGCAACCGGCGATATTCGCAGCGCATTGCGTGAAGAAAATGTCGCCTATTCAGGCGTGAGTCGCGAGGGCAATCTGTTGCTGGTGAAATTCCGCGATACGGCTGCAAGAACGAAGGGCGAGACACAGCTCAAACAGCGCTTTGCCGATTACACGCTGACCGAAAAAGACCTGGGCGGCGAATTCCTGCTGCAAGCCGCGTTGAAGCCGGAAGCCGAACACCGCATTCAGGAATCGGCGGTGCAGCAAAATCTGCTGACGCTGCGTAACCGTGTCAATGAACTGGGTGTGGCCGAGCCTGTGATTCAGCAGCAGGGCGCGGACCGCGTGGTGGTGCAGTTGCCCGGCGTGCAGGACACGGCGCGTGCCAAGGATATTCTGGGACGCACAGCGACACTGGAAGTGCGCATGGTGGATGATGAACACCAGGTGACAGCCGGCGGGGTGGCTCCGTTCGGCACCGAGATGTTCAAGGACCGTGAAGGCAACACCTTGCTGGTGAAAAAGCAGGTGATGCTGACCGGTGAGCGCATCAATGACGCACAGCCCGGTTTCGATAATAGTAACAACGAGGCTGCCGTGCACATCAATCTGGACGGTGTGGGCGCGCGTAAATTCAAGGATGCGACCCGTGAAAATGTCGGCAAGCGCATGGCGATCATCCTGTTTGAAAAAGGCAGGGGCGAAATCGTCACGGCGCCTGTTATCCGCGAAGAAATTGGCGGAGGCCGTGTGCAGATCAGCGGCAAGATGAGCACGGAAGAAGCGCAGGATACCGCGCTGCTGCTGCGTGCCGGTGCGCTGGCGGCTCCAATGGAAATCGTCGAAGAGCGCACCGTGGGACCTAGCCTGGGTGCGGACAATATCTCGCGCGGTTTCAATTCCACCAAGATCGGTTTCATGATGATCGCGGTGTTCATGGTTGCTTACTACCTGATGTTCGGCACAATCTCCGTGCTGGCGCTGGCGGCGAACTTGCTGTTGCTGATCGCGTTGTTGTCCATGCTGCAGGCGACACTGACGCTGCCGGGCATGGCCGGTATCGCGCTGACACTCGGTATGGCGATTGACTCAAACGTATTGATCAACGAGCGGATTCGCGAAGAACTGCGCAACGGGATTTCGCCGCAGGCGGCCATCAATGCAGGGTATGAAAATGCGTTCGCCACCATCGTCGACTCGAATATCACCAATCTGATCGCCGGTATCGCGCTGTTCCTGTTTGGCTCGGGTCCGATCAAGGGTTTTGCGGTCGTGCTGTGTCTGGGTATTCTGACTTCGATGTTCAGTTCGGTGCTGGTGTCACGCGGCATCGTGAATCTGGTTTACGGACGCCGCGCCCGTTTGACTAACGTGTCTATCGGTTAATAACCCTCTCCCTGGCCCTCTCCCGCTTTCGGGCGAGGGAACGATTGCTCTCTCTCCATGAGGGGAGAGAGTTGGAGAGAGGGGGAAAATTAAGGAAAAAAAATGGAATTTTTCAGGATTAAGCGCGATATCCCGTTCATGAGCTACGGACGTTACACCACGGCAATTTCGCTGGTGACGTTCCTGTTTGCGGTGTTTTTTCTCGCCACAAAAGGGCTGAATTTTGGGGTGGACTTCACAGGTGGTACGGTGATGGAGGTGCATTACGTACAACCCGCCGACCTGGTCAAAGTTCGTGAACAACTGGCACTTGCCAGTCTGCCGGATGTTCTGGTGCAGAATTTCGGCTCCAGCCATGACGTGTTGATTCAGGTGCCGCTCAAGCAAAACGTCGCCGGTGCCAAGTTGAGCGAGCAGGTGATGGCTGCCTTGCGCCAGCAGGATGCCAGCGTGGAAATTCGCCGCGTCGAATTCGTAGGTCCCCAGGTGGGGAAAGATCTGATCGAGAACGGTGCGATGGCGCTGTTGCTGGTCAGTTTAGGTATCGTAGGTTATCTGTGGATACGCTTCGAATGGAAGTTCGGCTTGTCCGCGATCATCGCCAATTTGCATGACGTGGTGATCATCCTCGGCTTCTTCGCCTTTTTCCAATGGGAATTCTCGTTGTCGGTGCTGGCGGCAGTATTGGCGGTGCTGGGTTATTCGGTGAATGAATCGGTGGTCGTGTTTGACCGTATCCGTGAAAATTTCCGCAAGATGCGCAAAGCGGAAGTGACTGAAATCATCGACAACGCGATCACGCGCACCATGTCACGCACCATCATCACCCACGGTTGCACCCAGATGATGGTGGGCGCGATGTTATTCCTGGGCGGCGAGACGCTGCATTATTTCGCGATGGCACTGACGATCGGGATTCTGTTCAGCATCTATTCTTCGGTCTTGGTTGCCAGTCCGATACTGCTGTGGCTGGGCGTGTCGCGTGAAGACTTCATCAAGCCTGAAAAAGTCGAAGCCGAAGAAGTGCTGCCGTAAAAAACAGCCTGTAGCTGGTGGCGAGTAGCAAGTAGCTGACAGCGACTATCCACAGGCTACTAGCTACCCGCTAAATTTGAATTGGATTCGCTTTGGAATTGCTCACTACCCTGATTGACCTCGTCCTGCATCTGGATACCCACCTGATGGCCCTGGTGCAGGACTATGGCGTGTGGGTCTATGCCATACTATTCATGATTATTTTCGCCGAGACAGGGCTGGTGTTCGCGCCTTTCCTGCCCGGCGATTCATTGCTGTTTGTTGCTGGCGCCTTGTGCGGCATGGATGCGTTGCAACTGCAATGGCTGATGCCAATTTTGATGCTGGCAGCCTTCAGCGGCGACAACACCAACTACTGGGTCGGTCGTCTGATCGGCATGCGTTTGTTCATGCGCCTTGAGGGTAAATTTCTCAAGCGTGAACATCTGGACAAGACTCATGTTTTTTATCAGAAGCACGGTGGAAAGACGATTCTCTTTGCCCGTTTCATGCCCATTATCCGCACGTTTGCCCCCTTTGTTGCCGGCGTAGGCCTGATGCGTTATCGACTGTTCGTGTTGTATAGCGCGCTGGGCAGCTTCGCGTGGATAGGCAGCCTGACGTTGGCGGGTTATTTTTTCGGCAATATTCCTGTCGTTAAAAACAACCTTACCCTGATTATTCTCGGCGTGATTCTGGTGTCTTTCCTGCCAGCGATGGTCGGATTTGTACGCCATCGCCAGCGGTCAGTTTAGGATTCATGCCGCAAGATCGCAAGGGTCTTCCCACGGAGCAAGAGGCACTGAAGTGTCAGCTCCTGAATCAAGAGGTAGGCCGTGCGGTTCCCGCAGCTAACGCTGCGACCGCTACGTTCAGGATTCAGGATTCGAGTCCCTTCTCCCTTCTCCACTCTCCACTCTCCACTCTTCATTTTTTGATTTGTTGAACCCATCGGCAAAAGTGTAGTCATAATACCGTTCCGGAAATGCGGACAATGAATGTGGGGCTCGCGTAGTGAGACCTTGTCCACCTTCCCCGTTTGGGGGGAGGGTTGAGGAGATAACCAGCCACATGGCAACCGTTTTGTGTTTGCCTGGTGGAATGGCTAGTTGTTTCATCAGGGAAACGGGCATGCGAGTATTTCTATCAGGGTTGGCTTATGTGCCATGCCCGTTGGGGGAGTTTTGAAAATGAAAAAGAGTCTGTTGATGTTGAGCCTTGTTGCCTTGTATAGTTCGGCCAATGCGGCTGATTTTGTAGATACAGCGAGAGTCGTCTCCAGTACGCCGATTTATGAACGCATCAATGAACCGCGACGCGAGTGCTGGAACGAAAGCGTGCAGAGCGCGCCCAGAGAGCGTTCCATGGGGGGCGCGGTGGTCGGAGGTGTGGCAGGTGGTCTGCTGGGTAGCCAGGTCGGTGGCGGGCATGGCAGCACGGTTGCCACGGGTGCGGGTGCGGTAGCAGGAGCTGTGGTGGGTGATCGCATATCCAACCCGGACAGCAACCGCTCGGCAACGGGCAGCATAATAGGCGGGATAACCGGTGCACTGCTTGGCAGTCAGGTCGGTGGCGGTTCCGGAAACAAGGCGGCGACGGCTGCAGGCGGCTTGGCGGGTGTGTTGGTAGGTGACCGGATTGCCAATCCAGATCAGCCGCGCACAGCGCAGGTCGAACGCTGCCGTGATGTTGAAAATTATCGCGATGTCATCAAGGGTTATACCGTGACTTACCGCTACAACGGTCAGGAGGCTACAACGACACTGCCCTATCAGCCCGGCAATACGGTTCAGGTGGGTATCAGCCTGATTCAGGATCAGACAAAATCGAACCGCTACAATCAGCCTCAGGATTATCGTCAGGAAGACAGGCGCTATCGTTCAGGCGAGCGCAATTAACAGTTCGCAGTGTTGAAAAAGCCCGGCATGCCGGGCTTTTTCATTTCAGGTTAGCCGAAGCGCCCCGTGATGTCGTAGTTCAGCCTATATAAACCACTTGTTTCACTGTTACATAACCGGATGTTTAGCCAAAACGACCTGTAATGTAATAACTCAGCCTATAAGACTCGATTGTTTCGCTGCTATATAACTGTTCGCTTAACCAAAGCGACCAGTTATATAGTCTTCAGTCTCTTTGCGTACAGGATTGGTAAAGACGGTGCTGGTATCGCCGAATTCGATCAGATCTCCCAGATACATATAGGCGGTGTAATCGGATACGCGCGCGGCCTGTTGCATGTTGTGGGTGACGATGACGATGGTGAAATCTTCCTTCAACTCGTCGATCAGCTTTTCGATGTGAGCCGTGGAAATCGGATCCAGCGCCGAAGTCGGCTCATCCAGCAACAGCACTTCCGGTTTGACGGCGATTGCGCGTGCGATGCACAGGCGTTGTTGCTGACCGCCGGATAACCCCATACCGCTTTGCTTCAACTTGTCTTTGACTTCGCCCCAAAGGGCTGCCTTCTTCAATGCCCATTCAACGCGTTCGTCCATGTCATTCTTGGAGAGGTTATGGTAGAGCTTGACGCCAAATGCGATGTTGTCATAAATGGACATCGGGAACGGGGTGGGCTTCTGGAATACCATGCCGACTTTTGCGCGCAGCTTGTTAAGATCTTGATGCTTATCAAGAATATTATCTCCGTCGAGCATGATGGAGCCTGTGGCCGTCTGCTGCGGGTAGAGCTGATACATACGGTTGAAGGTGCGCAGCAGCGTGGATTTTCCGCAGCCGGACGGGCCGATGAAGGCGGTAACCTTCTTTTCGGCGATGTCCAGATTGATATCTTTGAGTGCGCGATATTTGCCGTAAAAGAAGTTGAGATCTTTGACGACGACTCTTGGTTTAGCGATGTTTTCAGCGTTCATTGTGAGGCCTTGTTAATGTGTTGAAGCACTTTGACGGAACAGTACACGCGCCAGGATATTGAGCGTCAGTACACTAAAGGTAATCAGCAGCGCGCCCGCCCAGGCCAGATTCTGCCAGTCGGTGTATGGACTCATTGCAAACTGGAAGATGACGACCGGCAAATTGGCCATCGGCTGGTTCATGTTGTCACTCCAGAACTGATTGTTGAGCGCGGTGAACAACAGCGGTGCGGTTTCGCCACTGATGCGCGCGATGGCCAGCATGATGCCGGTGATGATGCCGGCGCGGGCAGCACGCAAGGTCACAAAGCTGATGATTTTCCATTGCGGCGCACCAAGCGCTGCGGCGGCTTCGCGCAAGGTTGAAGGCACCAGTCGCAACATGTTCTCGGTGGTGCGTATCACAATCGGAATGACAATAATAGCCAGGGCAATGGTTCCTGCCCAACCGGAGAAGTGTCTGACATGAACGACATACACTTCATAGACAAACAGGCCGATGACGATGGAAGGCGCGGACAGCAAGATGTCGTTGATGAAGCGTGTGACCGGAGCCAGCCAGCCGCGCTGGCCGAATTCCGCCAGATAGGTGCCGGCCAGAATGCCGATCGGCGTGCCGATCAGGGTGCCGATGACCGTCATCATCAGACTGCCGAAGATGGCATTGAGCAGGCCGCCCGTACTGCCGGGCGGCGGGGTCATTTTCGTAAACACGGCCGAGGTGAGCGCGGGCAGACCGTGATCCAGCAGGGTCCATAATATCCAGCATAACCAGAACAGGCCGAAGCCCATGGCTAATACCGCAACGGACAATCCGGTTGCGTTGGCGATGCGGCGCCTTGTGTAGAGATTAATCATGGTTTACGCGGCCTTTCCTTCACGTTGTCCAAGCTTATAGAGCATGTAACGTGCGAGTGATAACACCACAAAAGTGATAAAGAACAGGATCAGGCCGAGTTCGATCAGCGAGGCGGTGTAGAGCTCGCCGAATGCTTCGGTGAATTCGTTGGCCAGCGCAGATGAAATGCTGTTGCCCGGATTGAGCAACGATTTGGTCAGTTCATGAGAATTACCGATGACGAAGGTAACCGCCATCGTCTCGCCCAGCGCGCGTCCCAGACCCAGCATGATGCCGCCCGCTACGCCGACCTTGGTGTACGGCAATACGATGGAGAGCATGACTTCCCAGGTGGTCGAACCCAGTCCGTAAGCGGATTCCTTGAGCATGGTGGGGACGACATCGAATACGTCGCGCATCACGGAGGCGATGAACGGGATTACCATGATGGCGAGAATGATGCTGGCGGTCAGGATGCCGATCCCCATCGGCGGGCCGGAGAAGAACGGGCCGATGTAGGGCAGGGTGCCGATATGCTGGTTGAGCCACGGTTCGACATGGTCGGCAAACAGCGGCGCGAACACAAACAGGCCCCACATGCCGTAGATGATGCTGGGAATACCCGCCAGCAACTCAATGGCCACGCCTAAGGGGCGGCGCAATACGCGCGGGGAGAGTTCCGTCAGAAACAAGGCGATGCCGAAGCTCACCGGGATGGCGATGACCAGCGCGATGACGGAGGTGATGAGTGTGCCGACAATGGGAATCAGCGCACCAAATTTATCGTTGACCGGATCCCATTCGGAACTGGTCAGAAAGCCGAAGCCAAATGCATGAATTGCGGGCATGCTGCCCATGACCAGCGAGGCTAAGATCGCGGCCAGCAATGCGAGTACGCCGAATGCTGCCAGGCGCGTCAGATTGCGAAATAGTGCGTCGAAGATGGATTGCCGTTTAAGGCGAGCTTCGTGTGAAAACATCGACATAGTGATTTGCTTTTGGTTAGATAAACAGTCGGCTTAAAGGTAAAACACGAGGGGCACACGCCCCTCGTGATCGTGCTGTGTCAGCCACGCATTATATATTTACTTCCAGATGGCTTTGCCTTGCGCATCCTTGATTTGTGATTTCCATGCACCGCGAATCAGATTTTTTACTTCATCAGGCAGTGTTACATAATCCAGATCGCCAGCCAGTTTGTCGCCCTTTGCGTAAGCCCAGTCGAAGAACTTCAGCGAAGCCAGAGCAGATTCAGGCTTGTCCTGCAGCTTGTGCATCAGGATGAAGGTTGCGCCGCTGATAGGCCATGTTGCCTTGCCTGGTTCGTCAGTCAGGATTTCGTAGAAGCCAGGTGCTTTTTTCCAGTCAGCCCCCGCAGCTGCGGCCTTGAAGCTGTTTTCATCCGCTGCAACGTAGTTGCCGGCGCGGTTCTTCATTTGTACAGCGCTCATCTTGTTTTGCAAGGCATAAGCATATTCAACATATCCGATAGAGCCCTTGATACGTTGTACGTAAGACGCCACGCCTTCGTTGCCCTTGCCGCCGGTACCGGCTTTCCAGGAAACAGCAGTACCTTCACCTACAGTGGCTTTCCAGTCAGCGCTGACCTTGGACAGGTAGTTGGTGAAAATGAAGCTGGTGCCGGAGCCATCGGAACGGTGTACGACGGTGATGATGTCGTCTGGCAGCTTGAGGTCTTTGTTCAATGCAACAATCGCAGCATCATTCCACTTGGTGATCTTGCCCAGGTAGATGTCAGCCAGCGTTTTGCCATCTAATTTTAACTTGCCGTTTTCGATGCCGAGCACGTTGATGACAGGAACCACGCCGCCAATCACGGTTGGGAATTGCATCATGCCGTTCTTGTCCAGTTCTTCTGGTTTGAGCGGCATGTCGGATGCGCCGAAATCGACTGTCTTTGCGGTGATCTGCTTGATGCCGCCGCCGGAACCGATGGACTGATAGTTCATGTTGGTGCCGGATTGTGCCTTGTAGGCTTCAGCCCATTTGGCATAAATCGGGTACGGGAAAGTGGCGCCTGCGCCGGTGATGTCGGTTGCACAGCTTACGCTTGCGTAAGCGAATGCAGATGTAGCTGCGAGTGCGAGGATGAGTTGCTTGAGCTTGCGGTTCATAATTTCTCCTGATGGATAGGTTGGTTTTCCCGGTTTCAGCCGTCAATGCCACTGTAGGCAACTGCGCTTTGACCCGACGCAGATATTATGTAACTTATATGACAGTATTATTACATTAACTGTAGCTTCTGGCTTGCAGCTTGTGGCTAATCAATTGGATTTTCTGATCGCGGTCAGGCTGTTTCTTGATTTTCGCTTTTCTGCATAACGCAAACCGACAAAGGTTAGCCAGCCGACGATAAACAGTCCGATGGTGAAGGCAGCGTAGGAAACAGGCCAGGAAATGCCCTGGGTCATCATCGAATATTCGGACATGCCGCCGATACCTGCCAGTACATTGAGCGGCATGAATACCACGCTGATGATGGTCAGGCGTTTGATGTCCTTGTTCTGGTTGATATTGATCGAGCTGTCTGTGGCGTCCATCAGGAAGTTGATCTTGTTGAACAGAAAAGCCGTGTGTCCATCCAGAGATTCGATGTCGCGCAAAATTTCGCGCACGTCCTCATGTTGTGCTTCCGACAGAAATTTGGCACGCATCAAAAAAGACAGGGCGCGCCGGGTATCCAGCACATTGCGGCGTATGCGCCCGTTGAGGTCTTCTTCTTCGGCGATGGAGGCGAGTATGACGGCCGCTTCATCGTCGGTGATATGGGATCTGAGCACTTGTTTGCCGACTGCACCCAGATCGGCGTAAACATCCTCCAGCGCATTCGCCGAATATTCCACGTCAGCGGCATACAGATCGAGCAGCACATCCTTGGCCTCGGATACGTAGTTGGATTGCGCTCTCGCACGTAAACGCTGCAAACGGAATACCGGCAGTTCTTCGCTGCGCACCGAGAACAACGTGCCTTTGTGCAAAATGAACGCAACCGCCACGTTGCGTGACTCGTCTTCCCGGTCGAGCAGAAAGTCGGAGTGCAGATGGACCGCGCCTCCCTCATCCACATAGAAACGTGCGCTGGTCTCCAGATCGGTCAATTCCTTCGGATTGGGCAGATCCACTTCAAACAGTTCGCGGGCCCAGGCGATTTGCTCATCGTCGGGCGCTACCAGATCAATCCAGATGGGGTTGGCTTTGGCCAGGTCTTCACGGTTGGCTATCGGGATCTGACGCAAGCGCCCTTCAAACAGGTCAAACACCCGTATGGTCATGCTATGGTTCTGGGGTTTTGCCTCTGCGACCAGTTCGGTCCGCACATCGTCCGAGATCACCAGCAGAATTTCTTCTTTGCGTTCTTCTGTAATTAACTGCCAGATGATTTCACGATCATCAGTTGGCAAAGCTTCCAGGATGCGTGCGACAGCCTGGGCATCGAGTTGCTCCAGCCGAACCTGCAATTCAACCAGGTTTTGTTTGTGTGCCAGGGTTTCGATCAGTTTATGCTTGTGGAGCAGTCGGTTTACCTGCAACAGGTTTTTTTGCGTGGCGGCCTGCTCTTCTTTGTTATCCATATTTAGCATGATTCAGCTCGTTCGTGAATTTGCCGCGATTTTAGCCTAATTCTGCGCGCGTGCCCGCCCGGAATTGCTTGTCGATTTCATGAAGCATGCGTTCGTTCAATGCCGAATCGATGCCGTGAAGCAGGAAAATAAAATTAAGGTTGAATATTTTTGATTCCGCCTGTAAAATCCGCGCTCTTTTGAAAATCGGTTGGAGTAGAAGCATGGCGCGAGTATGTCAAGTGACGGGCAAAGGCCCGATGAGCGGTAACAATGTTTCACATGCGAATAACAGAACCAAGCGTCGCTTCTTGCCTAATCTGCAACGTCGTCGTTTTTGGGTAGAAGCAGAAAATCGCTGGGTCAGCCTGCGCTTGAGCAATGCTGGATTGCGTACCATCGACAAGAATGGTATCGAGTCCGTATTGACTGAAATGCGCGCACGCGGCGAAAAAATCTAAGGAGCTAGAAAATGCGCGAAAAAATTAAACTTGAATCCAGTGCTGGCACCGGCCATTTTTACACTACGGACAAGAACAAACGCACCACTCCGGGCAAGATCGAATTGAAGAAGTACGATCCCGTGGTTCGCAAGCATGTCATGTACAAAGAAACCAAGCTGAAGTAATTCAGGCTGGATTCGTAGTGCAAAGAAAAACCCGCTCAGGCGGGTTTTTTGTTTTGTATGGCACTGCACTCAGGCGCAGGCTTGACCGTTTTTGAGTAGCTTATGGACTGCAGTAGTTACGCTGGAAATGGTTCATGCCATTAGCATTGCTCCACGCACTTGAAGTCGCCGGTTTCTGCGCGCCATTTCTTAGTAAATGGTCGAATTCAGTTTTGACCACGTTGTAACATCCGCAGGCATGCTGCTCCAGACCTGCGCGGTCGAGCACGTTAATGTGGCCTCGGCGGTAATGGATGAAACCTGCCTGTTGCAACTTTCCGGCTGCCTCCATGATGCCTTCGCGGCGCACCCCAAGCATGCTGGCGACCAGATCCTGCGTCAGGATCAGCTCATTCGACGGGGTGCGATCCAGCGTTAGCAGCAGCCAGCGGCATAGTTGCTGCTCTACCGTATGATGCTGGTTGCATGCTGCCGTCTGTGAGGATTGGGTGATCAGCGTTTGGGAGTAACGCAGCAGCAAATGCTGCAATGCGCCGCCCCGGTTAAACTCATCCATCAACAATTGCGTTTTCAGTTTGTAACCATATCCGGCCACGCATACCGAAGCCCGGCTGGGCCTCGTATTGCCGCCCATGAACAGCGAAATGCCGAGTAACCCTTCATTGCCCACCCCGGCAATTTCGGCTGACGCGCCGTTTTTCATGACGGAATGCAGGGATACGATGGCAGTGGTGGGAAAGTAAACATTCGGCAATCTGCCGCCGGACTCGTAATAAACCTCGTCGAGCGGCATCGGCACCAGTTCAAGGTGGGGTGTCAGGCGCGCGGATTCAGCCGGGTTCAGTGCAGCGAGCAGGTGGTTGTGGTTCGGGTTGTGCGGGGAGGTCATCATGCCATCTTGCGTGCATATGCAGGGTTATCGAATGTAAGCACGTATGCCGGTTTCGCCCGGAATGAACCTGTAGAAAGGTTCCGGTTCATGATGGCGAGATTCGTGTGAGCCTGTTGCTGCTCAGCGCTCAATGACAACTCATCCCCGGTTCCGTTGGATTTCTTCGTTTCGTTGCTATGCATAGTAGGAATCCGTTGTGGTTTTTTTGTGAGTGGTGGACATGCAGCGGTTTCGAAATATCGGCGCTTTAATCAATAATTAATATGCTTGTTCGCATTTTTCAACGGGTAAGGATGAGTCCGCCCGGGTTGCTGATCTTTGCTTAAGTTATGAAAGATTGCCGGCAAGCAGTTCGTCATTTACGCCCGTCGCAGCTCAGGTGCCACAATGCGCCTGTCCCTTCGCAAATTCTGTACGGCAGCGAACATAAGCATGGTGAATTGAGAGGCGAGAGGCGAGAGGCGAGAGGCGAGAGGCGAGTGGTGAGTGGCGAGTGGCGAGTGGCGAGTGGCGAGAAGACCGCAAGGGTCTTCCCACGAAACAACGGAGCTAAAGCTCCTGTTTCTGAATGAAGGGAGAAGGGGGAAGGGAGAAGGGAGAAGGGAGAAGGGAGAAGGGAGGAACTCATGACGCGCATTACGAAATTAAAAACTGCGTCTCTGGAATTCGAGTCTGACCCTAATATCAGTCTAGTCTGACCCTAATATCAGTCTGCCCCTAATATCCTAATATCTCGTAAACGCGCATAAGGGCTAACGTTGAATTGAGGGGATGCGCGCTTTTGCGCCGTCCCGCTCGAACGAACGTAGGTTAGAAGCCGTTAATTCAGAGCGCATAGGTAACCTTGCTTCCTTCCACGGTAACCTTGCCCGTTGATTGCAATTGCTGAATCAATGCGGCGAGATCGGCCTCAGAAATGCCCTTGGGAAAGAGGGATGAGACTGAACTCGTGAGGGTCTTGAGTGTGCTTGGTTTAGAGTTGCCGCGCTGCTTTAGGTTGGCAATAACCAGCGCGAGCTTTTCATCATTTGGCTTTGCAATAGCCGATGCTTTTGGCTTTGCCGCTGCTTTGGCAGAGCCAGCTCCGTTGGGGCATTTGAACTGCCCTTTCTGATTGAGCACGACCTGAAATTTTTCTTTGAGCGACATACTGCCGAGCAGCGCATTAACCGCCTTGCAGCAAGCGACGCAGTTTTCGTCGCTGTTGCCTCCGCCATTGGCGCTGGCAAGTAGATGCTCAACACTTGCCTCTGTCTTGGGCAAAGGTTGTTTGCAAAAAAAGCATACGCCTCCTTGGACAAACATCAGACGGTCTAGTGGTTTGGTGGGCATAGGCTTCTAACGTATATTCGATTTCAAAAGTGCCGTGAAAGCGGGCGACGGTTGCCGCATAGCCTGATCTATTTTATTTATCTTATTGATTTTTTAAATAAAATTCAAACACGGCGTCATCTCCCGAAAATACTGCGCTCCTCAGTCCTTCACGCAACAACTTGGGACGCAGCCCCTTAGTTGTGCGGGGAAGACCCTTGCGGCCTCAGTCCTCAGTCCTCAGTCCTTTATTTTTGTACCCACGCCATAGCTTCATCGTAGTCGGTAAATACGCAGATTTCGGCATCGACGAAAATACGTGACAGCCAGGCTTGCCATGTGATCCACTGGTTGTCGGTGACGACAGCGATCTTGCTGAAGTCATGATTGTGTTCGCGGCTGAAAAATTTGATTTCTTCCCACGCGACATCCACCGTGTAGTCGAGCATGGCGCGCAGATCGAACAGCAGGTTGAGCGAGTCGGACGATTTGAGTTTGTCTAACGATTGCTCTTCGAATGCCTTGAAATCGGCGATCGTGAATTCGCCCAGCACGGCGGCGTTGACGAGGTTGTCGGATTGTTCGATGGTAATCATAGTGAGGCCTTTTTATTTGGATGATGGATGCTTTGGTGACAGGCTCAAGCTTAGCACACCGCTGGCGATGATGAGCGCCACGCCTGACCAACTTGATAGCGGCAGGGTTTCATTCCACAGCAACATGCCGAACAGACTCGCGAACATAATGGTGCTGTAAGCCAGGCTGCCGACCACCAGTGTGCGGCCTGTGCGGTAGGCGCGGGTCATGGCGAGTTGCGCCAGGGTGGCGGTGAGGGCTAGCCCTGACAGAATCAAAAAACCGTGCACCGTGATGGCATGCACCGTATCGAACAGCATCCAGGCACCGCTGACTATCGTTGCGGTCAGGCTGAAATAGAACACCGTGCGCGTGTCCGGTTCGCCAAGCGTCCCTAGTTGTTTGACGTTGAGATAGGCGACGCCGGCCAGGAATCCGGACATCAGCCCGAGCAGGCCGGTCAGCAGCTGGTCGCGCGCCAGTATCGGGTGCAGCAGCAACACCACGCCGCAAAATCCCAGCGTGATTGCAATCGTCAGTGGCAGATGGAAGCGATCCTTGAAAACCAGCATGGAGAGCAGGGTCAGGAACATCGGTGCGGTGTAGTTGAGCGTGATGGCGGTGGCCAGCGGCAGCACGGTGATGCAGTAGAAGAACAGCGCCAGTGCCACCGTGCCCGAGATGCCGCGCAACAGATGATTACGCCAGTGCGGTGTGGCAAGGCTCACGCGCTGTGATCGCATGATGAGATACACAATCAGCAGGCCTAAAGCTGAGCGGTAGAACACCAGTTCGATGTACGAAAACTGGACTGAGCCGAGTTTGACGAATACACCCATGCAGGCGAACAGAAAGCCGGCCACCAGCATCCACAACGAACCCATGCTATGCCGCTGTCCCCGTCACGCGGGGCGGCGATCAAAGGTGCGGCGCAAGGTTGCGGCGCAGATACTCGTGGAAATGCAGCATGCCGTCCTCGGTGGGCGACTGATACGGGCCGTGTTCTTCGATGCCGCGCTGATAGAGCGATTTGCGTCCCTGGTTCATGCGCACGCAGATCACGTCGTCTTCTATCGCGGTCTCGTTGTAAGCCTTCTGCTCGGCTTCGACGTATTCGCGTTCGAACAACACGATGTCTTCCAGATAATAGAATTCGACGATATTGGTGCAGGCTTCCGCACCGCGCGGCACCAGCGTGCTGATGACCAGTGTGCCGGGATACCACTCGACCATGATGTTCGGGTAGTAAGTCAGCCAGATCGCACCGTATTTAGGCAGCTTGCCGCCGTGATAGCGCAGCACCTGTTCCTGCCAGTCGCCATAGGCTGCGCTGCCGACCTTCTTCAGCGCGTTCTTGATGCCGACCGTCTGTACGCTGTATTGTTCGCCGAACTCCCATTTAAGATCGTCGCAGTCCACGAAGTTGCCCAGCCCCGGGTGGAACGGCACGACGTGGTAGTCCTCCAGATACACCTCGATGAAAGTCTTCCAGTTGAATGCGTATTCGTCTACCTGCACGCGATCGAGCATGTAGCCGGAAAAATCCAGATCCTCCATCACGCCGACTTTCGCCAGGTCCTTCGCGATATCGCGTTCGCCCGAGAACAGCATGCCGTTCCAGTTTTGCAACGGCGACTTGTTCAGATGCAAACAGGGGTTTTCCGGGAAATGCGGCGCGCCGAGCAATTCGCCATCGGTCTTGTAAGTCCAGCGATGCAGCGGGCAAACGATGTGTTGCGCGTTGCCCCGGCCTTGCAGCATGGTGGCCTGGCGATGGCGGCAGATGTTGGACAGCAGCTCCACGCCGTTCGGGTTGCGCACCAGCATTTGCGCCTCATCGCGCAGCACCTGATAGTCGCCCAGGCTGGGTACCATCAATTCATGGCCGACATAGTTGGGGCCTTGTTCGAAAAGCACCCGCTGTTCAACCTCCAATATCTTGGGGTCGAAGTACCAGCCGAGCGGTGGTTGAACCTGGGCCGGGGTAAGTTGATTCATGGTAGCGATATTGGACAAACCCACGTCATCCTTGCAAATAGTGAATATGTTTATTACGGGAAAGAGTGCGATTTTCGCTTAAATCAGGGGTGAGGGCAACAAAAATTGGCTCAGACAGGGTGCGTTGGGTAAAATGCTACTCTTTCCCACGCAGAAGACTGAAATGGCCGGAAAATCTCAAAAACCACTGGGCTACGAGTCGGCAATGGCCGAGCTCGAAGAAATCGTCGCGGACATGGAGGCGGGCAAGCTGTCGCTGGAAGATTCGCTGGCGGCTTATAAACGCGGTGCCGAATTGCTGACATTCTGTCGCAGTCGCCTCGAAGACGCCCAGCAGCAGGTGCGCGTGCTGGAAGAGGGCGTGTTGAAAGAGCTATCCGTGAGCGAGGTTCCATGATGAATACCGATTTCACAAGCTGGGCGGCCACCCGCCAATCCACATTCGAAGAGGTGTTGCGTGGTTTGTTGCCGCAACCTGAGATTGCCCCGCAGCGACTGCACCAGGCGATGCGTTATGCCGTGCTCGATGGCGGCAAGCGTGTGCGCCCTTTGCTGGCGTTTGCAGCGGGCGAGCTGGCAGGGGCGGATGTGGCGCGCGTCAACATCGTGGCTGCGGCAGTCGAATTGATTCATGCCTATTCGCTGGTGCATGACGATATGCCGTGCATGGATGACGATGTGTTGCGCCGTGGCAAGCCGACTTGTCATGTGCAATACGATGACGCGACTGCGCTGTTGGTTGGTGACAGCCTGCAATCACTGGCTTTTCAATTGCTGGCTGAGCATCGCTTAAGCGACGGCCCGCAGCAGCAGATGGCGATGATCAGGTTGCTGGCGGTGGCTTCCGGTTCGCGTGGCATGGCAGGCGGGCAGGCGATCGATCTTGACAGCATCGGCAAGTCGTTAAGTCTGCCTGAACTGGAGAACATGCATATTCACAAGACCGGCGCGCTGATACGTGCAGCCGTTTTGCTGGGCGCTCAGTGCGGGACAGTTTCAGCGCAGCAACTGGCCCGCCTCGATCATTTCGGTAAGTGTGTCGGACTGGCGTTTCAGGTGGTGGACGATGTGCTCGACGCCTGTGCTGATACCGCAACCCTGGGCAAGACCGCAGGCAAGGATGCCGATAACGACAAGCCGACTTATGTCACGCTGCTGGGTGTTCCAGCCGCACGGAACATGGCACAGAATCTGCACGCGGAAGCACTGAATAGTCTGGCTGAGTTTGGCGATGAGGCGCAGCGCCTGCGTGAGCTCGCCGATTTCATTGTGTTGCGAAAGTTTTGATGTACTCATTGCTCGATACCGTCAACACACCTGAAGATTTGCGCAATCTTTCGCGCGAGCAATTGCCGCAGCTGGCGCGTGAATTGCGCGAGTTTCTGGTCGAATCGGTCAGCAAGACCGGCGGGCATTTGTCCTCCAATCTCGGCACCGTCGAGCTGACCATCGCACTGCACACGGTGTTCAACACGCCGGATGACAAACTGGTGTGGGATGTCGGACACCAGACCTACGTGCATAAAATTCTCACCGGACGCCGCAATGCGATGAGCACCTTGCGGATGAAGGGCGGTCTTGCCGGTTTTCCAAAACGCGACGAGAGTCCTTACGACACTTTCGGTACCGGGCATTCCAGCACGTCGATCTCTGCGGCATTGGGCATGGCAGTGGCGGCGCAATTGTCAGGGTCGGAGCGGCGGGCAGTGGCGATTATCGGCGACGGCGCGATGACCGGCGGGATGGCTTTCGAGGCGCTCAACAACGCGGGCGCGATGAATGCCAATCTGCTGGTGATCCTCAACGATAACGATATGTCCATTTCGCGTCCGGTAGGCGCCTTGAACAATTATCTGGCCAAGTTGATGTCGGGGCGTTTTTACGCGGCGATGCGGCGCGGCAGCGAAAAGGTGCTCAAGGGCATGCCGCCGGTGCTGGAGTTCGCCAAGCGTGCCGAAGAACACGTCAAAGGCATGGTGATCCCCGGCACGATGTTCGAGGAATTCGGCTTCAACTATATCGGGCCGATCGACGGTCATGATCTGGATGCCTTGCTGGATACGTTGGCCAACATACGTAAACTCGAAGGCCCGCAGTTCCTGCATGTGGTCACGCAAAAGGGCCGTGGTTACGCGCTGGCTGAAGAAGATTGCCTGTTGTATCACGGCGTGGGTAAATTTGACCGCAAACAAGGCATCGTTGCAAAACCTGTCCTGAGCAGCCCAGAAGGGCAGGCCGGCAAACCGACTTATACCCAGGTATTCGGGCAATGGTTGTGCGATATCGCGGCTGTTGATGAGCGGGTGGTCGGTATCACGCCTGCGATGTGCGAAGGTTCAGGCATGGCGGAGTTTGCCGAAAAATTCCCTGCGCGTTATTTCGATGTGGGCATCGCCGAGCAGCACGCGCTGACTTTTGCCGCAGGCCTGGCCTGCGATGGTTACAAGCCGGTAGTGGCGATTTACTCGACCTTTTTGCAACGCGCCTTTGACCAGCTGATACACGATATTGCGATTCAAAAACTGCCGGTGGTACTGGCGATTGATCGCGGCGGGCTGGTCGGTGCGGATGGCGCGACCCACGCCGGGAGTTTCGATCTGTCCTTCTTGCGCTGCATCCCGAACATGACGGTGATGGCGCCGTCCGATGAGAATGAATGCCGAGCTATGCTGTACACCGCGATCAAACTGGATACACCGGCTGCCGTGCGCTATCCGCGTGGCGTGGGGCCGGGTGTGGAAGTGTGCCGTGAGATGCAGGCTTTGCAAGTCGGCCGGGGTGAGGTGCGTCGTGAAGGCTGTCGTGTGGCGATTCTGGCATTCGGTTCCATGTTGGCCCCTGCCTTGATCGCGGGCGAGCAACTGGATGCGACGGTGGTGAACATGCGCTTTGTCAAACCCCTGGATGCTGAACTGGTGCGGCGCATGGCTGCCTGTCATGAACTGCTGGTCACGGTGGAAGAGAATGTCGTGCAGGGCGGGGCGGGCAGTGCCGTTGCGGAATGCCTGAACGGGCTGGGCGTGGCGATGCTGCAGTTGGGGCTGCCGGATAGCTTTATCGAACAAGGCGAGCATGCGCAAATGCTGGCAGACTGCGGTCTGGATGCTGCCGGCCTGATCAAAACAATAAACAGTAAATTGACCAAGTAATTTTGTCGGGATTGGTTATAATCCTGCCTAACTGTAATCTGATAGAAAGTTGCTATGAATACTCCGAAGCCTATTCCTGACGTGCAAAGTTCGGCTGATTTACGCCAGATCGCGATCAATCGTGTCGGCATCAAAGGCATCCGTCATCCGGTCAAGGTTCAGGACAAGAGCGTTGGTGTGCAACACACCATCGCCACCTTCAACATGTACGTGCATCTGCCGCATAATTTCAAGGGCACACACATGTCGCGCTTTGTCGAGATTCTCAACCGGCACGAACGCGAGATTTCCGTTGAGTCGTATGAGATTATCCTGCGCGAAATGGTGGTGTTGCTGGAAGCGGAATCCGGTTACATCGAGATGAGTTTCCCGTATTTCGTCAACAAGACCGCGCCGATATCCGGCGTGCAAAGTCTGCTCGATTACGATGTGACGCTGATCGGTGAAATGAAAGACGGCAAAGCCAGCATCACGATGAAAGTGCTGGTTCCAGTGACCAGCCTGTGTCCCTGCTCGAAGAAAATTTCCGATCGCGGTGCGCACAACCAGCGCTCACATGTGACCATCACCTTGCGCACCAACAAATTTGTCTGGATCGAGGACGTGGTGCGTATCGCCGAGGAACAGGCGTCCTGCGAGTTGTATGGCTTGCTCAAACGTCCCGATGAGAAATATGTCACCGAACGCGCCTACGATAACCCGAAGTTTGTCGAAGATATGGTGCGCGACGTGGCTGCCGTGCTCAATGCAGACGATCGGATCGACGCCTATATGGTTGAGTCTGAGAACTTCGAGTCCATCCACAATCACTCGGCCTACGCGCTGATCGAGCGGGATAAAACGAAGAACAATTGATAATTGTCAATTGCCGTTATCAGGTCCGCCTTCATTGATGTCAGATTGCTGATGGAAGCGGACCTGATTGCGTCCGGATTTTTTGGCCGTATACATCGCGGTGTCCGCCCACTTGAAGATGTCTGCCTGCGCATGTTCGTGACCTGCGAACAGCACCACCCCGATGCTTGCGCTGCAATGATGCTCCACGCTATTGCTCTGACCGTGCAACGGCAGCAGATAGGGCTCCGAGAGGGTCGTGCGTATCTTTTCCGCAATCAATCGCGCCTGATCGTGCGATTTCTGCCTGTCCTGATCCAGTTCGCTCAGCACCACCACAAACTCGTCCCCTCCCAGACGCGCCACGGTATCAACTTCACGCACACAGTTTTTGAGGCGATCCGCCACCTCCAGCAACAGCAGATCACCTACATCATGGCCATGCTGGTCATTGAGCGGTTTGAAATTATCCAGATCGAGGAACAGCAGCGCGCCATAACTGCCGCTGCGTTTGCTGGCCGCCATCGCCGCACCCAGTCTGTCAGCCAGTAGCCGGCGGTTGGGCAGTCTGGTCAATACGTCATAATCCGCCAGACGGCGGAAGCGATTTTCGCTCTCGACCAGGATATTTTCGACCTGCTTGCGCCGGGTGATGTCGCGGCAGAACACAAAGAACGTATTGAGTTCACGCATGAACGTGGCGGACATTTCGACGTCGATCTGATGCCCGTCTTTGTGACGATGGCGCGTTTCAAACACGTCATGCCCTGCCGTAAAGAGCTTTTCGATATGCTCTTCGATATCAGCGCTCTGCTCACTTACTTCCAGGTCGCTGACATGCATCCTGAGTAATTCATCGATGGTGTAACCGGTCATGTCTGCATAAGCCTGGTTGACTTCCTGCAAGTTACCCGTCGTATCGACCATCCAGAAGCCATCCTGCGCGGTATCGATGATTACTTTGTGTCGCCGCAACTCAGCGTCGGCCCGTTTACGCTGGGTGATATCGGTGATGAAACCATTCCAGAGTATCAGACCATTTTCGCGTCGTTGCGGCACGGTATCAGCAAATAACCAGCGTTCGCGCCCTTCTGCATCGCGGATGCGGAACTCATGCTGCCATGGCGTCAAATCACGCGCTGAAAAGCGGTTTGACGAGATGAAGCCGGCCACATCGTCCGGATGTATCTGTTCGAGAAGGCAGGCTGCATTGTTGCGCACCTCTTCCGGATGCAAGCCAAACACCTCATATAGCTGATCGTTGGCGTAAGGAATCGCGGAACTCCCGTCCGGGCGCAACAAGTATTGAAATACGATCCCGGGCGCGTGGCTGCTGATGGTTTGCAACGTTTGCATTGAAGCTGCCAATTGTCTGGCGCGCGCTTGCACAGTCGCTTCCAGCCCGGCATTCAACGCGGACAGCGCTGCTTGAGATTGCCGGATGGTGGCATTGTTGTCCAGGAGTTTGCGTGTGACGATTATCAGCAAACCTGAGATCAGCAGCCAGACAGCGGCGTGAATCGCAATGCTGCGATGGTACCCGGTGCGCATCGACAACAAGACAGGTTGAGCAGACCATTGCACGCTGAGACCACCGCGTACATCGCCTCGTTTATAACCTTCATGGCAGGCCAGACACGAAGGCTTAACGTATAGCGGCGCCATGTACCGCGCCATGCCGGCAATGGTATCGAACTCGATTTGTTCTTTTATCTGGCCGCGCTCGAAGGCATGCAGGGCAAGCGCTTCCCATGCATCGGCTTTATTTTCGGGGTTGACCGGTTTCAGGCTGGTCAGATGTATGCGTATCCCCGCTTCGCGTTCAATCACGCCTGCAATCTGCCGGGTCATATAGGCGGGATTTAACAACGTAAGCGGCCGGCCGGTGATCGTTTCGGTGGAACGTATCGACTTGTTCAGGTAAGGATTGGGCGGATCGCGCCCGGTTTGCGATACATAGATCCCGCCATGCTTGGCGTTCCAGATTCGCATCGCTTCGACCAGATGAAATAATTCTCTGCCCTGCGATTTGCTCTGCTCAAGCGAAGACTCTTCCAGATTGTGCAACGAGAAAAACAACGAAGCAACAACCAACGCGCTCCATACCAGCAGTGGCAACAAGCTATAGCCGCATAATGACCAGCCACCCGGTTTTTCCTGGTGCGGTTCGGGTTGCGGCACCAGTTGCCGGTTAGAATCAGAAAAAGAGTTGTTCATTGTCTGACCCTCTTCGGTGGCGCGTATCTCACAGGTGCTGCATAAACTGATAACGAAAAGCCTGACCGGATAATAGCAGATCGCCTGCATGGCGACTTGTTATGCTGCAGGTTCGCTGTTATATGTACATGCCCATTAACGTGAAACTCGCGTAGCGGAACGTTCGCCTCCTCGCCCGCACGCGGGAGAGGATTGAGGAGAGGGAAACGGGCATGGCGGGTTTGCGAGTTGCACACAGGGCAATATCCCTGCGAGAATCGTTTGCATTATAAGTAACGGCATTTTTGCCATGCCCGTCAGGCGGGTAATCAGGTATTGGATAAATGAACACACTCTCAATGTTGCGCAGCGGCAAGCTGGCAGGAATTTCACGGCTGGATTTGTCGTGCGGCTTAACGCACTTTCCTGCCGAGATTTACGATCTTGCAGATTCCCTGGAAATCCTCAACCTCTCCGGCAATGCCTTATCAAAGCTGCCGGATGATCTGCCCCGGTTGCACAAGTTGCGGGTGATATTCTGTTCCGACAATGAATTTACGCGTGTGCCCGAAGTGCTGGGAGAATGTCCTGAACTGGATATGATAGGCTTTAAGGCCAACCAGATTCGCCACTTGTCAGCAGCTTCACTGCCAGTCGCACTGCGCTGGCTGATCCTTACCGACAACCAGTTAAATTCGCTACCCGCCGAGCTGGGGCAGTGCCCCCGCTTGCAAAAACTGATGCTGGCAGGCAATCAATTGCGGAACCTGCCGGATGAGATGGCAGCCTGTCAGAACCTGGAATTGTTGCGTATCTCCGCTAATTTGTTCGAGTCGCTGCCGGGCTGGTTATTGTCTTTGCCGCGTCTGGCGTGGCTGGCGTTTGCCGGAAACCCGTTCTCGGATGTGGCAGAAGCCGCTGCGGTGGCGAAGCAGGCCATTACCCCTGTCCATTGGCATGGCCTCGATATGCAGCACAAGCTGGGTGAGGGTGCGTCGGGCATTATCCATCAAGCCGACTGGCAGCATGCGCCTGCGGGTGCGACAGCAGTGGCGGTCAAGCTGTTCAAGGGGCTGGTTACCAGCGATGGTTTGCCGCGCAGCGAAAAGGCGGCGTGTATCGCTGCCGGCGATCATCCCAATATCATTTCTGTTGTGGGCAAGATCAGCGGGCACCCTGACGGTGTGAGAGGGTTGGTGATGCCGCTTATCGATGCGAGTTTCAAGAACCTTGCCGGACCGCCCAGTCTGGAATCCTGCACGCGCGATATTTATCCTGCCGATACAAAATTTTCTCTGAACACAGCATTATCCATGGCTCACGGCATCGCGGCGGCAGCAGAGCATCTGCATGACATGGGCATCCTGCACGGCGATTTATACGCGCACAACATGCTGTGGAACGGGCAGGGCGAATGTCTGCTGGGCGACTTCGGCGCGGCTTCCTTTATTTCAGATCAGCATCAGGCTCCGGCACTTCAGCGCATCGAAGTGCGCGCGTTTTCCTGTTTTCTGGAGGAATTGCTGGAGCGTGTTCCGCCTGAATCTCAGGCGGCTTTTGATGCGCTGTGGGAATTGCAGCGCCGCTGCGGACAGACTGAGGTTGCAGCCCGTCCGTTGTTTGCCGAAATCCGGAAGACTCTGGCGGGATTGCAGGGGGCTTGCCGGGAAACAGTCTGAACGCCGGGGGCTGTGATCTTTAGCCGGTCTGCCACCAGCCACCAGCCACCAGCCGCCAGCTAGTTCATCTAAGTCTCACCGCGTTCCATGCGGCGCGTTATAATCCGCCTTTCGTCCACCTGTGCGGTGTCACCGCCATATTTTCATGTCATTTGCCAAGACCTATACACTCGCCGATGTAACTCGCTGGTACTCCATGCAGGAGTTACAAAAGGCCAAGGCTTACCTGAATTCAATCACTCAATTGACAGTTCAGTCTGACAAGATCACGGCGCAGGTGAAGGGCACGGCAAAACACCCTTATTCAGTAGAAATTTTATTCGAAGCGGATACGGCAGGCATGCCGGGTATCAAGCCGATGTGCAGCTGCCCGGTCGGATTCAAATGCAAGCACACCGCTGCAGTGCTGTTATCGGCATTGTCCTTGCCGCGTACGCCTGTCGTGAATCCGGCCTTGCTGGAATGGGTCGAGGCGTTCAAAAAAGCACAGGCCGTGCCGGCAAAGAAGAAGGCCAAACCGGCGGTTCGTCCGGAGCGTTTATGCTATGTGCTGCTGAAATCACTTAATACGGAAGGTTATTTTGTCGGCACCTATAAGGCACGCATGTCGGCTGACGGGCAGTTGCTGGGGCCGCTCGAAGAGTGGAGCAATGTTGAGCGCGCGCTGATCAAGCCGCCGCAGTTTGTGACCGACGAAGACTTGCCAATTTTGCGACTGTTGTGGAAGCAGCGCGAAAAATATGACGGCAATATTCTGCTGGGTAAACAAGGCAACGAGATACTGAACAGCCTGATTGAGAGCGGGCGATTCTTTTGCATGGAAAGAGTCGCGGGGAATCGCTATGTGCTGTCAGCCCCTATACGCCTGAAACAGGGCGCGGTGAGGGAAGCCCGCCTGGACTGGGGCGCGGATGAATCGGGGCGCATGGTGCCCAAGATTATCCGCAGTGGCGCGGCGGTAGTGGTGTTGCCACTGCCGGAGGCTACCTGGTATCTGGATGCGAAGGCGGGTGAAATCGGCTTGCTGAAACTGGCCCAGACACCGCCGCAAATCGCGCAATTGCTGAGCATGCCGCCGCTTCGGGAAATCGATGTCCCGGTGGTATCCGAGATGTTGCGCGAAATGGTGCCTGATTTGCCTGCGCCGACAACCACCCGTTTGCGTGCTCTGGAAGCGCCACTGGTGCCGATGCTGCTGCTGGACACCTCATTGCCTGCCTATATGGGGCGTTTTCGCGGCTATGGATTCGGCACTCAGGTGCGGGATTGGGCCTGCGTGGAATTCCGTTATGGCGATGCTGTCCTGTCGCCCGATCATCCCGGCGAATTCGTATCCTTGCAAAATGGCGAGACCGTACGCGTGAAGCGCGATCTGAAACTTGAACAGCGTTTTATTCAGTCGCTGGGCCGCTATGGCCTGGAAGAAATGTCACGTTTCGGCATGGCAGGGACGATTCCAGATCAGACCATGTACGGGCTGGAAAGCGAGAAAGCATGGCCGCAGTTCATGAAGTTGGCTGTTCCGGAAATGAAGGCGGCGGGCTGGGAGATCGTCCTGCCTCAGGGATTCCGACACCATGTGCTGGAAGTGGAAGCCTGGGTTGGCGAATTCGATGAGCAGGAAGACGGCTGGTTCAGCCTGAACATGGGCATCGTGGTGAACGGACAGCGCCTGGCGCTGGCACCGATGCTGCACGAGTTGTTCAAGGTGGATCAGCGCTGGCTGGATGCGATTTTGCTGGACAGGATGAAGGACAACGAGCCAATCGAATTGCAGTTGCCCGAGGGTGGTGCGGTGCGCGTTCCTGCCGAACGCATCAAGCCGCTGGCGCGCACGCTGATCGAATTGTTCGACGGCAAAGCGACCGGTGAAGAGATACGCCTGTCCCGTTACGACGTGGCGCGCATCGATGCGCTGGCCGGGATGGAGCGCTGGCAGTTCAAGGGTGTGGACGCGGTGGCGAGTCTTGCCGAAAAGCTCAAGAATACCTCGGGCATTCAGGCTGTTAAGGCACCCGAAGGATTCGCGCTGCAACTGCGCCACTATCAGCTGGAAGGCCTGGCCTGGCTGCAATTTCTGCGTGAACAGGGGCTGGCAGGAATCCTGGCGGACGACATGGGGCTGGGCAAAACCGCCCAGACACTGGCGCACCTGTTGCTGGAGAAACAATCGGGGCGCATGGACAGGCCATCTCTGGTTGTTCTGCCCACCTCATTGATTTTTAACTGGAAAAGAGAGGCTGAGCGCTTTGCGCCTGAACTCAGGATGTTGTCCTTGCACGGTAAGGAGCGCGCCGAGCATTTTCCGTTGATAGCCGAACACGACGTGATTCTCACCACCTATCCCTTGCTGTGGCGGGATGAAGCGGCGTTGCTGGAACACAACTACCATCTGCTGATTCTGGATGAGGCTCAAACTGTAAAAAACGTTTCGAGTCAGGCAGCCCAGGTGGTGCGCCGTCTGAATGCGCGGCATCGTTTGTGTCTCACCGGAACTCCACTTGAGAATCACTTGGGCGAGTTGTGGGCGCAGTTCGACTTTTTGTTGCCGGGCCTGTTGGGCGATGCCAAGGGCTTCACCAAGACCTGGCGCACGCCGATCGAAAAGCATGGCAACAGGATGCGGCGTGATCTGCTGGCACAGCGCGTGCGGCCCTTCATCATGCGTCGCCGCAAGGAAGATGTGGCGACCGAATTGCCGCCGAAGACATTGATCGTGCGCACGGTTGAATTGTCGGGTACGCAGCGCGATCTTTATGAGACGGTGCGCATCGCGATGGATCAGCGGGTGCGTGAAGAAATCGCCGAAAAGGGCTTTGCGCGCAGCCACATTATCATCCTCGATGCGCTGCTCAAGTTGCGTCAGGTGTGCTGCGATCCGCGCCTCCTCAAGCTCAGTAGTGCCAAAAAGGTCAAGGAGCACGCCAAGCTAGACTTGCTGATGGAAATGTTGCCGGAGCTGGTGAGTGAAGGCCGCCGCATTCTGGTGTTTTCACAATTCACGTCGATGCTGGAATTGATCGAAGAAGAGTTGGCTAAAGAAAATCTGACCTATGTAAAGCTTACCGGAGATACACAAAACCGCGAAGAAGTGGTGCGCCGTTTCCAGGATGGCGAAGTGCCGATTTTCCTGATCAGCCTGAAAGCCGGCGGGGTAGGGCTGAATCTGACCACGGCGGATACCGTGATTCACTATGATCCGTGGTGGAATCCTGCGGTAGAGAATCAGGCTACGGATCGCGCGCATCGTCTGGGCCAGACCAAAAATGTGTTCGTCTACAAGCTGGTGGTGGCGGGCAGTATCGAAGAAAAAATCTTGGCGCTGCAAGAGAAGAAGGCCGAACTGGCAGCCGGTATTCTGTCCGAGGACAGCGCAGGCCTGACCAAGTTTGGCGAAGCCGACATCGCGGCCTTGCTCGCCCCGTTGCCCAAGGACGAGGAAGAATAAAATTCAGGATTCAGGATTCAGGATTCAGGGGCGGGGCGGGTTTTCATTCGGGAATAAAGCAGTTTCATCGCTTATATTCCGTGGAAATGCCCTTGCGGCCTTAAGTCGACTGATCGGATTTGTAGCCTTAACTCAGGAACTTGCCGAGCCGGTCGTGCAGGCTCAGGATGATCTCGAACAGGATCAGGCCGATCACATACCATTCGAGCTTGTGCAGCTGCTTGTTGTCCCACACGTCGGCCAGCGTTTGTGCCGTATCCGAGATCAGCCCCAGTTTGCGGTCGAGTGCCGATTGGCGTTCCTTTAATTCGAACTCATCTTCCATGCTGGCGTATAAGCCGCCCAGGTGTGGAAAATTCCACAGTGTTTCCGGCTTGTCGCCGATTTCGGCGCGGCCCACCATGCGGTGCTGGATCAGCAGCATGTGGCCGATCTTGGACAGCAGTTTTTTCGAATCGCCGCTCACACGTCCATAAATGGCAAGTTCCTGCGCCAGCGGCTCTATCTTGTCGAACTCGTCGGCGACATTTTTCTCATAGAGCGTAAGCACCAGATTCTTGCTCAGGGCATCTGCAATAACCTGCAAACTCTCCAGCGAGATTTCGTCCAGCGAGACCGCGCCGCTCTGCACGCCGATGCTGTCCCTGCCACTGTGGATTTGCATCTCCTCGATTTCAGGCAGCTGATAGCGATTGGTCAGCAGCGGTTTTAGCATATCGATGAAGCGGGTTTCATCCGCATGCTGCACGCCGAACAGCACTACCACGCCGTAGCGGAACAATACTGCAATGCCGCCGTTGCTATCTACTTCCAGCGTCAGCGGCGTTGTCGCCAGGCAATCGGCAATCTTGAACGATTTCAAGTCCAGCCGGTCTCCGAGCAACAATGCACGTGCATTCAAGTCCTGCTGGTTGTTTAGTTTCAGTTCCATAGCTGTTTGTAGCCAAATAGTTCGGCGCGCGACAAGGTGTATTGTAGCAGCCGCGCAACATCCGGATAAATGGTGTCTCGCCATATGATGTAAAGGGCTGTTTCTGATGTTTTTGGTGCCAGGTGGCTTGCAAGCCGCGCTGGTGCAATTCGCTGATATGGCTATAATGACTGCGTTTTAGTCTTGTGCTGAAACGTTCATATTCTAGGAAATACAACCGACTAATCAAGGAGATATTCATGAAAAAATTGATCGCATTGGCTTGTTTGGGATTTTCTGTATTTGTATCAGTGCCCGCTTTTGCAGGTGCGCAACAGGACAAGATGAAGGGTTGTAACCAGGAAGCCAAGACAGATGCACTCAAGGGGGATGAGCGTAAAACCTTCATGAAGAAATGTCTGTCCAAGGACTACACTTTGAAGACTGCTGCTGCTGCCGCCAAGCCGGAAGACAAGGCAGCTGCGGCTCCCGTTAAGCAGCAGGACAAGATGAAATCATGCAATGCAGATGCAAAAACCAAGGAGCTCAAAGGCGATGAACGCCGTGCATTCATGAAGACTTGCCTGAAGGGCTAGTGTGAAAGGTTAGTGTTCTCAGGTTGAGGAAAAAGCCGCTGATCATTCAGCGGCTTTTTCATTGGTGCGACAGGAAGCCAGGCGGAGAGCGCTCCGCTGCCGGTGAGTTGTAAGGCAAAGGATAAAAATAATCATTCAAAATTGTGACAAAGTTCCTTTTTTGCCGGGTGGAGTTATGTAACTATATAACCATACCGCAGCAATGGTATTCTTCGTATCGCCATTCAATTGAATTGGTGCTGAATGTCTGAATTTAAGCAAAAACGGAATTACCAGGCAGTGCCGGAATCTGTTTGTAATTGTTCTGACACTTTTTTCATATAAGGTCGGATGAAAAAATGATTGTAGTTGTATTGTCATCTTGTGCTGTTACCTTTTGTTTTTCCGGTTCCGGCGGCAGGCACTACGAAGGATGTTGTTTAACCTGCTCAAGGACTTGTTGTTGCTTACTGGCGCCTGGCCCCTACCTATTCGAGACTAATGAATAATTCCCCGCAATCTTTTCTTCGTACTCTAAAAAAAAATGAGCTCAATATCCTTCTTTGCAACGGGCAGAAGGAGTGCTATGCGAAAAATACGCTCATCATGGGCGAGGGTGACCGTTCCAGTTGTGCCTACATCATCAATTCCGGCAAGGTAAAAATATTTCTTAGTGATGAACATGGCAAGGAAATCATTCTTAGTGAACTAAAGCCGGGCGAGTATTTTGGCGAGATGGCATTGATTGACAAAGAGGTGCGCTCTGCCGCAGTCATGACGATGGAGGACACTGAGTTAACAGTAATTAGCCAGGAGAATTTCAGAAAGTCCCTGCAAGCTTATCCCGAAATTGCCGAACGGATCATGTTGGGTCTGGTTACCAACCTGCGTGAGGCAAACAAAAAGATTTCGAGTCTGGTATTTACGGATGCTTACGAGAGGGTGGTGAACATGCTGCTGGTATTAGCCAAAAACCAGAATGGCTTGCTTGTCATTGATGAAAAACCCACGCATCAGCATATGGCTAATGTGGTGGGTGCGTCACGCGAAATGATCACGCGCATATTGAAAAATATGGCAACTGATGGTTTTATCAAAATTGCGGGAAAACAAATAACAGTTCTGAAACGACCGCGAACATCGTCATCAAGAGAGAGTTAAACATGATGGGTGAACAGATTGAATGGGTGATTCTCGGCGTAACGGAAACAGGTGAGGCATTCGATGTGCCCAGTTGGCCTGAGCGGCTGTGTGGCATGCTGGCCGAGCAAGGTCAGGACAATCGAATGAGTTATTCCGATTATCTGCGACCGGCTCACATCAACGGCCGCCCGGCTGTGGTTGTGAAAAGCCGTTTAGCACAGGATGATCCCGTATCCTTCGCCATCGTAACGAATTTCGTCACTGAAAATCAGCTCAAGACACGGGAGGGGCGAACCAGTCGCACTACCGGCAACTATCCTGTGTTCAGTCAGGAGCGCCGTGAATATATCAGGGGGTAGTGCATATTGGCTTTGTATCCCGGCCGATATTAAAGCGTCATAACAAAAAATCACCAGCTGTTCAATTCTTGATGGAGCTTTACATGCTTAGCACCTTGACTTTGAAAAACAAATTTTTCGCGCTGGAATCTGTGTCATTTGTGATGTTTCTGGCGATGGCCGTTTTCGGTTTGATGCAGCTCAATGATGCCGTTCAGGATGAGAAGAGCAATCTGTTGCGCCTGCAAGACGACATACAGGTGATGAGCGATATCGGCACCATGAACATCGCCTTTCTGAAAGAGGTCAAGCTGGCTAAAGACGTGTGGATACGCGGCGCCGATCCGGAAAAATTGAAGAAATATCGCGGCGAATTTGTCGAGCAGCAGGCTTCGTTTGAGGAGCATCGTGCTGCGGCATTGACTGGTTTAAAAAATCTGGCTGACGGTCAGCAGGGTGTTGATAATTTCATCAGTAAACTGGGTCTGTTGGCTGCTGAACACAAGGCCGTCAGCGGCAAATATCTGGCGCAGATCGACGCGCACAAAGGAAATGCCGCCGAGTCTGATGCGGCGGTGGCGGGGATTGATCGCGAATTGTCCAAGCAGATCACAGTGCTGCGCGATAGCTTCGTCGCGGATAAAGTCGCGGAAAAAATTGCGCTCGCTGAAGAGGCTTTTAAACATCGCCGCAACATTGTTATCATCTGGGTATTGGTAGCACTGTCGCTGTCGGTGTTTCTGGCTAAAGTCATCATCAGATCGGTGCTCAATCAATTGGGAGGGGATCCCAAGGATGTCGCCAGCGTGGTCAATACCATGGCTTCCGGGGATTTTTCACAGCAACCTGACAAATTGCCTGAAGCGGGCAGTTTGTTGGCGAATGCGTATCAGATGCAATCGTCATTGCGCGACATGATCGCCCGTGTCAAGAGCCAGGCCAATCAAGTCGGCGATATGGCGCACAATTTGGCCACTTCCGCGCAGCAAATCGCCGAGAACGTCAATCACGAATCCGATGCGGTGAGCAGCATGGCGGCCGCAATCGAAGAACTGAGCGTGTCCACCAACCACATCAGCGACCAGGGCAGCAGTGCCCGGCGTATTGCCAATAACTCGCGCAGCAACGCCTCGCAAGGCGCGCAAGTGGTGAAGAAAACCGTGGACGGATTGTTGACCACTGCGCAAGAGATTGAAACCGCCTCTGCTGAAGTGTCCCGTCTGGGTGAGGACGCTTCGCGTATCAGCGAGGTGGTGAAAGTCATCAAGGATATTGCCGATCAGACTAACCTGCTGGCGTTGAATGCGGCCATTGAGGCCGCGCGCGCAGGGGAGCAGGGGCGGGGCTTTGCGGTGGTGGCGGATGAAGTGCGCAAACTGGCCGAACGCACTGCCGGTGCCACCAGCGAGATCAACCAGATGTCCGGCAAGATCGGCGATGTGGCGACCCGTGCACTCAACAGTATGGGTAAAGTGGTGAGTACCACACGGCAGGGGGTTGTCGATGCCGAGACTGCACAAACTTCCATCGAACTAATTCAGCAAAGTTTCGGCGAAGTGGCCGGCGTTATCGATGATATTTCCGGCTCGCTGAACGAGCAAACCACCGCTGCGAACGACCTGGCACAAAGCACTGAGCGCGTCTCCTCCATGTCCGAAGAAAATTCGAGTGCAGCGCAAAGCCTGTTGAGTTTGGCGAATGATTTGGAAGGCCATGCTCTTGAGGTCAGGCTTGCGGTTGAAGTGTTCAAGGTTTGATTTTCTACATTGGGTCGAAAGCGAAAGATCGCCAGTGTCTACTAACGAGAGATTTAAAATGAACAGCATTGATCCCCTCACCGGACTGCTGGATCGATTTGGTTGCCTGCAGACAGCCGACAGATTCACTGCCGCTTCGACGCACCAGCCGTTCGCCGCCATCTGGGTCGATCTGGATCGCTTCAAGCGTATCAATGAATCGTTCGGCCACCCGGGAGGTGACGAGGTAATCAAGGATCTCGCCCTGCGCTTCCGTAACCGGATAAGCGGTCGCGCCGAAATCGCACGGATGGGAGGCGACGAATTTGTGTTCCTCGTGCCCCGCTGTGACCGTTCTGCCGCAGAACAGCTTGCCCGCGAGCTGGCCAGCACGGTCGGAGAACTGATACACATTGGCAATCTGACGCTGTGCCCCACTGCGAGCATCGGTATCGCCATTCATGACATGGAAGAAAACTCACTCGCCTTGCTTGAGCGCGCAGACCGCGCCATGTATGCGGCTAAAGACAAAGGGGGGGATGGCATCGTTTGTTCCGGCGACGAACCCATCCCCGGGCGACTCGGGATTACGCTTGCACGCGAAGAGATTTCGATTGAAAGCACGCTGCATGCAGCCCTTGAGACCGGCGGGTTATGCCTGCACTATCAGCCCATCATTCTGGCGAACGGAGAAATCGAGGCCGTCGAGGCGCTGATGCGCTGCCAGGTGGATGGCGAAAACCTGTCTCCCGGTAAATTCATCCCCGTCGCAGAAAAGACCGGGCTTATCGTCCGTCTCGGCGAATGGAGCTTGTTGCAGGGCGCGATGCAGGCACGACTGCTGCAAGATGCGGGGTATCACACCAAGGTGGCCATCAATGTCTCGCGCGCGCAGCTGGTGTCGCCGAAATTCACCCAGGCGCTGCACGCAGCCCTGATTTGTTCGAACGTCAAACCTGAACTGGTGGAGCTGGAACTGACGGAATCCTTGTTCATGGACATTTCCGATACGGTGCAGGCGAACCTGAAAAACGCCCTCTCCGCAGGCGTGAGCTTGTCCATCGACGATTTTGGCACCGGCTATTCCTGCCTTGCGAACCTGAAGGACATCCCGGCCAAAAAGCTCAAACTGGATCGCGCCTTTGTCACGGTACTGCCCGAAGATCGAAGAGCGCTGGCCGTGGTCCGGGCGATGACCCAGCTGGGTCATGAGCTGGGCATGACCGTCGTGGCCGAAGGATGTGAACGTCAGGAAGAGATAGATGCGCTGCTGGATGCGGGTGTCGACGCCATTCAGGGATTTTTTTATGCAAGACCGATGCCGGAAGACAAACTTTTCCAGTGGTTGCAAACAAGGAATACAAAATGAATGACGCCATGCCAGACTCCACCCTATCAGAAGTCGACAACCTGCTCGAGCGCTCCATCCTCGACGTCGGCATTCCCCCCTGCCCGCTCATCCTTGACCGGTTTATTACCGAAGCGCGCCGTGACGAGCCTGACTTCAGCCGGCTGGCCAGCATTATCGGATCCGATGTCGGGCTCTCGGCCGGCCTGATCAAAACGGCCAATTCTCCTTTCTTCGGCATGCGTCAGCGGGTGCGTTCGGTGAATGAAGCGCTCGCGATACTCGGCCTGAAGACAGCCAGTCGCGCCGTGGCAGGCCTCATCCTGCGCAAAGCCTTTCCGAATGTGCCGAATCTGGAACGTTTCTGGGATGCCTCCGCGCGCATTGCCCACTTGTCCGGCTGGTTGGCGCAACACTTCGATATACGCGGCCTGCGCGCCGAGGACACCTATACTTTCGGTCTGTTCCGCGACTGCGGCATTCCGGTTCTGCTCGGGCGTTTCCCGCAATACGAGAAAGTGCTTGCCGAGGCCAACAACGATGCCGTGCGCAGCTTCATCGCGGTGGAGGAAGCCGCACTGCCGACCAACCACGCGATGGTGGGTTGTATCCTGGCGCAAAGCTGGTGGTTGCCGGAAGAGATCTGTCTTGCCATCCGCAATCACCACGACCTGGTGGCGCTGGAGTCGCTCGGCTCCAGTCTGCCCATGCAAAGCCGCAGACTTATTGCAACAGCCCAACTCGCGGAGCACATCGTGCAACGAGAGTCCGGCCTGAGCCTGACGCAGGAATGGACCAAGCTGGGATCGGCCTGCCTGAAAATCCTGGAGCTGGACGAGGCACAGCTCGAAGCGTTGTACATCGAGGCTGCAGCAATCGCCGCCGCAGTGGAGTAGCTGTGGAAGGCGCATCCTGGAGTGGCAGGAATGTCCGGTGCCGCCGTTCGCCAAGGTCCGGGTTAGAAGACGAGGATCTTGATTCCCATCAGGATCAGCACCGTCCCGCCGAAGATTTCGGCACGGCTCTCCAGCCAGGTGCCGCTGTTTTTGCCTATCTGCACGCCGGCCCAGCTAAAGAGAAAAGTCGTCACGCCGATAATGAGACAGGCCAGATAGGCGTTAACGTTCAGAAGAGTCAGGCTGAAGCCTGCAGCCATCGCATCGATGCTGGTGGCGATGGCCAGTATCAGCATGACCTTATGGGTGATCGCCTTGATGTCTTCTTCGATGCCTTCTTGCAGTCCTTCGTAAATCATTTTTGCGCCGATCAGCGCAAGCAAGCCGAAGGCAATCCAGTGTGCATAGGCATCGACCCAGCTTAAAACGCCACGCCCGCCCAGATAGCCGATGAAGGGCATCAAGCCTTGAAAGACGCCAAAGTAAATACCCGCCTTCAGTCCCAATCCCCGCGTGTATCCTTTGGAGCCCAGGGCGATGGAGACGGCAAACGCATCCATGCTGAGTGCGATAGCTAAAACAATTACTTCAAACATGTCGGATATTTCCTGTGTGACCGGTATAAATCGTCACCTGATTAACGGGTGAGCGGTGGTGCAGGATTGTATAACACTAATCGAAGGCCTCTGTCGCTGCCGGGATTGCGCTTGTGTTTGATGCGCATCTGCTAATCCGCTATAATGCGCGCAATCTTTATGCGGGGTGAACTCACGGTTCTTCCCGCTTCTTTATGTCTATCTTGGGGGTGTCTGGTGACGCAAACAAATCCTGCAATTCTTGTTCTTGCCGATGGGACGGTGTTTCGCGGTGTTTCCATCGGAGCCGCCGGTAGCCGCGTAGGCGAGGTGGTTTTTAATACCTCGATGACCGGTTATCAGGAAATACTCACTGACCCATCTTACTGCCGGCAAATTGTCACGCTGACTTGTCCGCATATCGGCAATGTCGGGGTGAACGACGAAGACGTCGAGTCACGTCAGGTGTTTGCCAGCGGGCTGGTGATCCGCGATCTGTCGCTGACGGTGAGCAACTGGCGCAGCACGAAGTCACTGCCGGAATACCTTAAAGCCAATAACGTAGTGGCGATCGCCGGAATCGATACACGCAAACTCACTCGCATTCTGCGTGAAAAGGGTGCGCAAGGCGGTTGCATCGCGACAGGCACGGATGAAGTGGCGGCGCTTGAAGCTGCGCGCGGCTTTGCAGGGCTTGCCGGGATGGATCTGGCGCAGGTTGTGACTTGCGACAAGCCCTACGAATGGACGGCGGGTGTGTGGAAGCTGGGTACTGTTCACGGGCAAGATGTAATCAAGGATTCGGGATTCGGGATTCAGGATTCAGCAGAACCTGCATCCTCGACTGCATCCCGCATCCTGCATCCTGCATCCCCGTCTTTCCATGTGGTTGCTTACGATTTCGGCGTGAAGCAGAATATTTTGCGCATGTTAGCCTCCCGTGGTTGCAGGATTACCGTTGTTCCTGCGAAAACGCCTGCTGCTGCGGTGCTGGCGATGCAGCCGGATGGCGTGTTCTTGTCCAATGGCCCCGGCGATCCTGAGCCATGCGATTATGCAATTGCGGCGACACGGCAGATATTGGCGGCAGGAATTCCGCTATACGGTATTTGTCTGGGGCATCAGATTCTGGGTCTGGCCGTAGGTGCCAAGACCGTCAAGATGAAGTTCGGTCATCGCGGTGCGAACCATCCTGTGCAGGATCTGTCCACCCGTCAAGTAATGATCACCAGTCAGAATCACGGTTTTGCGGTAGATGCGGCTACCTTACCAGTAAACGCGCGGGTAACACATGTCTCGCTTTTCGATGGAACATTGCAAGGCTTTGAATTGACTGATAAACCTGCGTTCTGCTTCCAGGGGCATCCGGAAGCGAGTCCAGGTCCGCATGATGTGGACGGCTTGTTCGATAAATTTGTAGCAATGATGAAAGGTAGTCGTTAGACGCTAGACGCTAGACGCTAGTTAATGCCGCAAGGGCATTCCCACAAAACATGTCGCGCAAGCCTTGTGTTTTTGAATGAAAGCCGCGCAGCGACAGCAACAACTAACGACTAACTACTTACGACTAACGTCTGGAATAATATGCCAAAACGTACTGATATAAAATCCATACTCATCATCGGCGCAGGCCCCATCGTTATCGGGCAGGCGTGTGAATTCGACTATTCCGGCGCGCAAGCCTGCAAGGCGTTGCGCGAGGAAGGTTACCGCGTCGTGCTGGTGAACTCGAATCCGGCCACGATCATGACCGATCCGGACATGGCGGATGCGACCTATATCGAGCCGATTACCTGGCAAATCGTCGAAAAGATTATCGCCAAGGAGCGTCCCGATGCGATCCTGCCGACTATGGGCGGGCAGACCGCGCTCAATTGTGCGCTCGATCTGGCGCATCACGGCGTGCTGGAAAAATACAACGTCGAGATGATCGGCGCGTCGAGGGAAGCCATCGACATGGCGGAAGATCGCGAAAAGTTCAAGCAGGCGATGACCCGTATCGGTCTGGCATCCGCGCGTTCGTACATCGCGCACAGCATGGAAGAGGCGTTGCAGGTGCAGCAGGTATTGGGATTTCCTACCGTGATCCGTCCGTCTTTCACGATGGGTGGCAGCGGCGGCGGTATCGCCTACAACCGGGAAGAATTCGTGGAGATTTGCGAGCGCGGACTGGAAGCATCGCCAACACACGAGCTGCTGATCGAAGAGTCCTTGCTCGGCTGGAAAGAATACGAGATGGAGGTGGTGCGCGATCGCAATGACAATTGCATCATCATCTGCTCGATTGAAAATCTGGACCCGATGGGTGTGCATACCGGTGATTCGATCACCGTTGCGCCTGCGCAGACGCTGACCGACAAGGAATATCAGATTCTGCGCGATGCGTCCCTTGCCGTGTTGCGTGAAATCGGTGTGGAAACCGGCGGCTCTAACGTGCAGTTCTCGATCAACCCGGACGACGGGCGCATGGTGGTGATCGAGATGAATCCGCGCGTGTCACGCTCTTCCGCGCTGGCCTCCAAGGCGACGGGTTTCCCGATTGCCAAGATCGCGGCCAAGCTGGCGGTGGGTTTTACGCTGGACGAATTGCAGAACGACATCACGGGCGGGGCGACACCGGCTTCCTTTGAACCCACCATTGATTACGTGGTTACCAAAATACCGCGTTTCGCCTTTGAAAAATTCCCGCAGGCGAATGACCGCCTGACCACGCAGATGAAATCTGTCGGTGAAGTGATGGCAATCGGCCGCACTTTTCAGGAGTCATTTCAGAAAGCCTTGCGCGGTCTGGAAGTCGGCGTAAACGGGCTGGATACCAAGTTTGATAGTGTTGAAGCTGTGACCGCCGAGTTGCGTAATCCCGGCCCTGAGCGTATCTGGGCAGTGTCGGATGCCTTCCGCCTCGGTATGAGTGTGGATGAAGTATTCGATATCAGCAAAATCGACCGCTGGTTCCTGGTGCAGATCGCAGATCTGATCCGCCAGGAGCAGTCGCTCGTAGGCCGTACGCTGGAAAGTATCCAGATGGGCGAGATGCGCACATTGAAACGCAGTGGTTTTGCCGATGCGCGTCTGGCTGATTTGCTCGATACCGATCCTGCAGCGCTGCGCGCGTATCGTCATGCATTGGGCATACGCCCGGTGTACAAGCGCGTGGACACCTGTGCGGCTGAATTTTCCACCGACACGGCCTACATGTATTCCACCTATGAAGAGGAATGCGAATCTAAGCCGACGAACAACAAGAAGATCATGGTACTGGGTGGCGGGCCGAACCGTATCGGGCAAGGTATCGAATTCGATTATTGCTGCGTGCATGCCGCGCTGGCGATGCGTGAGGATGGCTTTGAGACGATCATGGTCAACTGCAATCCGGAAACTGTGTCGACCGACTACGATACCTCGGATCGCCTGTATTTCGAGCCGCTGACGCTGGAGGATGTGCTGGAAGTGGTCGCCGTTGAAAAGCCGGTCGGCGTGATCGTGCAGTACGGCGGTCAGACGCCGTTGAGCCTGGCGCGCGGTCTGGAGAAGAACGGCGTGCCGATTATCGGCACCTCCCCTGACATGATCGACTGCGCGGAAGATCGCGAGCGCTTCAAGCAGATGTTGATGGCACTTAATTTGAAACAGCCGCCGAATCGCACTGCGAGCACGGTGGCTGAAGGTCTGGCAGGCGCTGCCGCGATCGGTTATCCGCTGGTGATGCGGCCCTCCAATGTGCTGGGCGGTCGTGCGATGGAGATCATCCATGAGCAGGTCGACCTGGAGCGCTATATGCGCGACGCTGAAGTGATGTCCAGGACTTATCCTGAGCGTCTGCCTATCCTGCTCGATCGTTTTTTGAACGATGCGATCGAAGTGGACGTGGATGCCGTATCCGACGGTGTGGATGTCATCATCGGCGGCATCATGGAGCACATCGAAGAAGCGGGCGTGCATTCCGGCGACTCGGCCTGTTCATTGCCGCCATTCAGCCTGGCGCCGTCCATGCAAGATGAATTGCGTCGTCAAACCATAGCGATGGCTCGCGCGCTTAACGTGGTCGGGCTGATGAACGTGCAGTTCGCGATTCAGGGCGAGACCGTGTATGTGCTGGAAGTGAATCCGCGTGCCTCACGCACCGTGCCTTTCGTATCCAAGGCGACGGGTGTGCCTCTGGCGAAGATCGCCGCACGCTGCATGGCAGGCCAAAGTCTGGCGCAGCAAGGTGTGACTGGCGAGGTGATTCCGCCGTATTACTCGGTGAAGGAAGCAGTGTTCCCGTTCATCAAATTCCCTGGCGTAGATATTATCCTGGGGCCTGAAATGAAATCCACCGGCGAAGTGATGGGCGTGGGCGATACGTTCGCCGAGGCATTCGTCAAGTCGCAACTGGCAGCCAGCGTCAAATTGCCAAAGAGCGGCAACGTATTTATCAGCGTGCGCGAAGCAGATAAGCCTGGCGCGGTTGATGTTGCCCGGTCATTGGCTGTACTTGGCTTCACCTTGTTGGCGACAAGAGGCACGGCAGCGGCAATTGCGGCTGCGGGTGTCGCCGTAACGGTGGTGAACAAGGTGGGAGAAGGTCGTCCGCATATCGTGGATATGGTGAAGAACGGTGAAGTGAGTCTTATCATCAATACCGTGGAGAGCAAGCCTGCCGTGATGCGTGATTCCTATTCCATCCGGAATGCGGCATTGCAGGGGCGTGTGACTTATTACACCACGCTGGCAGGCGCCCGGGCAGCCTGTGTAGGTATGCAGCATCTCGACGCCTTGCAAGTCTATGATGTGCAGACACAACATAAGAGAAAAGCAGTCGCTAGTCTCTAGTTATTAGTAGTTAGTTTATGTTGTCCGCTACGCGGGTTTAACTAATAACTAACGTCTAGTGGCTAACGACTGTTTATAAACTAACGTCTAGCGTCTAACGTCTAGCGTCTATTTTTTAGAAAGTTTCAGTATGATCAAGATTCCTTTGACTTTGGTTGGCGCAAATAAGATGCGTCAAGAGTTGCACAAACTCAAGACGGTAGAGCGTCCCTGGGTAATCAATGCGATTTCCGAAGCGCGTGCGCAAGGCGATCTGTCCGAAAATGCAGAGTATGAAGCAGCGAAGGACAGGCAAGGCTTCGTTGAAGGCCGCATCATCGAGCTGGAAAGTAAATTGGGCAGTGCGCAGATCATCGATCCTACGACGCTCAATGCCAGCGGACGTTGCGTGTTTGGCGCGACTGTCATTCTGGAAGAATCGACCACAGGCGATGTCGTGACTTATCAGATCGTCGGTGACGATGAAGCGAATATCAAAGAGCGCAAGATTTCGATCAGTTCACCGATTGCACGTGCGTTGATTGGCAAGAGCAGCGGTGATGTGGCCGAGGTGAAGACGCCGGGCGGCATCAGGGAATATGAACTTATTGAAGTTCAGTACATTTAAAACTGGTGAGTGGGGAGTAGAAAGTGGTGGGTAGGGGGTAGTTTCCCCACTTCCCATTCGCTACTTACCACTTACTGATTTTTAGCCTCTGTTGCCCAGCTGTTTCTTGGTCAATGGTTTCTTTCCCTTGTGGCGCGGCATCTGGCGAATTTCCATTTTATGCGCGTCCGGGTTTGCCTGGTAGATCACCAGGATTTTGCCGATATGTTGTACCGGTGCTGCGTTCAATTTCGTGCAGATCTCGGTCAGGATGGCTTCACGTTCAGCGCGTTCTGCCATGACGCGAATCTTGATGAGCTCGTGGAGTTTTAAAGTTACCTCGATTTCTTTCAGGACAGAATCTGTCAAACCCGCATTGCCGATCATCACGGTTGGTTTTAATTGGTGTGCGCGGCCTTTCAGGGCGAGGCGTTCTGGTACGGTCAGGTCTAGCATAATTTTCTCAATATTTTCTTAAGGTGTGGATTCTAAACGATGAAGCCTTCCAAAACCAGTAAACAGTGGATGCGTGAGCATATTAATGATCCTTTTGTGCAGCTTGCCCAAAAAGAAGGCTATCGCTCACGCGCCGCCTACAAGCTTCTGGAGATCAACGAAAAGGATCATTTGCTAAAACCCGGCATGGTGGTGGTCGATCTGGGCGCGACCCCCGGCGGCTGGTGTCAGGTGGCAGGCGCTATCGTCGGGCAGAGCGGCAAGGTGATCGCACTTGATCTGTTGCCGCTTGATCCGTTGCGTGGTGTGGAGTTCATTCAGGGCGATTTTCGGGATGAAGAAGTGTTGAAAAAACTTGAAGCGAGTCTGCAAGGAAAACCGGTAGGGCTTGTAATTTCGGATATGGCCCCCAACTTCAGCGGGGTCGGGGCGGTAGATCAGGATCGATCAATCTATCTGGCGGAACTTGCGATGGAATTTGCTTTCCAACACTTGAATGCGGAGGGCAGTTTTCTGGTTAAAGTCTTTCAGGGAACCGGGTTTGAGGCTTACATGAAGCTGATGCGAACAAGGTTCACCAGGGTCGTGGCGCGCAAACCAAAGGCTTCACGCGACCGTAGCAGCGAAGTGTATCTTCTGGGGACAGGAAAGCTTGAGTAATCAGCGGATACATAGTCTAATGACATACTTAATGAAGTCGTGCGTATAAGGAATTATCTTGAACAATTTTAAAAGTATCGCAATCTGGTTGGTTGTGGCCCTGGTTTTGATGACTGTATTCAATCAGTTCAATACGCGCCAGCAACAGACCGCACAGGCACATCTCGACTATTCGCAATTTCTCGATGAAGTCAAGAAAGGGCAGATCGCCAAGGTCGTGATTGAAGGGCGCACGTTGAATGCGACGACGACTGAAGGAAAACGCATCAGCACCTATGCACCCAGCGATTTGTGGATGGTCTCCGATCTGCTTAAAAATGGCGTGAACATCGAAGCCAAGCCCGAAGAAGAACAGTCCTTCCTGATGAATATATTCGTTTCCTGGTTCCCGATGATTTTGCTGATCGGCGTGTGGGTCTTTTTCATGCGTCAGATGCAGGGCGGCGGCAAGGGCGGTGCTTTCTCATTTGGCAAGAGCAAGGCGCGCCTGCTGGACGAGGCCAAGGAACGCGTGACTTTTGCCGATGTGGCAGGTTGTGATGAGGCCAAGGAAGAAGTATCCGAATTGGTAGATTTTCTGCGCGACCCGGCCAAATTCCAGAATCTGGGTGGTCGTATTCCGCGCGGTGTGCTGATGGTGGGCAGCCCGGGCACCGGTAAGACCCTGTTGGCGAAAGCGATTGCAGGGGAGGCCAAGGTGCCATTCTTCTCGATTTCAGGTTCCGATTTCGTCGAAATGTTCGTCGGTGTGGGCGCAGCACGTGTGCGTGACATGTTTGAGCAGGCCAAGAAACAGTCGCCTTGTATCATTTTTATCGATGAAATCGATGCGGTGGGTCGTCAGCGCGGTGCTGGTCTGGGCGGCGGTAATGATGAGCGTGAACAGACGCTGAACGCCCTGCTGGTCGAGATGGATGGTTTTGAAGGAGCCTCCGGTGTGATCGTGATCGCTGCGACCAATCGTCCCGATGTGCTGGATGCGGCCTTGTTGCGTCCCGGTCGCTTTGACCGCCAGGTGGTTGTTCCTTTGCCGGACATTCGTGGCCGTGAACAAATATTGATGGTGCATATGCGCAAGGTGCCTTGTGCGCCGGATGTTGACGCCAATGTGATCGCGCGCGGCACACCGGGTATGTCGGGTGCTGATCTGGCAAATCTGGTGAATGAGGCTGCACTGTTTGCAGCACGCCGCGCCAAGCGCTTTGTCGAAATGGATGATTTCGAGGCAGCCAAAGACAAGATATTCATGGGCGCGGAACGTCGTTCGATGGTGATGCCTGAGGAAGAGCGTCGCAATACGGCTTATCATGAGTCGGGCCATGCCGTAGTTGCAAAACTTTCTCCCAAGACCGATCCTGTGCATAAGGTGACGATCATTCCGCGTGGCCGTGCGTTGGGTTTGACGATGCAATTGCCGTCGGAAGATCGTTACAGCATGGATAAGGAACGCATCCTGTCGACGATTGCCGTGCTGTTTGGCGGTCGCATTGCCGAAGAAGTTTTCATGCACCAGATGACTACCGGCGCGTCGAATGACTTCGAACGTGCCACCGATATGGCTCGCAAGATGGTCACCCAATGGGGTATGTCCGATGCGCTGGGCCCGATGGTGTACGGCGAAAATGAGGGTGAAGTCTTTCTGGGACGTTCGGTGACGACGCACAAGAATATCTCCGAAGCGACCATGAAAAAAGTGGATGACGAAATTCGTCGCATCATCGATCAGCAGTATGCACTGGCGCGCAATCTGATCGAGACGCATCGCGACAAGATCGAGGCGATGGCAAAGGCATTGCTGGAATGGGAAACGATAGACGCTGACCAGATCAACGACATCATGGACGGCAATCCTCCTCGTCCCCCGAAGCCCAGCCAGTACAACACCAAGGATGCAAAGCCGCCTAAAGATCAGGCACCTACCGCACCTGCGGTTGAACCTGCGCCGCCTGCCACAACGCCTACGCAACCTGCGCAGGAAATCTAAAGAGCAGACGTTAGTCGTTAGTCGTTAGTTGTCAGTAGCTAACGACTAGGGGCTAACGACTAGCTACTGCCTTATGCAGTTGTCCTGCGGCTCATTTCAATTCGATCTCTCACGTCCCATCGTGATGGGTATTGTCAATGTCACTCCCGATTCATTCTCCGATGGCGGTCTGCATGGTCATCGTGACGGCGCTATAGCTCATGCGCTGCAACTAATCAATGAGGGCGCGGACATCATCGACATCGGCGGCGAATCCACCCGTCCCGGCGCCAGTCCCGTCAGCGTGCAGGAGGAGCTGGACCGGGTGCTGCCTGTCATCGAAGGATTGCGAGACTCATCAGTCGCGATCTCGATCGACACCTTTAAACCCGAAGTGATGATTCAGGCCATCGCTGCCGGTGTGCATATGGTCAATGACATCAACGCGCTGCAGGACGCGCAGGCGATGAAGGCCGTCGCACAAAGCCGCGTCGCGGTGTGTCTGATGCACAAGCAGGGTAATCCGCTAACCATGCAGCTGCTGCCTGATTACACGGATGTCGTGGACGAAGTGAGCCATTTTTTGCGTGCACGCATCAACGCGGCGGAGGCGGCTGGAATAGAACGTCAGCGCATCGTCGTCGACCCGGGTTTTGGTTTCGGCAAGACACTGGAACACAACCTCGCACTGTTGAGAGAGTTAATAAAATTTAAAGAACTCGGCGTACCCGTTTTGGCAGGACTGTCGCGCAAGTCGATGCTGGGTGCGCTGAGCGGACAGGATGCGCAGCATCGAATGCCTGCCAGTATCGCCGCGGCATTGATTGCCGTGCAGCGCGGCGCCTCCATCGTGCGCGTTCACGATGTGCGGGCAACGGTAGACGCATTGAAAATCTGGAATGCAATAAGCGGAGAAATACAATGAGCAGAAAATATTTTGGTACCGATGGTATCCGTGGCCGGGTCGGGGATTTTCCGATCACGCCACAGTTTGTGATGAATCTGGGTTATGCCGCCGGTCGCGTTTTGGCGAGTGCCGAGCATACAAAGGGTGAGCGCTCTGCGGTATTGATTGGAAAAGACACGCGCATCTCCGGCTATATGCTGGAATCCGCGTTGCAGGCAGGGCTCATTGCCGCCGGTGTCGACGTGTATCTGGCAGGGCCGATACCGACTCCTGCTGTAGCTTATTTGACCCGCACCCTGCGTTTGCAGGCTGGTATTGTGATTTCCGCCTCACACAATCCGTATGAAGATAATGGCATCAAGTTCTTTTCCGCCGGTGGCGCCAAGCTGCCGGATGAAATAGAACACGCAATTGAAGCCGGGCTGGAAGGCGAAATTGTGATCGAGTCTTCCAATCAGCTGGGCAAGGCGCGCCGTCTGGATGATGCGGTCGGTCGCTATATCGAATTTTGCAAGGGTACCTTTCCGTCTGCGATGAACTTGCGCGGCATGAAGATCGTGGTGGATTGTGCGCATGGCGCCACTTACCATATCGCACGAAATGTGTTGCATGAGCTGGGGGCTGAGGTTGTCGCCATCGGTGTGCAACCGGATGGTAAAAACATCAACGATGGCTATGGTGCGACCGCGCCTGCTAATTTGCAGAAGGCGGTGGTTGAGCATCAGGCAGATCTGGGTATCGCGCTGGATGGCGATGGCGACAGGCTGGTGATGGTGGATAGCGCAGGCACACTTTATGACGGTGATCAGTTGATCTATGTGATTGCCCGTCACCGTCAGGAGCAAGGACGCCTGGTCGGTGGTGTGGTCGGCACGCTGATGACTAATCTGGCATTCGAGCACGCGATGCAGCGTATGGGTATTCCGTTTTTGCGCGCGAAAGTGGGGGATCGTTACGTGATGGAGTTGCTGCAGCAGCAAGGCTGGCAACTGGGCGGCGAGAATTCCGGGCACATCATTTGCCTGGACAAACACAGTACCGGGGACGGTATCGTTTCAGCCCTTGAAGTGCTGCACGCCCTGCGCAGCAACAATCAAAGTCTTACCGCTGCGGCCGGGGATTTGAAACTCTACCCGCAAATACTGATCAATGTGCGTGTCGCCAAGGGTGTCGATTGTCTGGGTCATGCCGAGGTTAAAGCCACTGTCGCGGAAGTGGAGCAGGCGCTCGATGGAAAAGGGCGTGTGCTGTTGCGGCCGTCCGGCACCGAGCCGTTATTGCGCGTGATGGTGGAGGGTGAAGACCAGAAACTGGTCGAGCAATCAGCACAGCGCATCGCGGACGTGGTGCGCAGGCTGGCAGCGTAGTGTGCATTCATCGGGGTGCGTAACGCACCTCACTAAATGGCACGATGTAAAAACCGCCGTATGATTTTCATGCGGCGGCATACCTTTGACTGCTCTTAAGCCGCTACTGCTTCTTCTTCAAACTCCAGCACGACTTTGCCATCTTTCGCATCCACGGTGACATTGCCGCCGTGCGCTAATCGACCGAACAGCAGTTCGTCGGCCAGGGCTGAGCGGATGGTGTCCTGGATCAGGCGCGCCATCGGGCGAGCGCCCATCAGCGGGTCGAAACCATTTTCGGCCAGATATTCCTTGAGCGCATCGGTGAACAGCGCATCCACCTTTTTATCGTGCAGTTGTTCTTCGAGTTGTATCAGGAACTTGTCTACCACGCGCAGGATGACATCCTTGTCCAGCGGATCGAATGAGACGATGGCATCCAGACGGTTGCGGAATTCAGGGGTGAACATCCGTTTGATGTCGGCCATTTCATCCCCTGTGGACGAGGTCTTGGTAAAGCCGATCTGAACTTTGTTCAGGGCTTCTGCGCCCGCGTTGGTGGTCATGATGACGACCACGTTGCGAAAATCGGCTTTTCGCCCGTTATTGTCAGTGAGTGTGCCGTGATCCATTACTTGCAACAGGATATTAAAGATGTCCGGATGCGCCTTTTCGATCTCGTCCAGCAGCAGCACGCAATGCGGCTGTTTGTTGATTGCCTCGGTCAGCAATCCACCCTGGTCGAAACCGACGTAGCCTGGCGGTGCGCCGATCAGGCGAGATACTGCGTGTCTCTCCATGTATTCAGACATGTCGAAGCGATGCAAGGGCATGCCCATCGCGAATGCCAGCTGGCGTGCCACTTCGGTCTTGCCCACACCGGTGGGGCCGGAGAACAGGAAACTGCCGATCGGTTTGTGCGGGTTGCCCAGGCCGCTGCGCGACATCTTGATTGCGCGCGCCAGTGCGTCGATCGCCTTGTTCTGACCGAATACCGTGGCTTTCAGGTCCCGATCCAGATTTTTCAGCGCGTTGCGGTCATCGTGCGAGACGGTTCGAGTCGGAATGCGCGCAATCTTGGCGATAATCTCCTCGATCTCATGCTTGCCGACTACCTTTTTCTGTTTGGATTTTGGCAAAATACGCTGCGCAGCACCGGCTTCATCCAGCACATCGATCGCCTTGTCCGGCAAGTGACGGTCATTGATGAAGCGTGCGGATAATTCGGCGGCGCTGGTGATTGCGGCAGCACTGAACTTGATGCAGTGGTGTTGCTCAAAGCGCGACTTCAGGCCTTTCAGGATCTCGATGGTCTGCTCCACGGAGGGTTCAGGCACATCGACTTTCTGGAAACGGCGCGATAATGCGGAATCTTTCTCGAAGATGCTGCGATATTCCTGATAGGTGGTCGCCCCGATACATTTCAATGCGCCGGACGATAATGCCGGCTTGAGCAGGTTGGAGGCATCCATGGTGCCACCCGATGCAGAACCTGCACCGATCAGCGTGTGGATCTCGTCGATGAACAAGACAGCATGCGGGGCTTCTTTCAATTCTTTCAGCACCGCTTTGAGTCGCTGTTCGAAGTCGCCACGGTATTTTGTGCCGGCCAGCAACGCACCCATGTCCAGCGAATAGACATGCGCGTCTTTCAGGATGTCCGGCACGTTGTCTTCGACAATGCGGCGCGCCAGGCCTTCTGCGATTGCGGTCTTGCCTACCCCTGCTTCGCCTACCAGCAGCGGATTGTTCTTGCGGCGGCGGCATAGCGTCTGGATGACACGTTCCAGTTCCGGCTCGCGGCCGATCAGCGGGTCAATCTGGCCCGCCAGTGCCTGTGCGTTCAGATCCACCGTGTACTGTTTCAGCACAGTATCATTTGCAGGTTGCTCGGTCGCAGTGTCTGCCTGTGGGGCGCTGGTTTGCGGCTCCCTGTTGGTGCCGTGCACGATGTAGTTCACCACGTCGAGACGATTGACGTTGCGCTGGGTCAGGAAATGTACCGCATGAGAATCTTTTTCGCCAAACAGTGCGGCGAGAATGTTCGCGCCAGATATTTCTTTTTTATTGGCGGATTGCGCGTGCAGGATGGCGCGCTGGATGACGCGTTGAAATCCGAGTGTGGGTTGCGTGTCCATATCGCCACTGCCCGGGACAACAGGCGTGTTGGAGTCAATAAATTCCGTGATCGTCTGGCGCAGCTCTTCCACATCGGCGTGACAGGCGCGCAACACTTGCGCTGCGGAGGCATTGTCAAGCATGGCGAGCAGCAAATGCTCCACGGTGATGAACTCGTGACGTTTCTGGCGCGCTTCGACAAAGGCCAGGTGCAAACTAACTTCCAGGTCTTGAGCAATCATTTCAAATTTCCTCCATGCCGCATCGTAGTGGATGCTCGTGTTGTTGCGCAAAGTCTGTCACCTGAGCGACGCGGGTTTCGGCCACGTCGCGCGTGTAAATTCCGCAAACCGCCGATCCTTCGTTGTGTATTTGGAGCATGAGTTGCTGCGCACGTTCGCTATTGATAGCAAAAAAACGCTGCAAGACCTCAATGACAAATTCCATCGTGGTGTAATCGTCGTTAAACAAAATCACCTTGTACATGCCGGGCGGTTTTGTTTTGGCGCGTTCCGGGGCGAGTACCGTGCTGTTGTCGTGTTCTTTTGACATATTTATGGGCATTCTGACACTCAATGTGGCTGACAAGCTCAACGATTAGCGATGCTTTTTCAAGCCTGTTCTGTAAATTAGAATTTTCTGTTTGACAAATGCGGTCAAACGAGAGTTAAATACATTCCGGCGTTTGATTCAAAGTATCTGCAGTACTGGTTTTGCCGTGTGCGGGCTTAGATTCAAACAGTTCGCGGGGGGTCCCGTTTTTTATTGTAAGGAAGTTATCACATGGCAACTGGTACAGTTAAATGGTTTAACGATGCAAAAGGTTTCGGTTTCATCACGCCTGATGATGGCAGCGAAGACTTGTTTGCGCACTTCTCCGCGATCAATATGAGCGGTTTCAAGTCACTCAAAGAAGGCCAAAAGGTTACCTTTGAAGTCGTGAAAGGCCCTAAGGGCAATCAAGCATCCAACATCCAGGCTCCTTAGTCGGCGCCTGTTTGTTTAAAGGCCCGGTACGAAAGTACCGGGCCTTTTTTACATCTGTTCGAACTCAGTCAGGGCGCACCATACCGGCGCGCGCAGGTATGGCACGCTTTAAGCAATGGAGGCCAGCGCTGCATTCAAGGTTGCGCTGGGCCGCATGGCCTTTGATGTCTTCGCAAAATCCGGATGATAATACCCTCCCATATCCACTGGTTTTCCCTGGGCTGCAATCAATTCGGCATTGATCTTTGCCTCGTTGTCCGAAAGCAGCTTCGCGAGCGTTGTGAAACGCGCCTGAATTTCCAGATCCGCAGTCTGCGCGGCTAAGGCTTGAGCCCAATACAGGGCGAGGTAGAAATGGCTACCCCGGTTATCAATTTCACCGACACGGCGGGCGGGGGACTTGTTGTTTTCCAGAATCCTGCCGTTGGCCTGATCAAGCGTCTCGGCCAGCACCTGAGCGCGTGCGTTGTTATATTTCTGGCTAAGATGCTCAAGGGAAGCCCCCAGAGCCAGAAACTCGCCGAGTGAATCCCAGCGCAAATATCCTTCCTGCTGGAACTGTTGGACATGCTTTGGAGCCGAGCCGCCGGCACCGGTTTCGAACAGACCTCCGCCACCCATCAGCGGTACGATAGACAGCATTTTTGCGCTGGTGCCCAGTTCAAGAATCGGGAACAGGTCGGTGAGATAATCGCGCAACACGTTACCGGTGACAGAGATGGTATCCAGACCTTGGCGGATGCGTTCAATCGAGAGTTGTATCGCCTCTTCGGGCGTCATGATAGAGATGTCCAGACCGTTTGTGTCGTGATCCTTCAGGTAACGCGCAACTTTCTGAATGATCTGCGCATCGTGCGCCCGGTTCTTGTCCAGCCAGAAAACAGCGGGGGTATTGGTTGCGCGCGTGCGTGCTACGGCCAGCTTTACCCAGTCCTGAACAGGCGCATCTTTTACCTGACACATGCGGAAGATGTCGCCTTCCTCAACCTTTTGCTCCAGCAGCGTTTTGCCCGAAGCATCCACAACACGGACAGTGCCGCGATCGTTAATTTCAAAGGTCTTGTCGTGAGAACCGTATTCCTCGGCCTGCTGTGCCATCAGGCCGACGTTTGGCACGCTGCCCATGGTCTTTGGATCGAATGCACCATGTTTTTTGCAGTCTTCTATGACAACCTGATAAATGCGGGCGTAGCAGCGGTCAGGGATCATCGCTTTGGTATCGTGTAACTTGCCGTCCACGCCCCACATTTTTCCCGAATCGCGAATCATGGCGGGCATGGAAGCATCGACGATGATATCGCTCGGCACATGCAGATTCGTGATGCCTTTGTCAGAATTCACCATCGCCAGTTCCGGGCGGCTAGTATAAGTATTCTTAATGTCAGCTTCGATCTCGGCGCGCTGAGCGTCCGGCAGCTTCGCGATCTTAGCCAGGAGATCCCCCAAACCGTTGTTGACGTTGACACCCAATTCCTTGATCACCGCCGCGTGCTTCTCGAAAACATCCTTGAAATAAACGGTAACGGCATGACCGAACATGATCGGATCGGAAATCTTCATCATGGTGGCTTTCAGATGCAATGACAACAGCACACCCTGCTTTTTTGCATCGGTGATCTGTTCCTCGTAGAAAGCACGCAGGGCTCGGCGGCTCATGACAGCAGCGTCGATGATTTCACCCTCCATTAATGCTACCTTTTCTTTCAGTACTGTCGTCTTGCCATCATCACCTTCAAACTCGATACGCGCACTGCCGGCTTCGGAAACAGTGACAGACTTTTCGCTGCCGTAAAAGTCAGAGGAGTTCATATGAGCCACATGCGTCTTCGAGTCTGAGCTCCAGACACCCATCTTGTGCGGATTTTTTTGTGCAAATTGCTTGACTGAAAGTGCAGCACGGCGATCCGAGTTGCCTTCCCGCAACACGGGGTTGACGGCACTGCCGAGAACTTTGCTGTAGCGGGTCTTGATCGCTTTCTCTTCATCGTTTTGAGGATCTTCTGGATAATCCGGGATGTTGAAACCCTGAGACTGCAATTCTTTGATGGCCGCTTTCAGTTGTGGCGGCGTTGCGCTGACATTTGGCAGTTTTATGATGTTGGCCTCGGGTTTGAGTGACAGCTGACCCAGTTCTGTCAGTTCATCGGCGATCTTCTGGCTACCGGCCAAGTTTTCTGGGAAATTTGCGAGGATACGACCTGCCAGCGAAATATCCCTCGTTTCGACGGTAACGCCGGCTGCCTTAGTGAAGGCTTGTACGATGGGAAGTAAAGAATAAGTGGCCAGTGCCGGCGCTTCGTCTACCATCGTGTAAATAATTTTATGACTTGTCATCTTTTTTCTCTTTAGTTAGTTCTCATCCATTGCATCGGCTTTGACCAGTGGCTCCGGGAGAGATAAGCACGCATGGTTTAACTCTCAGTAAGCTGGCAGACGCGGTAAAATGGCCGCTTAAAATAATCTGGAATTCAAATGGGTCGCATTCTGCTGTTCAACAAACCTTTTGGCGTAATCTGCCAATTCAGTCGCGATGGCCTGCATCCGACGCTGGCGGATTATATTCCTCTTCCCGAATTTTATCCCGCCGGACGACTGGATACCGACAGCGAAGGCCTGCTGGTGCTGACAGACGACGGGCAGTTGCAACATCGCATCACCGATCCGAAACATAAACTGCCCAAGACATACTGGGTGCAGGTGGAAGGTGTGCCGGATCAGGCTGCACTTGAAAAGTTGCGCAGCGGGGTCAACCTGCCTGATTTTACCACCCGGCCTGCCGGGGCGGGCCTGATGGATGAACCTGCGTGTCTCTGGCCCCGCTGCCCGCCGGTTCGTGAGCGAAAAGCCATACCCACCAGCTGGCTGGAATTGACCATAAAGGAGGGGAAAAACCGCCAGGTCAGACGCATGACCGCAGCGGTCGGCTTCCCCACCTTGCGTCTGATCCGCTACCGTATCGGTGAATGGACGCTGGACGGACTTGAGCCTGGAAAGTGGCGGCGGGAATAAACAGTTTACGGTTTTCAGTTTTCAATTGTCAGTTTTCAATTGTCAATTATCAATTCGCAACTGGTCGTGGCGTTGCCGCTGATAGGGGTAGCTGATATGCTCCACGCCCCATTCAAAAGGAGTCTCTGTATGATGAAAGCGCTGTTGGCAATCTGCATGATCGTGTCTTCCATATTTGTTTTTGCCGGTGAAAATGCGGCACCGCATGCCCTGTCCGTCGTCAAGGGTGAGGTTCTCGAGGTCCGTGATGTCGAAAGTTATACCTACCTGCGTCTGAAAACAAAAGACGGCGAAACCTGGGCAGCGGTCGGCCGTGCACCGGTTGTGAAGGGCAGCGAAGTCACGATTGAAAACGCGATGGTGATGAATAACTTCGAGAGCAAATCGCTGAAGAAGACTTTCAAGACGATTGTTTTCGGCACGCTGGGCGGGGCGGGTGCCGCTGCGGCTGCCAGACCTGTCGATATCGGTGACGTTAACGTTGCCAGGGCGGTCGGTGCGAATGCGCACACGGTTGAAGAAATCGTGACCCGTGCTGCCGAGCTGAAGGATAAGCCTGTTCTGGTTCGCGGCAAGATCGTGAAGTATAACCCGGGGATCATGGGGCGAAACTGGGTCCATCTGCGCGATGGCTCGGGGATGGATGCGGCTAATAGCAATGATATTCTTGTCACGACGCAGGCTCAGGCCAAAGTTGGTGATGTCGTGACGGTGAAAGGCACCGTTCGCAATGACAAGGATTTTGGCGCCGGCTATTCCTACAAGGTGCTCATCGAAGACGCGACGCTGCAGAAGTAATCGCAAGCCGCCCTGCAGCGGCTCGTCTCATTGCTAAGCTTCCAGTAACCTTTTGATCACTGAACCCGCCAGCATGTAACCGAACAGCGGCGGCATGTGGCTGATGGTGCCGTTCACCGCGCGCGGACGGCCCCGAAAGGTGGGCTGCGGCGGCAGCGGCGCGCTTGGTTTCTCATCGGAATAGACGGTGAGGATGCCTTTACGGATGTTGTGGTGCTTGAGCAGAAGTTTGCGCATCTCGCGGGCCAGCGGGCACATCTGGGTTTTGCTGATATCCGCCAGTTTGATGTAAGCGGGATCCATCCGGTTGCCGGCACCCATGCTGGAGGCGACATTCAATCCGCGACTGCAACTCTCCGCCACCAGCGCGACCTTGCAGGACAAGGAATCGATGCAGTCGATCACATAGTCGCACTCTGTCGGCACCAGTTCTTTGACATTGTCGATGCTCAGAAACACCTTGAGCAGCGTCACCTGGCAATCCGGATTGATGTCCGCGATGCGCGCCTTCATCAGTTCCGCCTTGGACTGACCGACCGTCGAGAGCAGTGCAGGCAATTGGCGATTGATGTTGCTTGCCACCACCACGTCGTGATCGAGCAGGGTCAGATGGCCGACCCCGGCGCGGGCCAGCGCTTCGGTGCAGTAAGAGCCCACGCCGCCCATGCCGGCGATAAACACGTGACAACTGGCGAGCCGGGAGATGCCCTCGTCGCCGATCAGGATCTGGGTGCGTTCGAACTGGGCTGGAATGGGGTTTTTCATGCGGGTTCTGTAGGATTATGATTTGTCGCTGATTTTAACATGAGGTGCCGCAAATCAGACTGCCGGCAGGTTTGGTGCAGCACGAATTTTGCAGGCGGCCTGTGGCGGTATAATGCAGCCTGACCTTATCTTACGGAGTTGCCTTGTTCAAGTTCATTGGTTTTATCGCGGGTTTTTACTTTTATGGATTCTTCGGCGCGCTGTTAGGTCTGTTCGCAGGCTCCTTTTTCGATCGCATCAGGGCGTATGGTTTGGGTGCGATCAACCCGTTGCAGAATGCGCTGCGTCAGAGCGTTTTCCTTGAAACGGTGTTTGTTGCGATGGGTAAGCTGGCCAAGGCCGACGGGGTGGTTACTCAGGACGAGATCGCGCATGTCGAGCAGTTCATGCAAAAACTGGGCATGACGCATGAGCATCGCAGCCAGGCGATTGCCTGGTTCAAACAGGGAGCTGATCCTGCGTTTGACATCAAACCTGCCTGCCAGCGATTTATGGCTATTTGCGGGCACACGAAGAATCTGAAGCAAGTGTTGCTGGTGTATCTGATTGTGATGGCGCTGGCCGACGGGCATTTCCATCCGGCGGAACAAGCGTTGTTAGCCGAAATTGCGGCCCTGCTGGGCTATGACCAGACCGCGTTCAGGCAGATTCTGGAGATGGTGCTGAACCAGTCGCACTTCGCTGCGGGACAGGTCAACCCGGCAGAAGCACTGGAAGACGCCTATAAGGCGCTGGGCGTCACTAAAGACAGCACCGATGCCGAAATCAAGCGCGCCTATCGCCGGTTGATGAGCCAATACCACCCGGACAAGCTGATCGGGCAGGGCGTGCCGGCAGACATGATCGCGATGGCAACCGAGCAGGCCAAAGAGATTCAGTTAGCCCACGATCTGATCAAGAAGCACCGGAATATCTGAGCTGTTGAGCACGTGCCTGATGCGGGAAATCCCGCTAATAAAAAGGCTTTATGTGATTTACAGTGGGTGCGCTAATTTACAAATTCACTTCTGCCGGGGCAGCCCGGCTGCTGGTCACCTTCTTTTGCGTCGCCGAAAGAAGGTGACCCAAGTAAAGGCGACCCCGGCTTGCCGCGCCGGCCTGTCTTTTGCAAGACAGGCCGCGTACCCTTGATAAGCCAGCAAACAGCGGGGCTGCGGAACTCGCACGATCCGCTACGCGGCCACGTACTCAAACAGTCCTCGCCCAACTACACCGCTGTTTGCTGACTATCTTCGGCGGCGCACAGGGGTTATGGGTGGGATGCAATGTGTATAGTTTCATCGCACTATTTATTTGATGCTTTCATTTACCTACTGCATTTCATATAGAGCAATAAAAAAGGACGCCGTAAGGCGTCCTTTTTTATTGCTGCAAGCAGGAAAACGTTAGTCGATCTTTGCGGCTGCGCGCAGGTCGGCGATGGCTTTCTGGATAGATTGCTGTTGCAATGCTTGTTGCATTTGCGGTTTGAGTTCGTCAAATGTTGGTACTTTCATCGGGCGTACGTCGTCAAGGCGGATGACGTGCCAGCCAAATTGGGTTTGTACCGGCTCCTTGGTGTATTCACCCTTTTTCAGATTAAGCAAGGCATTGGCAAAAGGCGGCACGTAGTTGTTAGGAGCCCAGCCCAGTGAGCCGCCATTTTTTGCGGACCCGGTATCCTTGGATTTTTCGGCGAGTTTTTCGAATTTTACCTTCTTGCCAAGTTGAGCGATGATGGCCTTTGCCTCATCTTCAGTTCCGACGAGGATGTGGCGTGCGTTGTATTCCTTGTCAGCAAGCTTGGGTTTTACCTTCTCATATTCTGCTTTCAGTTGATCTTCGCTGATCGGATGTTTTTTCACGTAATCTTGCACAAACGCGTTAGCCAGCAATTCTTTTTTGATTTGTTCGAGCTGTTTCACAAGGTCGTCATTCTTGTCCATGCCGAGTTTTGTGGCCTCTTGGGCGACCAACTCCAGACTGATCATTTTTTCACGAATGGCTTTGCGCAGTTCCGGGGTATCTGTCTGACCTTGTGCTACAGCACCTTTTACAGCCATTTCAACGCGTTCCTGAGAAATGGCATGACCATTTACCACGGCGGCGGACTTCTCTTCGGCGAAAGCCGGGTTGATCGCCAGAGCTGCCAAAATTGCCAGTGTTGCAAATTTCTTTGATTTCAACATGTTAGTCCCTTTGCAAAATTATAAAAAAATTTCAAATAAGTAGTCAAACTTCGTCTGGCGTTTTTGCCTGTATGTTGAGTGCGTGAATTTCACGTTCCATCATCTCGCCCAGCGCAGAATATATCATACGGTGGCGCGCTAACGTACTCTTCCCGGTGAACTCAGATGTGACAATTTGTAACAGGTAATGTCCTCCACCGGCACGGCTACCCGCGTGCCCTGCGTGTTTATGGCTTTCGTCGATGATTTCCAGGGATACCGGATTGAGTGTGGCCAGACGCGTGCGCATGCTTGCGATGCGGCTCATGCTGGAAATGTCTTCCTGAATGGCTGCACCGTAACTTGGCTGTAGACGTCGCCGGTCACGTAAGGGTCGGCATCCGCCCAGGCCTGTGCCTCAGACAGCGATGCAAATTCGGCCACGATCAGGCTGCCGGTAAAGCCCGCAGTCCCCGGATCTTCCGAGTCCACGGCAGGGAAGGGGCCCGCCAGCAGCAACTGTCCCTGAGCTTGCAGCGTTTGCAGGCGTGCTACATGAGCGGGACGTGAAACTGTGCGTTTTTCCAGGCTGTCAGGCACATCTTTCCCTACGATCGCGTACCACATCAGTTTTTCTCCTTTTTCTCATCCACATACTTCGCCAGCCACGCGCTTTGCGCCACGATGAACACCAGCATCATGCCGGTGAAGCCGAACAGTTTGAAGTTGACCCAGGTATCGGTGGAGTAATTGAACGCCACATACAGGTTGATAAAGCCCAGCACTGCAAAAAACAGGCTCCAGCTTAAATTCAGGCGATTCCACACGCGCACCGGGAGTGCCATTTTTTCACTCAGCAGGGAGCGCATCAGGTTCTTCTTGAACAGTAAGTTCGATCCTAACAGGATGACGGAGAACAGCCAGTACAGCACGCTGGGTTTGTATTTGATGAAAGTTTCGTCGTGCAGCAGCAGCGTCGCGCCGCCGAACACGCCGACGATGGCAAAGCTCACCCAGAGCATGGCATCCACTTTGCCGTGTTTGTATTTGGTCCAGATAATCTGGGCGATGGTGGCGACAATGGCGATCGCGGTAGCGACAAAGATGCCCTGGAATTTGAATGCGATAAAAAACAGGATGACGGGAAAGAGATCGAACAGCAGTTTCATGGTTTATTTATGGTCCAGGATCAAAGAGGCAGAGTTAATGCAATAGCGCAATCCGGTGGGTTTCGGGCCATCGGGAAATACATGGCCAAGATGTGCGCCGCAATGGCTGCAGTTTACTTCATCGCGCTGCATGCCGTGGCTGGTGTCGCGGCGTATTGCCACATTTTCAGGCTGGATCGGTTGCCAGAAGCTCGGCCAACCGCTGCCGGAATCGAACTTGGTGGATGAGTCGAACAGCGGATTGCCACAGCACACGCAGCGATAAATGCCTGCATCATGGCAATCCCAATATTCACCTGTGAAAGGCGGCTCGGTGCCGCACTGGCGACACACCTTGTATTGCTCAGGTGTGAGTTCAGCGCGCCATTCGGTATCGGATTTTTCGACAGGTGCGCTCACAAGACCTCGCCGGCATGATCCGCCAGGCGTGAGCGTTCACCGCGCAACAAGGTGATGTGACCGCCATGCTCCCAACCTTTGAATCTGTCCACCACATAAGTCAGGCCCGAACTGCCCTCCGAGAGATAGGGCGTGTCGATCTGGGCGATATTGCCCATGCATACCACTTTGGTGCCGGGGCCGGCGCGCGTGATCAACGTTTTCATCTGCTTCGGGGTCAGGTTCTGTGACTCATCTATGATGATGTATTTATTCAGGAAAGTTCGGCCGCGCATGAAGTTCAAGGATTTTACCTTGATGCGTGAACGGATCAGGTCACGCGTAGCAGCCCGGCCCCAGTCGCCGGCTTCTTCGTCGGTCTTGTTCAGCACATCCAGATTGTCTTCCAGCGCGCCCATCCACGGCGTCATCTTTTCTTCTTCGGTGCCGGGCAGAAATCCGATATCCTCGCCGATAGGCACGGTCACGCGGGTGATGATGATTTCCGAGTAGAGCTTGGTTTCCAGCGTCTGCATCAGTCCCGCTGCCAGTGTCAGCAGGGTCTTGCCGGTGCCAGCCTGGCCCAGCAGCGTGACGAAATCAATCTCGGGATCCAGCAGCAAGTTGAGCACAAAGTTTTGTTCGCGATTGCGTGCGACGATGCCCCATACGTTGTGTTTGCTGTGCGTGTAGTCGGTCAGCGTGCGCAGCAGGGCGCTCGTGTCATTCTGTTCCACGACGATGGCATAAAACGGGGTGTCGTCTTCTTTGTAGACAAATTGATTGATGAAAAACGCGGCGCACAGCGGGCCGCTGATCTGGTAATAAGTGTGGCTGTCCTTTTGCCAGGACTTCATCTCACGGCCATGAGTTTCCCAGAAATCCACAGGCAGTTCCAGCACGCCGCTATACAGCAAGTCGGTGTCTTCCAGGACCTTGTCGTTGAAATAGTCCTGCGCTTCCAGACCCAGGGCGCGCGCCTTGATGCGCATGTTGATGTCTTTGCTGACCAGAATCACCGCGCGTTTGGGGTATTGATGTTGCAGGCCGATCACCACGCCCAGAATTGCGTTGTCGGCTTTGCCCAGTTCAAGATTGTTCGGCAGTTCTTGTTTGATGAAGCTGGTTTGCAAAAACAGGCGTCCGGTGCTGTTTTTGTGCAAATCTGATTTGAGTGAGATACCTTCTTCGATGTTGCGCGGCGCGTCATTGACGATTTCGTCGAGGAAACGGCTGACCTGGCGTGCATTGCGCGCCACTTCCGTCATGCCCTTTTTCTTGTTGTCCAGCTCCTCAAGTACGAACATCGGCAGGCAGATGTCGTGTTCCTCGAAGCGATACAGGCTGGTCGGATCATGCAGTAACACGTTAGTGTCCAAAACAAACAACTTGGTATCAGATACTTTGCGTTGGGGCATGATGTTCCTTTAGTTGAGTGTTGTAACGAAATCAATAACTTCCTGTGCATGACCATCGGCCTTGAGGCCGCGCCATTCCCGACGCTGCACGCCGTCGCGGTCAAAGACGAAGGTGCTGCGTTCGATGCCGCGCACCTGTTTGCCATACATGTTCTTTTGCTTCATCACGCCGAACAGCTCGCACACCGTTTCATCGGTGTCGGACAGCAGGTCGAAGGGCAACTGGAATTTTTCCTTGAAGTTTTCATGCGACTTCATGCTGTCACGGGACAGGCCGACAACCTCACAATCCGCCTGCACAAATTGCGCATACAGATCGCGGAACTGTTGCGCCTCTGTGGTGCAACCGGGCGTGTTGTCCTTGGGGTAAAAGAACATCACCAGATGTTTGCCCCGTGCGGATGAGCGGGTGAAGGTGTGACCGCCGGTCGCGGGCAGGGAGAAGTCGCTAATCTGGTTTTCTGTCATGGCTTCACTTTCGTTAATGCGAGAATCGATTTCATTTTCCGGGGTGGCTACTTTTCATGCCCGTCAGGTGTTGCCATTCTTGACAAAAAACGCGACAAAGGCAAGCGGTGTGCGCAGGCTATCGCGAAATGACGTGAAATGAGGTCTGATTTTTTGGTCAGCGCGTGTCGCAGTGGTTATACTTCTCCCGTCTTTGGAACGCAGCGTTGCCACCACTATCAACGGGGAGATTTTCATGCATTTACACCTGCACCAGGTAATCATCGGGCTGGCTCATGCCCTCGATCTTGTCGGGGTTGACGAAGTCCAGCATGGCAAGCGGGTTGCCGTGATTGCCGAGGCGATTGCGCGTGAACTGGGCTGGAGCAAGCCTGCGCGGGATTTCATCTTGCAGGCCGGCATGTTGCACGATTGCGGTGTGTCGCAAACCCGGGAGCATCACGATATTACCGACGGATTGGAGTGGGATGGGGTGATCGCGCACTGTGAGCGCGGGGAACGCTATTTGCTTGAGTGCCCCCCGTTGGCAGAATTCGCGCCGATTGTGCGTTGGCATCATACGCGCTGGGAACATCTGCCGGCTTCGCTGCCCGAAAAAACGCGCGTGGCGGCCAATCTGATCTTCCTGGCGGATCGGGTGGATGCATTGCAAATCCCCTATATCAGTGCTGAAGCGGGGCTGCAGAGTGCCATCCTTTGGGAATATCCGGCCATTATCGAACGGATACAAGGTTTGGCCGGCACACTCTTTTCCCCCGCGCTGGTGGATGCGTTTGTCAATGCGGCGGCGAACGAGGCTTTCTGGCTGGCGATGGACCCTGACTATCTGGATGAGGATATTGCGGATTTCACCATGGCTGCCGATCGCCTGCTTTCAATGCGGGACATGCTGGATATCGCGAATCTTTTTGCGCGGGTGGTGGATGCGAAGAGTGCCTATACCCACGAGCATTCCCGCAGGGTGGCCAGGATAGCCCGCCACCTTGCCGAGCGGTCGGGGCGTAGCGGAGAAGCGCTGGATTTGATCGAAGCGGCGGGATTGTTGCACGACCTGGGCAAGCTGCGCGTGCCGGATTTTATCATCGACAAACCAGCACCGCTCAACCGTGAAGAGCGTGCGAGGATTACGCGCCATGCTTATGACAGCTTCCGCATTCTGAAAAATGTGTTTGGCGGGACGCCGATTGCCTATTGGGCTGGCGCTCACCATGAGAATTTGTTGGGAACCGGTTACCCGTTTCACAGGATGGGACAAAAACTGGATCTGGAGGCGCGCATTATTGGCGTTGCCGATATCTTTCAGGCACTTGCACAGACTCGCCCGTATCGTGCGCAGCAGTCCCGTGATGAAGTGTTTGCGCAATTGACTGAGCTTGCGCGAGCCGGGCGTGTGGACGGCGAAGTCGTTGAGCTGCTAGGACGTGAGCTGGATGCCTGCTATGCGCTGGCGACAGGGATCTGATCCTCTCGCCTTAAGGGTGATTTTTAAAATCCCGATTTTGTCATTCAACGCACGGCCTTTATGTTGAAGTGTGGGTTTTCGATGATGCCGAAGCGATTGCCAAAGGGGTCTTGTACCGCAGCCACCTTGATTCCCTCGCCGACTTCGGTAACGGGTTCCAGCGCAGAAGCCCCCAGTTCAAGCAGGCGGGCGTATGCCGATTCGATGCCTGATACACCCCAAAGCGGTTGCGGGCCAACTGTGCCGGGTTGCGCGCCCGGCAGCAGGCCAAGCTCAAAGCCACCAACGGAAAAGCCGACGTAGAACGGTTCATCGAAGTACGGCTCCTGACCAAGTACCTGAGAGTACCAAAGTTTTGCAGCAGCCAGGTCTGGTGCGGGGTATATGGCGGTGCGCAGGCCGAGGATCATGGGTGTGCCTCCAAAGAGTTAGTGAAAACATAGCTTACTGTTTGCTGCGGTGCGGCCTGACGTAAAAGCAAGGGGCGGCGCGCTTTCACGCCAGCATTAGGTGCTTTAGCACCAATGATGTCGGTGAAGACCCTTGCGGTCTTTGCGCAGTACCGCTTGACTGCCGTGTTAGGCTTCATCGCTCGATACACCTTGGCTATGTTTATTGTGGTGTGATCCCTATTTGTATTCGTGAGTACAGCTAGGATTTTCTCTGATATTGGGGCTGTCCAGCACGGGCTTGATCCCAAATAAAATTGGGTTGGCCCCGTAGTGCTTCATCTGCTCGTGGGCGGCATCCTTGCAAAAATTCTTGTTGCGCACACTATAAACCGCGACCACCAATCCCGTGCGGTCCTTTCCATGACTGCAATGCACCAAGATTTTCCCATTACCCCTGTTCTCTAGTACCTCTATCGCTTGCATGAGATCCTTTTCATCCGGACTAGCCCATGGGTTCAAGTTATGTGGAAAGTCTTCCGGCTGCATGTAAATAGGGATGACTTTGATATTACGTTCCTTGGCCATACGAAACTCTTCAGCTTCGTCTGCATCGGACGAGAATTTGTTCAGCTTGACCACGGTCGTGATGCCTATATTCTTCAGATAGTCCCATTCTGCTTCTCCCTTTGGCTGTCCGCTTCGATAGACGCCATCTGTAATCACGATCTGGAAGTTATTAATTGGGGATGGATGCGGTTCTTGGGTAGCGATATCGGCTGAAGGCTTTGTCGGTGTCGCGCATGCTGCCATGATTAAGCAAACGCCCAACATGGCAAGACGGATGGCAGCATATACATTTCGCATGACTATTCCTTTTGTTTGTCAGATTCAGATGACTTCAGCCGCGTAACGTCAAAGTACCCACCAATAAACAACTAAACCTTTTACACGGAAAGGTCGGGGTCAGACGCGCAGCCCCATTTCTTCGACTTGGCCGATAATTGGAAAGTGCGGCAACACTATTCGCTATTAACTTGCAAAACAATATGCCGAAATGCATAGGCAATTTGGCATATTGAATTTATTCCGCGTTTTTCAGTACAAATTTAGACCCCGTGTTTCACGTGCTATCGTTGTTTCGTCAACCTGACTGTGCTACGGTGGCGTATCTTGAATTATCAATAATGATGCAATGACCGATGCGGATTACATGCGCACAGCACTTGAGCTGGCGCGGCTGGCAGAAGTGGCGGGTGAAGTGCCGGTGGGGGCTGTGGTCGTGAAGGATGGTGTGATTATCGGGCGCGGATTTAACGCGCCGATTTCACGCCATGACCCGTCTGCCCATGCCGAGATGCAGGCGCTGCGAGATGCTGCGCAACGGCTAGGCAACTATCGTCTGGTGGGGTGCGAGTTGTTTGTTACGCTGGAGCCTTGTCTGATGTGCGCCGGTGCCATCATGCATGCGCGCCTCAAGCGGCTGGTGTATGGTGCGTCAGATTTCAAGACCGGTGTGTGCGGCAGTATGTTGAATATCTTTGCCGAGAGGCGTTTGAATCATCATGCAGAGGTCGCAGGCGGGGTATTGGCTGAGGAGTGTGGTTTGATGCTGAGCAATTTTTTCGCGATGCGCCGCGCTCAGAAAAAAAGCAGGATTCAGGATTCGGGATTCAGGATTGAGGAAGTCGATAACGTGCGATGAAAATCAACATTCATATCGCCAGCCAGACGCTTGAATTGCTTGATGACTCAGGGCAGGTGCTGCATCGCTACGCGGTTTCAACCGCTGCCAACGGCCCCGGCGAAGTGTCCGGCAGTTTCTGCACGCCGCGCGGCCGGCATATCATACGCGCCAGAATAGGCGAGGGTTGCCCTGCAAATTCAGTGTTTGTGCGCCGCCGTCCGACCGGCGAAATCTATACGCCGGAACTGGGTGCGCAGTTCCCGGAGCGGGACTGGATACTGACCCGAATCTTATGGCTGTCCGGTTGCGAAGTTGGTTTCAACCGTTTGGGTGAAAGCGATACGATGCGCCGCTACATTTACATCCACGGCACACCTGATTCAGAGCCTGTAGGTCTTGCCGCATCGCATGGTTGCATCAGGATGCGCAATGCGGATTTGCTTGAACTGTTCGATCTGGTACCCGTGGGCACGTCTGTCGAAATCATCGGATGATCCATCTTTAAAACCGCACTTGACCGCGCAAAGACGCAACGACGCTAAGAAATACAAAGAGTTATGGCTGGTTTGTTTATCACCAATTTGGGGGTCGTATATTTTCGAGTAATGTGTTGATTTTACTTGGCGATCTTGGCGTCTTGGCGCGAGACTGCTTTTTTAGGTTTATTTTAGGGGGAGCCGCATGACCTACCCTTTTAGCGTAAGTCTGGTTAGCTGGCACGACGGCGAACCGTTGCTCAAGTCCGTTCGTGAGGCGGTGTTCATCCGCGAACAGGGTATCCCCGCCGAGTTGGAGTGGGACGGGCTGGATGAAGATTGCCGTCATGCTCTGGTGTTAAGCACGCACGGTGAGGCGATAGGCTGTGGCCGGATGCAGGCTGACGGACACATCGGGCGCATCGCCGTGCTGCCGAAATGGCGCAAGCAGAAAGTCGGTACCGCCATCATGGAAGCGTTGCTGGACTATGCCAGAGCACATGATTATCCTCAGGTTGACGTCGATGCTCAGACCTATGCCGTGCCGTTCTATCGCAGCTTTGAATTCAATGAGGAGGGCGAGGTTTTTCGTGATGCGGGTTTGCCGCACGTCAAGATGAGCCTGAAGTTACTTCCCCGTTAAATATTCTTTTTCGCTGAAATTCATCACCGCTTCCGGATGGGATACGATGAAGGCGGTGATCACCGCGCCTGTCGCGAACGCTTCGGCGAAGATGAGGATAGGTGCCGGGATGAGGTAGTGGTATTGTATTTCAGGCCAGGTATAGTGGCTCAGCGCCAGCAACACCAGTGAGGTCGCGACGATCATCATGATAGTGGCGATGGCAGCGCAGGCAAAACCATTCAATAACACGAACATGAAAAAGTTTTTCGGCAAGTATCGCTGGCAAAAGCGCAGCAGACCCTCGCTGAACAGCATCGGCACTGCCAGCATCAGTAAGCCGTTGAGGCCCAGTGTCATCAAATCTAAACCTGAGTAGATCCAGGTGCCGAGCATAATCACTGACAGGCTGATCAGCGCGATGTGCCAGCCGAACATCAGCAGGAACAGGGTGGCGCCGATCAGGTGGAAGTTGAATCCGGGACGGATGCCCGCGCTCAGTTGCCAGAAAACGGGAGTGCAGAACATCAGCCCGATCAGTGCGTTCATCATGTCAGTGTTATCGAGCAATTTGCGCCACGGCGCCTGAAGCAGGGCACGGTACAGCAACCAGACAAAGGCAGCGTTGGCCAGCAGCAGACTATCGTTGGTAAATAGCTGCGCGGGCAGGTTCATGGCAGCGGGTAGGGCAGGCTCTCGAATATTAGCGCCGGACCCTGCAATGAGCCTAAGTGAACTGCATGTGTGTCACGGCTTGCAATCTGCACCACGGCCAGCACATCGTATCCGCCGCCGGGTGCTGGCGCCGCATTGGCGATCATGCCGCAGGCCTGACCTTCCATCTCCGCGCTGAACAATTCATCGCCTGGCAGCGCCACGCTTTCCACATGCGCCAGATACATCCGGCGTTTGAGCTTGCCCAGGTAGTGCATGCGCGCGACGATTTCCTGCCCGGGATAACAGCCCTTCTTGAAGTTTATTCCGCCGATCAGGTCGAGATTTGCCATTTGCGGCACGAATTGTTCCTGCGTTTCGGGTTGAATGACGGGTGTGCCTGCGCGGATGTTGAGCCAGTCCCAGCATCGGCTGCCGACAGGTTTTGCCTCGCCGGCCAGTGTCTGCAAGAGCGTCTTTGCCTGTTCGGGCGTGGTGTTGAGTTGGAAGCGCGCATCACCGAGTCTGATTATGCTGCATCCCAGTTCAGTCGAGTGGCTAACGCCCAGCGGCGGCAACTCAAGACAGCCTTCTGGCAAAATTTGTTGCGAACCTGACAAACCCAGCGAAATGATTTCATTGCTGGCGTCGGTAATTTTTACTTTGGCGCGCAACACGTACATGGACAGCTTCTTGCGCAATGCCTCGGACAGCGTGGCTGGCAGTTGCAGCAGATAATCGTCAGCATCGCGCCAGATCAGAAATGTCGCCAGCATGCGTCCTTTTGCGGTATTGAAACTGGACAGCTGCGCCTGGGTTGCACTGACATTGCGGATGTCGTTGCTGAGCAGGTTTTGCAAGAACGACTGCGCATCCGGGCCTGAGACGCGCAGTGTGGCGAATTGGTCGAGGCGGCAGAGCACCGTGCCCTGTGCGGTCCAAGTCAGTTCAGCGGCCAAGTCGCCGGTGCCGCCCTCGATAATTGCGCCTTGCTCGGTGGTTTGCCAGTCTGATTGCATGGTGGGTATGGAAAGTGTAGTGATAAAAAACTAGCGGGGTTTGAATGCACCCCGTTCGTTCAGGAATCTGCCTAAGTGCCGGTCATCGCGGTTGGAATGGTTCAGCAGCCAGTCAGCCAGGAAAAGATTAATCCGGAAACCAAGGTACAGGGGATCGTCGACATTGGCTTCGATCTCGCTGCTGAGCCTTGTGCAAAATTTCCTGTAAGAATTGTGCTGGGCGACATGGTCTGCCGCAAAAGGGTAGTGATGATCGCGCATCAATTTTTCTTCAAAGTCAAAATGCGCCTGAATTTGATTGTCCAGCGTGAGCAGCAGTGCGGAACTGGCAACGGGATCATTGCCGTTTGTCACTACTTCATGCAACTGGGCTATGACGGAAAATATTGCCTCATGCTGGCTGTCGATTTCATCGATGCCTAACTTATATTTATCGTCCCACGTAAGTTCGCCGGTGAATTCCTCAGCGTCGACGTATAAACCGGTCAAAAGGTAATCGGCGCAGCGCTGCAGATAGACTTTGGCAGGGATGTCTTCGGGGTTATCACGTACGATCGCTTCGAACATGGGCTGAGCGCGCGCAACGGCGCGGGTGTGGAAATACGCCAGCGCCTCTTCGAATTTTTTCAGTGATCGAACTTTCAGCTCCCTTATATGCGGAGCATCGTGATTGAACACTTCATAGATCGATTCAGGATGGGTCTTGTACGCGACCTTGATGCGGCCTAAATGGCGGACCAAAAATTTGTCAGGTTCTGCCAGGCTGTACAACGTGTGTTCGCTGATCAGCAACGGCGTGCCATAGGTTTTGGTCAAGGTCTGCAGGCGCGATGCCAGATTGACTGTGTGGCCCAGCACAGTGCCTTCCATGCGGTTTCCACCGCCGATCACGCCGAGCATCAGCAGTCCGGTATTGACGCCGATGCCGATGCGTATCGGCGCGTAGGCGGCGCGTTCACGTCCTGAGTTGTACTCGTCCAGACGAGACAGCATCGACAGGGCGGCAGTCAATGCATCGTCGGCCGAAGTGGGAAACAACGCCATGATCGCATCGCCCATGTACTTGTCTATGATGCCGTGTTGTGCGCTGACAACCGGGTTCATCACCGACAGGTAGGAGTTGATCATGTTGAAAGTTTGTTGCGGTGTCATGCTTTCCGACAGCGAGGTGAAGTCGCGGATATCGGTAAACATGACGGACATGTTCTTTTCGACTTGATCGCCCAGTTCGACATCGAGCAGGCTGACTTTTCCGAGGAAGGAAATCAGGTCCCGCGGCACAAAGTGCAGCAAGGTGCGTTCCAACAGTTTCAAACGCGCGCGCGTTCCTGCATGCGCTTCGCGTTCGGCGGTCAATTCAGGCAGTGCATCATCAGGCGTATCCCACAGGATATCGAAACTAGAACTCATAAGCTATTCCATGTCTGCTACAGCGTAAAACGACTACTATGATCTGCCGTTATTCGTCGGATTTGTGTTGTATTGAAACTGCTCACCCGGTGAATCAGGCGTAGGTGCTGATGCGTCCGCCACGGGTTTCGCCTTCCATGAACTGGATGCCGGAAGCTTCGTTGGCTTCTTTGGGAACGGATTCCACGTTCTCCTTCGCAACGGTATCAACCTGATTGGCAGTCTGAGTGCTGCTTGTGCTGGTCTGGCTCATTTTCTGGGCTTGCGCGGACAGCGTCACGATCGTAGAAGGTATTGTGTCAATGCTGGAACGGGCTTTGTCAACAACGGGCGCGACAGCATTGCTGGCAATCTGGCTGAGGGGGCTGTTTAACGGACTGCTGGCCGTTGGATTGGTGTTTACACTTGAGATTGCCATTGCTTTCTCCTGTAATAATTATACGAATGACAGACTCTACTGTTATTTTGGTTTTATGGCAATGACTTGGATGCTGCGTTCGGCTACACTCTCGCGCCATGAAACGCCTTGCCGCTTACCTGTTGTGTACCTTGCTGGCTGCCTGTACTGGCTGCCTGTGGAATAATCCCTATCCTGCGGAGGATGCGGGTCGCTCGATACTCTATACAGCGTTCACCGAACGGCCCAAGCATCTCGACCCGGCGCAAGCCTACAGCGAGAACGAATATGAGTTCCTCGCCAATATCTACGCACCGCCGCTGCAATACCACTATCTTAAGCGCCCCTACCAGCTGGTGCCGCAGGCTGCGGGCGCGATGCCGCAGGTCACCTATCTGGATAGCCATCAACAGCCGTTGCCGGACAGCGCACCGGCTGAAAAAATTGCTTTCAGCGTATATGAAATTCACATCAAGCCCGGGCTTCGCTACCAGCCACATCCGGCTTTTGCGCTCGATGCACAGGGTCATGCGAAATACGATCACCTGACGCCTGCTGATTTGCGCGACATCCACGCGCCGGGCGACTTTGCGCACAGCGGCACGCGCATTGTGAAGGCTGCCGACTATGTCAATCAAATCAAGCGGCTGGCGCATCCTCAGTTGCATCTGCCGATTTACGGCGTGATGAGCGAATACATCGTCGGCCTGAAAGACTATGCACAGACCTTGCAACAGGCGTTGCAGAAAAATCCGGATGGATTCCTCGATCTGAATGCCTACCCGTTGCCGGGCGTCGAAGTGGTGGACGACACGACTTACCGCATCACCGTTCACGGCAAGTATCCGCAGTTCGCCTATTGGCTGGCGATGCCGTTCTTCGCACCCGTGCCGCAGGAAGCCGAGCGCTTCTACGCGCAGGCCGGGATGCGCGAACGCAACCTGACGCTGGACTGGTGGCCGGTGGGCAGCGGTCCTTATTACCTGTCCGAAAACGATCCGAACCGGCGCATGGTGCTGACCCGCAATCCGTATTATGACAGCGAACGCTATCCGGAACAGGGCGAGGCGGGCGATTTGCAGGCAGGTTTGCTGGCGGATGCGAATCGTGCGTTGCCGCTGATCGACAGCATCGTATTCACGCTGGAAAAGGAAACCATTCCCTACTGGAACAAGTTTTTGCAGGGCTATTACGATGCGTCCGGTATCAGTTCGGACAGCTTCGATCAGGCCGTACAGGTGAGCGTGGGCGGGGAGACCAGCGTGTCCGACGCAATGCGCGAACAGGGCATCACGCTGTCCACTTCGGTTGCGACTTCGACGATGTACACCGGCTTCAACTGGCTCGATCCTGTGGTGGGCGGCAGTTCCGAAAAAGCACGCAAGCTGCGGCAGGCGATCGCGATTGCAGTGGACTTCGAGGAATTCGTCTCCATTTTTGCCAACGGGCGCGGCATCGCGGCGCAGTCGCCGATTCCGCCGGGCATCTTCGGCTATACAGAGGGCGAGGCCGGCATCAACAAGGTCGTGTACGACTGGGTCGACGGGCAGCCCAGGCGTAAATCCATCAGCGAAGCAAAACGGCTGCTTGCCGAGGCGGGTTATCCGGACGGTGTGGATGAAAAAACACGTCAGCCGCTGGTGATCAATCTGGACACCACCGCCAGTGGCGTGGGCAACAAGTCGCGCCTCGACTGGCTGCGCAAGCAGTTCGACAAGATCAACGTGCAGTTGGTAGTGCGCAGCACCGACTACAACCGCTTCCAGGACAAGATACGCCGGGGCGATACGCAGATGTTCTATTTCGGCTGGAATGCCGATTATCCCGACCCGGAAAACTTTTTATTTTTGCTGAACGGCGCGCAGGCCAAGGTGGCTAAAGGGGGCGAGAACGCAGCCAATTACAGCAATCCGGAATACGACCGGCTGTTTGAACAGATGAAGAACATGGAAAACAGCCCCGAGCGCCAGCTTATCATCGACCAGATGCTGCAGATTTTGCACAATGATAGCCCGTGGTTGTGGGGGTATCACCCGAAGAATTACGTGCTGCAACACGGCTGGCTGCACAACGTGAAGCCTTCCGTGATGGCGAACAACAAGCTCAAATACTGGCGCGTGGATGCGAAGCTGCGCGACGGGTTGCGGGCTGAGTGGAACCAGCCATCTGTCTGGCCGTTGTGGCTGGGTGCATTGGCGCTGCTGCTGTCCGGTTTTCGGCTGTGGCGCGTGCTGAAAAAACGGGAAGAGGCGAGCAGCCAGTAGCCGGCGTTTATTTAGCCTCGTCCACCATCAATATGATCTTTTCTTCGACCTCTTTGGCAACCCGGGTTAACGCAGGATCCTGAGACAGCGCCGAGAGCATTTGCACCGGGCTGATCAGGCCGATTTTCGTTTTGCCTTTTTCGGTATAAACCGATATGCGGCAGGGCAGGGCCATGTTCAGGCGCATGTCGGTGGACAGCACTTTTGCCGCCTGCGCCGGATTGCAGACTTCAAACACATTGCACTCTTCTGCAAAGGCGATGCCTTTGCTGCGCAGCGTGTTGCCAAGACCGTGTACATGAAGCACGCCGAAGCCGTGATGCTTGACGGCTGCATCAAGGTCGGTCGATGCCTGTTCAAATGTTTTATCCGATTCAACGATGTAATACATGAAATCTCCCGATAGTTTGATTGAAAATTTGATTGATCAATCCCGCCTGGTCTCAGTGACTGAAAAGCGTCCGTTTAACTGAGCGCATTCTCCGCCACGTGTTCCGGTTTTGCAATCCAGCCCGTACAATACGCTCACTCATGATCGCCTACCTCATCCGCCGCATTCTCTACGCCATCCCGATTCTAATCGGAGTGAATCTGCTCACCTTCGCGCTGTTCTTCGTCGTGAATACGCCGGACGACATGGCGCGCATGCAGTTAGGCATCAAGCGCGTGACGCCGGAGGCCATCGAAAAATGGAAGCAGCAGCGCGGTTACGATAAGCCGTTGCTGGTCAACAGTGCGGCTGCCGGCGCCGGTAAATTAACCGATACGATTTTCTGGAGCAAATCCGCCAGCATGTTCGTGCTGGACTTCGGCTACTCCGACGACGGGCGCAACATCTCCCGCGAGATCGCGCAGCGCATGGGGCCGAGTCTTGCCATCGCGCTGCCGATATTTTTGATCGGCCTGATCGCTTACGTCAGTTTCGCGCTGTTGATGACGTTGTTCCGCGCCACCGCGCTGGATATCGCGGGCGTTGCGCTGTGCGTGGTGCTGATGTCGATTTCCGGCCTGTTCTACATCATCGGCGGGCAATTCCTTGTCAGTAAGTTGTGGCATCTGGTGCCGATCTCCGGCTACGGGGAAGGCAGCTTCAAATTCGTGGTATTGCCCGTCATAATCGGCGTAGTCAGCGGCATCGGTTCGAGCAGCCGCTGGTATCGCACGATCTTTTTGGAGGAGATAGGCCGCGATTACGTGCGAACCGCGCGCGCCAAGGGTTTGTCCGAGTTGCGCGTGCTGTTCACTCATGTGCTGAAAAACGCGATGATCCCTATATTGACCGGCGTGGTGGTGGTGATTCCGCTGCTGTTCATGGGCAGTCTGCTCACCGAGTCGTTCTTCGGCATCCCGGGTCTTGGCAGTTACACGATCGATGCGATCAACGCGCAGGATTTTTCTGTCGTCAGGGCGATGGTGTTTCTGGGTTCCCTGCTGTATATCGCAGGGCTGATTTTGACTGACATTTCATACACGGTCGTTGATCCACGGGTGCGCCTGTCATGATGCCGGTCATCTTATGGAGCGATGCGCTGGTGTTTTTGCTGCTGGCAGCCGTTATTGCTGTGACGTGGTATGTGCGCCGTCATGAACATCTGCTGCTGCCCTGGCGGCGCGTGGGCCAAAGCGGCGTGGCGATGGTCTCCTTGCTGGTGTTGTCGCTTTTCCTGCTGGTGGGCGGGCTCGATACGCTGCACTACCGTGTCGCCCTGAAGGGTGCGTATTCGCCGGAGGTGCTGAGCGTGTTCGACTATATGGTTGAGCCCTTGCGCCTGCATACCGAGAAAACCTATTCCGCCCCAATGGCCGTGACGCTGTATGCCAAGGAGAGCAACACTTCCACAGAGGGACGCGTGCTGCGCGAATATCCGAGGTTGCAATACGGCGGCGCGCATCTGACTGATGCATCAGAGCGTGACGCGGATGTTGCGCGGCGGGCGGGCGCCGGTGCGCTGGCCGGGCTGCTGGCAGGAGCGTTATTGCTCGTTTTAGTAACGTCATTCCGGCGCAGGCCGGAAGCCAGCAGTTTAAAAAATCACCGCGAAGCGGTTCAACAAAAGGGGCCGCGTGCGGTAATCATCGCGACCCTCATCATTGCCGCGCTGACTGGCATGATAGCCAATCTGGCGGCCGTCTATCACGTGTTGGGCACCGACAAGGTGGGGCAGGATGTGCTGTACCTGGCGCTCAAAAGCATCCGCACCGGGCTGATCATCGGCACCGTGACGACGCTGGTGACGCTGCCGCTGGCCTTGTTTCTCGGCGTGGCAGCCGGCTATTTCCGGGGCTGGGTGGACGACGTGATCCAGTACATTTACACGGTGTTAAGTTCCATCCCCAGCGTGCTGCTGATTGCGGCGGCGGTGCTGATGATGCAGGTGACGATAGACACGCATCCCGGCTGGTTCGATACGGCCGCCTCCCGCGCCGATCTGCGTCTGGTGTTCCTCTGCCTGATCCTCGGCATGACCAGCTGGACCGGGCTGTGCCGTCTGTTGCGCGGTGAGACCTTGAAGCTGCGTGAGCTGGAGTACATTCAGGCGGCGCAATCGTTCGGCGTGTCCAGTTTGCGCATCCTGTCGCGCCACATCATGCCGAACGTGATGCACATTATTCTGATCGCACTGGTGATGGATTTTTCCGGGCTGGTGCTGGCCGAAGCGGTGCTGTCCTACGTCGGCGTCGGCGTAGATCCTTCGATGATCAGCTTCGGTACCATGATCAACGGCGCGCGGCTGGAAATGGCGCGTGAACCGATGGTGTGGTGGGCGCTGGCGGCAGCCTTCGGCTTCATGCTGGCGCTGGTGCTTGCGGCGAACCTGTTTGCCGACGCGGTGCGCGATGCGTTCGATCCCAGATTGAACCGGACGTAGGCGGTCGCGTAGCGTTTTTTAATGGTCGACTCGAGTACTAGACGATCTTGCAAGGGACCCAGGCATCCTCGTCAAATCCGTAGACTGCGCATAGTCTGTGGTAGCCGTCTGCAACGATGACTTTTCTGTTTTGTTTATCCCTCACCAGGAGGATGGGAGACAGACTCGCTCCTGCTTTGATTTGCTGCCTGTTCTTCTCGATATGCGAATTGCTTATCCCGAGCAGCGAGAGTTGAGAAGCGCGGAAGATGTCTTTGGCCTTGCACTGGACGATGCCGGTCGTTCTCAGCCTGGCGACGATCTTTGCAGCACGCTTGCCGGAGTAGATCAAAGCCAGGTATGACTCTGCGCCAGGAAAGTCGTGCTCTTCCGCGTCGGGAAGCCATATTGGTTGCTTTGTTTTTTTCGTAGTCATTTCAGCCTTGGCGGTGGTCCGGCGGGTGCGTAAGGGCGCCTGATGTGCAGTTAACCTGTGCGCCGCATGTCGGTGCGCCCGGTTGATCGATGGGGCAGGTTAGATGGTTTTTCAAACAAGCGGCCAGAGGCATACTTGTGCAAAATACTGGCGATAAAAGTCTGGTACGGAATCCCTTCCTCCAGAGCGCGCGCCTGAATGTCCATCAGGTCGGGCGAGGATAGCCGTATATTGATTCGCCTGTCTTTGATAAAGGTTGCGCTGGCAGCCGCCTTGAATTTGGCTAAATCAGCTTTTGATGGTGAAGTGGATTTGAACTCGCCAGATTCATAGGCGGTCAGGATATCTTGCTCAAACGCATCAAGTTTTTTCATTTTGGTTGCTCCTCAGTAAGTAGTCTCTGGTAGCCTTCCTGCTCGGAATCACTGTCTTCATGAAGTAGTAATCCGGTTCTTCAACATACGGCACCAAGTAAACATATTCATCAAGTGTTACGACAAAAATGGACTGGTTCGGATACTTTTCCGGGTTCGGGTGGCGCAATTCATCCAGCAAACCATCTGCTTCTATCGCGAGAACTATTTCCTCAAACGAAATGCTGCGCTCAATTTTCAGCGTCTCGTTTTTCTCATGGTTCCAGCGAAATGGTTTCATGCCGGCAGTTTAACTTGATGTGTGCCTATTGTCACCTTTCGGTGCAAGATATTATTGACGGGACGGCCTTCACGCCATACCAAGAAAGGAGCGGAGTGCCCCGGCATCCGGGGACAAGAATAACCAGCCGAGCGTGCTGCAATTGAGCAAGGCTGTGACCCAAAACACGATCTGAAATGACAGCTTTTTGGACTTGTGGCGAAGCAGCCTTTGTGCTGCTAAAGCACCGGGCCAGCCGCAGGCCAGCGCGAAAAGGTGCAGGGTGCTCTCTTTGATTCGCCACTGATTGTTTTTTGCGGCTGATTTGTCGAGTGCGTAGGCGGCAAATGCGACGGCGCTGGCAATGAGGTAAAGATCGAGGACGGCATATGGCAACTTGCCGGAAAAGGCTGATACCGCCAGCAGGAGGAGAAAGGCTGCGGCTAATATTAGGGAGATGTTAATTCGAGTCTGACCCCGATTTGATTTTGCGCCTTCCAGCCTGAATGCAGGGTTAGGCATTTGAAGCTAGATTTTGTCTCATTTTACGACCGCCAACAGGAACAAGGCCATTATCCTGATAAAAACTTAACGCACGCTCAAACTCAGGGAGCGGCGGTGTGCATAACTCGATGCACGACCAGTCATGCTTTTGTCCATAACTTCTGACCTGCTCTATCAGCATTGCTCCGACACCTGAAGAGCGAAACGCAGGAAGAACATAAAACTCTTGAATTACGCCTATCTTTCCACCTGCATATAAAGCGTAAGTCTCAGTGAATGTCGAAACAGCAACAGGGATATTATCTGACCAGCCAATAATAGCTGCGTAGTGACCTGCCGATAACAACTCTTCACATCTCTGAACCGTGCCTTCCAAATCAATATCGAAATGTTGTGCATTGGTACGCTCACAGATTTCCTGTGTAAGCTGGACGACCAGTGAACCTATAATTTCTGCTTTGTCTGGTGTTGCTTGTATAAATTTTAATTTCATTCGGGTACTCACTTGAAATGCGGTCTAACGTAAAAGCAAGGTGCTGCGCTGATCAGCTTGAGCGCAGGGGGCCGAATAAGCAGCACAATGCTACGAATCTAGACCTGCCCCCGCTAATGTGACCCCGCTAATGGTATAAAATAACTAAAATAAAATAGACTCCAAACAAAAAGCCAATACGTCAGTTGCAATGACGGGGAAGCCCTTGTAGTCTGAATTAAGGGGCGCCGTTAGGCGTCCCGCTTGAATGATGGGTTATGCCTACGGCAGAGCATTTTGCACCAAGGTTACTATTTGATTTGCAGTGGCAAGGTTTACTGCGGCTTGTTTTGAAACTTCTTTTTCACCAACTTTATTTATAAAAGTTATGGTGTAACTTGGGTTTAAGTCTTGAACGGCTTTAACGGTTGCACCTCTAGTTCTTGTGGCACAAATGATAATTTGGCAGCCAAGACTGGTGAATAGTTTAAGGCTTTCGGTTAATCTGCTGTTAGGATCACCTTGGCTTTCAATACCAATTTTTATATTTCCAATGGTTAATACTGCTCGTATGTCTGCGCCTGTAATTTCATGTGAAATTGAATCAATTGAGAGCTTCTGTTTGAGTAAGCTGAAAGCTTGCTTAATTGAAGAGCTTTTGCCTTGGTTTGCTGCGCCACGTAGGGCAATAACTACATTTTTCATATTGTCACTTTCTTAAAGGCATAACGCCGCCGTTAACCCGGAGCGCGCGTTTTCGCGCGCGATCGGGTTGAACGGCTTGTTATACGATCTTTCTAACCTTTGCCACGATTACCTGTTCCGCATCAGTAACCAACCGAATAAATTTCTCAAGTTCGCTTTGGAACGAGGACATATCCCGGCCTTCAACGCTCTGCATTGTGAGCACCATCGTATGCATCTCCAAGACCTTGTCCTGAATTTCCTCGACGTGAATGGCGGACAGCATCTCCAGTTTCGCGTGTGCGTGGTCGTAAGCTCCATTGACTTCGACCTCTCGTTCGTTTGGCCTCGCTCTCTGATGCAATTGCGCCCAGCCAGCCTTCTTGAAATCGGCTAGAGCTGCATAACATTCCTCCAATTTCTTCGCCTTCAACTCACTCCTTGTCCTACGCGCGGCGAGTAGGTGAGTGCAGAACACCACGAGCACTGCCGCAATGACGGATACGACTGCCGTGACGAGGTTGGCCCTATCAGAGTTAGCGGAAAAAATTTCGCCTAGGCTCCACATTTTCTATCTCGTATAACGTTAAATGGACAGAACTATTCAAATGTATGCAGATGAACGTTCTGTATAAGCTGTCCTGTTATATTGCAACCAACTGATTTTACATGAATATCATGATTTAACATGTCAAACTCTACTGCCAGCTCCGCATGCACCTATGCTGCTGGAAGTTGTGCGTGAACGCATCCGGGCGAAACACTATAGCCTGCGTACCGAACAATCTTATGTGGACTGGATTAAGCGCTTTATCCGGTTTCACGGCAAGCGCAAGGCGTGCACCGTATAATACGCGGGATATTTTTCATACGCATTGAATTACAAAGATTATTTACCTTCAGGCATGAAAGACAAAAACACGGCACTACATCAATCGAAGCAGAACCGGGCGGGCGCGTGAGTCTGCTCAAAGTAGAAGGCCTGGTCACGGGGTTGCGCAATGGCGCGGCGATCGTGGATGGCATATCTTTTGAAATTGCGGCCGGAGAGACTTTCGCGCTGCTCGGCGAATCAGGCTGCGGCAAGTCGATGACGGCGCTCTCCCTGATGCGACTGTTGCCGGACGGGGTAGCTAACAAAGCCGGATCGGTGGTGTTGGGGGAGGCGCAGCTGTTCGAGTTGCCTGAGCGCGAGATGCGCGCGGTGCGTGGCGGTCAGATGGCGATGATCTTTCAGGAACCGGGGCTGAGCCTGAATCCGGTGATGACGGTGGGTGCGCAGATCGCCGAAGTGCTTGAATTACATAATAAAAATGCAGGTGATATAAATCAGCGCTGCATCGAACTGCTGGATCAGGTCGGCATCCCCGATGCGGCGCGGCGTGTGTCTGAATATCCGTTCCAGTTGTCCGGCGGCATGAAGCAGCGCGTGATGATCGCGATGGCATTGGCCGGCAGCCCCAAACTGCTGGTCGCCGACGAGCCGACCACCGCGCTCGATGTGACGATACAGGCGCAGGTGCTGCAATTGCTGCGCGACACACAAGACAAGAGTGGCATGGCGATGCTGCTGATCACGCACGACCTGGGCGTGGTTGCTGAAACGGCGCATCGCGTTGGCGTGATGTATGCAGGTCAGATCGTCGAACAGGCCAGCCGCGAAGCCTTGTTCGCAAAGCCGCTGCATCCCTACACTCAAAAACTGTTTGCAGCCCTGCCACACGCGGGACGCCGCGACCAGCCGCTGGCGGCGATACCGGGTAGCGTGCCGCCGCTGGGAAGCATCGAACAGGGTTGTCGTTTCGCGCCGCGTTGCGATAAGGCATGGGAATTGTGCAGCGAACAGACGCCGGAATGGACCGCCGTTGGCGATGCTCAGGGGGTGTGTTGCCATCTTTATGCGGAGCGGGTAGCTGGTAGCTTGTCGCCTGTAGCTGAAAATGAGCAGCAAACGGCAGAACATGACGTTATCTACCCGCTACCCGCAACCCGCCACAAGCTTCTTGAAGTCTCCGACCTCAAGGTCCACTTTCCGATCCGCAAAGGGATCTTGCAGCGCGTGGTGGGGCAGGTGAAGGCGGTGGATGGCGTGTCGTTGAATATTCCAGCCGGGCGCACGCTGGCCCTGGTTGGCGAATCCGGCTGCGGCAAGACCACGCTGGGCAAGGCGCTGCTGCAATTGATCAAGCCCACGGCGGGCAGCGTGCAATTCGACGGGCGCGAACTGGTAGGTAGCAGCGCCTCGCGCGGCCAGCGCGCCTCGATGCAGATGGTGTTCCAGGATCCGTATGCTTCGCTGAACCCGAAGATGCGCGTCGCGGAGATACTCGAAGAGGGCATGAGCGCGCTGAATTTGGGTGGTAACAGTGCATCTCGTCAGGCGCACATAGATACCTTGCTGGACAAGGTAGGTCTTGCGCGCACCGCCAAGTGGCGTTATCCGCACGAGTTCTCCGGCGGGCAACGGCAACGCATCGCGATTGCACGCGCACTCGCCGTCTCGCCTCAACTGTTAATTTGCGACGAGCCAACCAGTGCGCTGGACGTGTCGGTGCAGGCGCAAATCCTGAATCTGCTCAAAGACCTGCAACAGGAATTGAACCTCTCCTATTTGTTCATCACGCACAACCTGGCGGTGGTGGAGTACCTGGCGCATGAGGTGTGTGTGATGTATCTGGGGCGCATCGTCGAACGCGGTACCAGCGATGAAGTGTTGCGTTCCCCTCGCCATCCTTATACACAGGCCTTGCTGTCTGCCGTGCCGCGTATCGACGGGCAGAGCCGCGAATTTATCAAGCTTGCGGGTGATTTGCCGTCGCCTGCCAATCCGCCGCAAGGCTGCCATTTCGCACCGCGCTGCAAGCATGCAGAGGTGATTTGCCGAACCAGCTATCCGCTTGAGACAGAAATTTCTGAAAGCCACGCCGTGCACTGTCATTTGTCAGAAAAAACCTCGATTCAAGTTGACGGGATGCCCCCTTTGGATTAAAAAGGCAGTGTTGGCTTTGACGCATTTTGCAGCGGTGATTTTTAACTTAACCTTTCAAGGAGAGCATCATGACTACCCATTCAACGAGCGTACAAGGCGATGTCAGCAAAGAAAAGCTGATGCAGGATTTGCAACTGGTGGTGTCGGACGCCGAAGAGTTGTTGAGAGCGACTGCAGGGCAGGCCGGTGAGAAGGTGACTGCCGCACGTGAACGCATTCAGGATAGTCTTGAAGCCGCCAAGGCGCGTCTGGCTGTTGCTCAGGACGCCATGCTGGAGAAGACAAGGCTGGCAGCGCGTGCGACCGACGAATACGTGCACGATAATCCATGGCGTGCTGTTGGCATTAGCGCCGCAGTCGGTGTGATCGTAGGCATGCTGATTTCGCGCGGCCGTTAAGCCATGTCCGAGGCTGGTTTGCTGGGTTCAATCAAGCGATTGCTGTCTACGCTGACATCGATCGCGTCCACCCGGCTGGAACTGCTGGCGAATGAGTTGTACGAGGAGCGTCTGCATCTGGAGCAGATGCTCCTTTATTTTTTCTCCGCGCTGATCTGTTTCGCTATGACCATCATGCTGTTGACGGTCTTTATCGTCGTGCTGTTCTGGGATACGCATCGTCTTGCGGTGCTGGGGGGGCTGAGCGCGCTGTTTCTCGTGCTGGGTCTGCTGGTGGTGAGCCGGCTGCAAAAAATCATGCGGACAAAATCGAAACTGTTTTCCGTGAGTCTGGCTGAACTGGGTCGTGATCGCGAGCAACTGGGTGGCAGCAATGGGTAAGCGCAGCCAGGAGGTCATGCAACGTCGCCAGATGTTGCTGGCGAGAATCAATGTTCAGCGTGAACAGCTGGCTGAGATTGGCACGCGCTGGCAGCCCGCGTTTCAGGTTGCCGATCTGACTGTGCTCGCAGTGGGTTTTATGCGCAGCCATCCTGTGCTGGTAGCAGGACTGGCGGGTTTGGCGGTGGTGCGAAGGCGCAGTCTGGCTGGTCTGGCGCGAGGCGCCGGTCGGGTCTGGCGTGCGTGGTGCTACGTCAATGAATTCTCGAAAAAAATCACGCGGTAGTTATCTTGTACAGCTCTGAACTCTCAGTTGTTTCTGAAAATTCATTAATAATCAAGCTATTGTGTTATCTGTCCTGGCGGGCGAGATGAGTGTGCGCCGTTCTCGATGCATGCTTACTGGCGACATTGCGTTGCGCCACTTTATGCGCCGTTGATTTGGCATGTTTCGCTGTGTGCTTTTCGCCGCGTACGTCTGACTTGGCGATGGTGAGCATCTGTCCTGCCCTGATATGTTTTGTGTGACCATTCCAGCTTTTCAGGCTGGCAACGCTGACGTGGTAGCGGACGGCCAGTTTGTCCAGCGTATCACCGTTGTGGACCGTGTACTTGAGTGAGGCGGTGTCGCTGTTTTTGGCTTCCTTATGCACAGGATGCAGGTGCATATTGAAGGCTTCAAATTCGTTTTCACCCTCGCCAGGCTCTCCGGCGAGCGGAACCAGCAGTGTTTCATCGTCGCAAAAATTACTGCGTGCAGACAGGCTGTTTACCGATTTCAACCTTTGCAACGAAAGCCCGAAACGCGGTGCCAGGTGATCGAGCCTTTCACCCTTCCTGGCGTGATAGGCTTGCCAGCTAACCAGCGGCTTGTCATAGTTTTCCAGATTAGTTTGGAAGGTTTTGACTTTATCTACCGGCAGCAAAATAAAATTGCTGTTGTCCTGCAAAATTACCGGGCGGTTGTGTGCCGGATTGAGCGCCGTGAATTCTTCCATTGAAATATCGGCCAGCTGGGCGACCAGTTCCACATCGATGTGCTTTGCCGTGGACACGGAGGTGAAGTAAGGTTTATTCGCAATGTCCGGCAATGCCATGCCAAATTTGGACGGATTTGCGACGATATTTTTTATTGCCAGCAGCTTAGGGACATAATTGCGTGTCTCATCCGGCAATGTAAGACTTGCGTAGTTCACGGGAAGCCCTTTTCTGCGGTTGCGTTCCTGAGCGCGTTGAATCGATCCTTCTCCCCAGTTGTAGGCCGCCAGCGCCAGCTCCCAGTCACCGAACTGGTTGTGCAACTTTTCCAGATAATCCAGTGCGCCATTGGTCGCCCCGATGATGTCACGCCTGCCGTCATACCACCAGTTTTGCCGCATACCGAAATTTTTTCCGGTGGCGGGCATGAATTGCCAAATGCCCGAGGCATTGCTGGTTGAATAAGCGCCGGGATTGAAGGCGCTTTCTATCATCGGCAACAGCGCGATTTCGCCGGGCATGCCGCGACGTTCTACTTCATCGGTGATGTAATAAAGATAACGATTTGCGCGACTCATCATACGGGCAACGTAGTCGGGGCGGCTGGCATACCATTGTTCGTGTTTGGCGACTAACGGACTGTTCATGTCCTGCATCGTGAAGCCTTCGCGCAGACGTTGCCAGAGATCGCCGTTATCCAGCGCATCGTCATAGATGAGCTTCAGTTTGATGTTGTGCGCATTCGTCAGAATGACGGCGGGCTCTATCAATGAGGTGCTCAGGGCGAGCTGATCTTCAGCGTACGCAGTTGTGAAAAGCGTGCCGATTGCGAGCAGTATCGGAAAAATCAGTTTGATCAATGGCACAGCCCGGGAAGACGGAAAAACCTTGGAAGGATAGCCGACTTTTCGGGGGCAGGTCAATCTAATTCGGGATTGAGGAGAGCGAAGCGAGGAGTGGAGGATCAAGGATCGAGGTGGCGGAGCCTGACTACGAAAAAACGCCCGCTGGTGCGGGCGTTAGTCTGCGCCAAAAACCAAATATTCCTATCTCACAGCATTCTTCAACTGCTCCAAGATCGCTGGGTTTTGACTGCGCCGAAACCCCGCCATTATCTAACCGCGTTTTTAAGTTGCTCCAGAATGGCGGGGTTTTCCAGCGTGGAGACGTCCTGGGTGATCTCTTCTCCCTTGGCGATGGCGCGTAACAGGCGGCGCATGATCTTGCCTGAGCGTGTCTTGGGCAGGTTTTCACCGAAGCGGATTTCATCGGGCTTGGCAATCGGGCCGATTTCATGGCCCACCCAGTTACGCAGCATTTCGGCGATTTCACGGGCTTTTTCAGGTGTGTCAGGGTGCGCGCCCTTGAGCACGACGAAGGCGACCACGGATTCTCCCTTGATCTCATGAGGGCGCCCGACGACGGCTGCTTCTGCGACCAGCGGATTGGCGGCGAGCGCAGATTCGATTTCCATCGTACCCAGACGGTGGCCGGAGACATTCAGTACATCGTCGATGCGCCCCATGATCCAGAAATAGCCATCTTCATCGCGGTGTGCAGAGTCCCCCGCCAGATAGGCGCCGTGCATCTCTTCCGGGAAATAGCCTTTTTGGTAACGCACAGGATCGCCCCAGATGGTGCGAATCTGCGACGGGAAGGGACGTTTGATGACCAGAAAGCCGCCATGCTGATCGAATACTTCGTCGCCCGCTTCATTGACGATGGTAGCCATGATGCCTGGCAGCGGCAGCGTGCAGGTGCCGGGCTTGATCGGCATCGCGCCTGGCAGCGGCGCGATCATGTGGCAGCCGGTTTCAGTCTGCCACCAGGTGTCCACGATCGGGCAGCGTGCGCCACCGACGGTGTTGTAATACCACATCCAGGCTTCCGGATTGATCGGCTCGCCCACCGAGCCTAACAGGCGCAGGCTGGACAAGTCGTACTGTTTGGGCAGCTCGCCGCCCAGCTTGATCAGCGAGCGGATTGCGGTGGGTGCGGTGTAGAAGGTGGTGACCTTGTGATCCTGAATCATTTTCCAGAAGCGTCCGGCGTCAGGATAAGTTGGCACCCCCTCGAATATCACTTGCGTGCCGCCCATCGCCAGCGGGCCGTAGGCCACATAGCTGTGACCGGTGATCCAGCCTACATCGGCCGTACACCAGAAGACGTCGGACTCCTTGTAGTCGAACACCCATTGCATGGAGATCATCGCGCCGAGCAAATAGCCGCCGCTGGAGTGTTGTACGCCTTTGGGTGTGCCGGTAGAACCGGACGTGTAGAGGATGAACAGCGGATGTTCCGCGCCTACCCATTCGGGTTCACAGACGCTGCTCTGATTCGCGACCAGGTCATGCCACCAGATGTTGTTTGCTGCATTCCAGGCCGTGTCACAGGCGGCGCGCTGATAAACGATGACGCTGTGTACACCTTCGCATCCGCCCAGTGTCAGCGCTTCGTCAACTGCCGGTTTGAGCGGCATTACGCGGCCCCCGCGCAGTTGCGCATCAGACGTAATCACGGCGCAGGCTGTTGCATCGGTGATGCGCTCATGCAGGCTCTTGGATGAAAAGCCGCCAAACACCACCGAATGAATCGCACCGATACGCGCGCAGCCTTGCATCGCGATCACGGCCTCGATACTCATCGGCATGTAAATGACGACGCGATCGCCTTTTTTGATGCCGCGCGACTTCAGGCCGTTGGCAAACTGGCACACGCGTGCGTGCAAATCGCGGTAATTGATTTTTGTAACTTTGCCATCATCCGCCTCGAAAATGATCGCGGTCTTATCAGCCTGCGTTGCGAGATGCGTATCCAGACAGTTGTACGAAACATTCAGTTCGCCGTCTTCAAACCACTTGTAGAACGGTGCATTGCTCTCGTCCAGCACTTTGGTGAACGGTTTTTTCCATTGCAACGTTTCGCGCGCCAGCCGACCCCAGAAGCCGGTGTAATCCTGCGAAGCTTCAAGGCAAAGTGCCTGATATGCCGCCATACCGGATATATTGGCCTGTTTGACGAATTCGTCAGAAGGATTGAAAACACGGTTTTCGTGCATTACAGACTGGATGTTGGACATGTGATCTCCTGGGATTGGTGCGTGACTTATAAAATATTGTGAATGTAGTTGTCCATACCTGTCAATCATTACACGGCAATCCCGATGAAAACAGGTTTTTTGAAACTGCCTATGTCTTTTGTTCTATATTAAATCGTTCTGACAAGGTGTAGAGTGCCACGAGTTAGGATCTCGAGGGGGATTGGCAATGGCAAACGGTGATAATGAAGTAGAACCTCCCCAGATAAGCCCGTGCATGCATCGCTATTCATTGCTGTTGATGAATCTCGGTGTTGCAGCCGTCTATCTGTTGCTGGCCAGTATCGTTCATGGCTATTTCACCAGCACCATCGCGAGTGTGCTCTGGCCGTCAAGCGGCCTGGCGCTGGCTGTGCTGCTGTTGGGCGGCAGACGTTATGCATGGGGTGTATTTCTCGGGGCATTGCTGACCCATGTTCTGGCGGATAGTTCAATCTGGACGCCCGTCCCCATTGCTGCGGGCAATACCCTGGAGGCATTGGCCGGGGCCTGGCTGTTGACACATGCCAGCAAGTTTGATGTGCAGCTGCGTTCATCGCGTGATTACGCCCGCCTGATTTTATTGGGGGGCTGCGTCGCCGGTTTCATCGGTGCGGCGACAGGACCTACGGTGTTGCTGATCGCGGGAATTTATACCCCTGATAATTATTTGATTGAAATGTTGTACTGGTGGATGGGCGATGTGCTGGGGGTGGTTCTCATTGCGCCGTTGATTCTGGTTTGGCGCCAGTTGCCTGCCGACTGGTCGGGGTTTAAGCGACAAGCCGAGATTGTCATGTTTTTTGTTCTGGTATTCCTGGCAGGGCAAGTTCTGTTTCTTGGCTGGTTCCACGACACGCTCGGTCCTTTTTTAAGAGGCTTCTGGATGTTCCTGTTCATTACCTGGGCAGCAGTGCGTCTGGGAGTGCATGGCGTATTGCTGGTTCTGGTCATGGTCGCAGTGCAGTCGCTGCTGGGCGCCTATAGCCACATCGGCCTGTTCGAAGACGACCTGGTGCAGACGCAGTTGCTCCATTTCTGGTTTTATATCATCACGCTGTCCGTGGTCGGGATATTGCTGGCGACCTATATCAGCACCGAAAAACGCGACAAGGAGGTGCTGAGCGCGCATGAAGAATTCTTTCGCGCGATTGCCGAAGGGATTGATGATTTCATCGCCGTGCTCGATCTGAATGGTCGGCGTCTTTACAATAGCCAATCCTATGGCAAGCTTTTTGGCGATCCTGCTGCCCTGCGTCACTCTGACAGCTTTGCCGATATACATCCCGATGACCGTGAGCGCATTAAAGAATTGTTCAATGAAACGATAGCGACCGGTATTGGCAAACAGGCGGAATTTCGTTTCGTTTTGCCGGACGGCAGCATTCATACGATGGAATCCCGAGGTGGCCTGATCCGGGATGATCAGGGCAAGCCTTTGCTGGTGTTGGTCGTGTCCCATGACATTACTGAGCGCAAGCTGGCAGAGGAGGAGATGCGCAGCCTGGCTTTTTATGACTCCCTGACGCTATTGCCGAACCGCCGCTTGCTGAATGACCGTTTGACCCAGGCGATGGCTGCCTGCAAACGTGGCGGATATTATGGCGCTTTGATATATCTTGATCTCGATAATTTTAAACCGCTCAATGATTTACATGGACATGCCATGGGCGATGCGCTGCTCATTGAGGTCGCGAAGCGTATCAGTGGTTGTGTGCGGGAAGTGGATACGGTCGCACGTTTCGGCGGGGATGAGTTTGTGGCGATACTCAGTAAGCTGGATGCAGATCGGGAAAAATCCGCAGCTGAGGCTCGCCGCATCGCCGAAAAGATCGGCGCCGCTCTGGCTGAAATTTATGTGCTGAAAAGCAATAACGGTCATGTCGATGTCGCTGCGGTCGAACATCAATGCACGTCGAGTCTGGGGGTGATGCTGTTTGCAGGGAGTGAGTCCAGCCAGGTTGACCTGATCAGGTCGGCGGATATGGCGATGTATCAGGCGAAAAGAAACGGGCGCAATCAAGTCTGTTTTGCCGGGTCGTACGGGTGATTTAGCCCGCAGGGGTGCCGCGTGTCGGGTTGCTGCGCCAAATTTGGCAGGTTCACGACACCGTCCCGGATTTTGAGAGTGGGCGGTTTTGCGGTATCATCGCACCTTACGAAAAACATTTGTCCGGGCACCCGCATGACCAAGTACATCTTCATTACCGGCGGCGTTGTCTCTTCTTTGGGGAAGGGTATTGCCGCCGCTTCTCTTGCCGCGATCCTTGAATCACGCGGCCTCAGGGTCACGATGCTCAAGCTCGATCCCTATATTAACGTTGATCCCGGTACGATGAGTCCGTTTCAGCACGGCGAGGTGTTTGTCACCGAAGACGGCGCGGAAACCGATCTGGATCTCGGCCATTACGAGCGGTTCATTTCCGCCAAGATGCGCAAAGCCAATAATTTCACTACCGGTCAGATATACGAGAGCGTGATCCGCAAGGAGCGGCGCGGCGAATATCTGGGCAAAACGGTGCAGGTGATCCCGCACATCACCAACGAAATTCAGGCGTTTGTCGAACGCGGCGCGGCGGCTTATCACGGTGATGCGGCCGATGTGGCGATCGTCGAAATTGGCGGCACGGTGGGCGACATCGAGTCGTTGCCGTTCCTCGAAGCTGCGCGCCAGATGGGCCTGCGCATGGGGCGTAATCAGGTGGCCTATGTGCATCTGACGCTGGTGCCTTACATCGCCACAGCGGGTGAATTGAAGACTAAGCCTACCCAGCACAGCGTGCAGAAATTGCGCGAGATCGGTATTTTCCCGACCGCCTTGCTGTGCCGGGCCGATCGTCCGATACCGGACGATGAACGCGCCAAGATTTCACTGTTCGCCAATGTGCGCGAAGAGGCGGTGATTTCGATGTGGGATGCGAAGAGCATCTACATGATTCCGCAAATGCTCAACGATCAGGGCCTGGATCGCATCGTCTGCGAAGAATTGAAGCTGGATTTGCCGCCCGCTGACTTGTCGGTGTGGGCGAAGCTTGTCCATTCGCTGGAAAATCCGCAGCATGAAATCACTATCGGTATGGTCGGCAAATATGTCGAGTTAACCGAATCGTACAAATCGCTGATCGAAGCGTTGCGCCATGCGGGAATACACACCGAAACCCGCGTGAATATCGAATACATCGACTCCGAAGCGCTGGAAACAGCGGGCACGCAAGGGTTGGAACACTTTGACGCGATACTGGTTCCGGGCGGCTTTGGCGCGCGCGGCACGGAAGGTAAGATTGCCGCAATCCGCTACGCCCGTGAGAACAAGGTGCCCTACCTCGGTATATGTTTAGGGATGCAGCTGGCTGTGATCGAGTATGCCCGCCACGTTGCGGGCATGACGGATGCGAACAGCACCGAACTCAATCCACAAACCGAACATCCTGTCGTCGCCCTGATCACCGAATGGCGCGACCGCGAAGGCCGTGTCGAGACGCGCAGCAATGACTCCGAACTGGGCGGCACGATGCGCCTGGGTTCGCAGCGTTGCCCGGTTACGTCCGGCACGCTGGCTCAGCGCATTTACGGCGATGAAGTGAATGAACGTCATCGTCACCGCTACGAAGTGAACAATCATTACGTGCCGGAACTCGAAAAAACCGGCTTGATCATCTCGGCGCGCACGCCGACAGAAAATCTGCCTGAAATCATGGAGTTGCCACAAGCCATGCATCCGTGGTTTGTCGGTGTGCAGTTCCATCCTGAGTTTACCTCCACGCCGCGCGCCGGACATCCGCTATTCAAGGCGTTCGTCGAGGCCGCGTTGCAACGTAAAAGTCAATTGATAATTGATAAATGATAAAGGTGGTAGCATGAAGTTATGCAATTTTGAAGCAGGTCTGAACCAGCCGTTATTTCTGATCGCGGGTCCTTGCGTGATCGAGTCCAGGCAAATGGCGATCGATACGGCGGGCGCCTTGCAGGAGATGTGTCGCGAGCTGAACCTGCCCTTCATCTACAAGTCCTCATACGACAAGGCTAATCGCAGTTCGGGCAAATCCTTTCGCGGCTTTGGCCTGGATGCCGGATTGCAGATCCTGAGTGAAGTGAAGGCGCAGCTCGGCGTGTCGGTGTTGACCGACGTGCACAGCATCGAAGAAATCGAACCGGTAGCCTCCGTTGTGGATGTGTTGCAGACGCCGGCGTTTTTGTGCCGGCAGACCGATTTCATTCATGCCGTGGCGCGTTGCGGGAAACCTGTGAATATCAAGAAGGGGCAGTTTTTGTCGCCATGGGATATGCAGAATGTGGTCGAGAAGGCGCGCGAGGCCAGCGGACTGGATAACATCATGGTCTGTGAGCGCGGCGCTTCATTCGGTTATAACAACCTGGTGTCGGACATGCGCTCGCTGGCGGTGATGCGCAATACCGGATGCCCGGTGGTGTTCGATGCCACGCATTCTGTGCAGTTGCCGGGAGGGCAGGGGACTGTGTCGGGCGGGCAGCGTGAATTCGTTCCCGTGCTGGCGCGTGCGGCAGTGGCTGCCGGGATTTCCGGCTTGTTCATGGAGACACATCCGAATCCGTCACAGGCGCTGTCGGACGGGCCAAACGCCTTTCCGCTGGGTCATCTCAAGGCGCTGTTGAAGACGCTGATGGTGCTGGATCAAACCGTCAAGCAGCAGGGATTGATTGAAGAAACGGTTGATTTGAAGAATTGTTAATACCTATCGTAACTTATTGATTTTATAGAATTCTGATTCTTAATAGCTGAGGACAAAAATATGAGTGCAATTGTTGATGTAATCGCCCGTGAAATTCTGGATTCTCGCGGCAATCCTACCGTAGAAGCGGACGTATTGCTGGAATCCGGTGTGATGGGACGCGCGGCTGTGCCGTCCGGCGCATCCACCGGGGAGCGTGAAGCGATTGAATTGCGCGATGGCGACAAACAGCGCTATCTGGGCAAAGGCGTGTTGAAGGCGGTGGAATATGTGAACACCGAAATCGCCGAAGCGATCATCGGTCTGGAAGCCATGGAACAGGCTTATATCGATCAGACCATGATCGATCTGGATGGCACGGAAAACAAATCCCGTCTGGGTGCGAACGCGATTCTGGCCGTATCGATGGCGGTTGCACGTGCTGCAGCTGAAGAGTCCGGCCTGCCGCTGTATCGTTATCTGGGCGGTTCAGCCAAGATGCAACTGCCGGTGCCGATGATGAACATCATCAACGGTGGCGCGCATGCAAACAACAACATCGACATGCAGGAATTCATGATCATTCCGGTCGGCGCGCCGACTTTCCGTGAAGCGCTGCGTTACGGCGCGGAAGTGTTCCATGCACTGAAGAAGCTGATCGATGAAAAGGGTATGCCGACGACAGTAGGTGATGAAGGCGGTTTTGCACCTAATTTGCCGAGCAATGAAGCTGCGTTGCAGCTGATCGTCGAAGGAATTGAAGCGGCAGGTTTCGTACCTGGCGCGGATGTGGCTATCGGCGTGGATTGCGCAAGCTCCGAATTCTACAAGAATGGTTTGTATTGCCTCGATTCAGAGGGTTTAAAGCTTACTTCAGCACAGTTCGTGGATTATCTGGCCAATTGGGTAGACAAGTATCCGTTGATCAGCATCGAAGACGGCATGAGCGAAAATGACTGGGATGGCTGGAAGCTGCTGACCCAGCGCCTGGGTAAAAACGTGCAAATCGTCGGCGACGATGTATTCGTCACCAACACCAAGATTCTGCGCGAAGGCATCCGTCAGGGTCTGGCTAACTCCATCCTGATCAAGGTCAACCAGATCGGCACGCTGACCGAAACGTTTGAAGCCATCGAGATGGCCAAGCGTGCGGGTTATACGGCTGTCATTTCGCACCGTTCAGGTGAAACCGAAGACAGCACGATTGCCGACATCGCAGTGGCGACCAATTCGCTGCAAATCAAGACCGGCTCGGCATCGCGCTCGGATCGCATGGCAAAGTATAACCAGTTGTTGCGCATCGAAGAAGACCTGGGCGATGTGGCTTCCTACCCCGGAATTGACGCGTATTACCAGCTGAGCTAGGAGAGGTTTGGTTCAGTAATTCGTCATTCGCCCTGGGCTTAAGGCTCGGGGCGTTTTTTATTATGGAAGATTTCGTGCCCCTGATCGAAATCTAAAGACTCATCCTGCATATATGAGAATCATCACACTGGTACTGATCGCTCTGCTGTTGCTGCTGCAGTACCCGCTTTGGCTGGGTCGCGGCGGCTGGCTGAAGGTATGGGACTTGCATCATCAGGTCGAAGCGCAGCAGCAGGTCAATGAAAAAACGCAGGCACGCAATGCCTTGCTGGACGCAGAAGTGCGGGATTTGAAGCAAGGCACCGAAGCGATCGAAGAGCGTGCGCGCAGTGAACTGGGAATGGTTAAAAGTGACGAGGTGTTTTTTCAGATTCTGGATGAGTCAGCAAATAGACTAACCGAAAAGCTGGCGGTTTCATCGTCCGTTTCCGCCGCCGTCAAATAACGCATGCCGGGTTGGCGCTAGTAGCCCAGCGCCCGCGCACACTGATAAAAAATAAAGCTGACCAGCCAGGCCAGTGCCAGTGACCAGCCTATCGCAAACAGCGTGAAGCTGTTGCTTTTTGATTCGCTTTTCAACGTGGCAATGGCGGACAGGCAGGGCGTGTAGATCAGCGTGAACAGCATGAAACTGTAGGCCTGCACCCAGTCCAGTTGCTGGGCCAGTGCGCTGCCGAGCGATGAGCCTGTCAGGCCGTAGATCACCGCCAGCGAGCCGATGACAATTTCCTTGGCGACAAAGCCGAAAATCAGCGCGATGGTGAGTTGTTCGTTGATGCCAATCGGTGCGAAGAACGGATGCAGCAGGCTGCCTATCATGCCCGACAGCGTGTCAGGGCCGGCAGGTACGGCTGAAAATGGCAAGTGGGTGAGCAGCCAGACCAGCACCACGCCGGCGATGATGAAGGTGCTGGCGCGGCGCAGAAATTGAGAGACTTCCAGCCAGCCACGCAGCATCATCTGGCGCGCGGTGGGGAAGCGGTAGGGGGGGAGTTCCAGCACGAACGGTTCGCTGTTCGCAAATTGTCCCTTGAACAGCAGCGCGGTCAGAATCGCGGCAGCGAAACTGAACATGTACAGGCTGAACAGCACCAGCGGGGCTGCCTTCGCTGAAAACAGCGCTGCGGTGATGAATACGAATACCTGCAAGCGCGCCGAGCACAGCGAGAACGGGATCACCAGCATGGTCAACAGCCGCATGGAGCGGGAGCGCATCACGCGCGTTCCCATCAGCGCCGGCACGTTGCAGCCGAAGCCCATCAACAGCATCACGAAGCCTCGCCCGTCCAGTCCCATTCTGGCCATCAGGGCATCCATCAGGAACGCTGCGCGCGACAAATAGCCGCTGTCCTCGACGATGGCCATCAGCAGGAAGAACAGCACGATGATCGGCACGAATGCGGCGACGGTCGCAACGCCGTTGTAAATGCCATCCAGCAACAAGCCTTGCAACACTGGCGGCAGGCCGGAGAGCGACGGAGCGATGGCTGTTTCGCGCAGCCAGGTCAACAGATCCGCGATGCCGGTCTGCAGCGGTTGGCCGAAAAAGAAGATGCCCTGAAACAAAAGATACATGATGCCGAAGAAGATCGGCAGCCCCAGCCAGGGGTGCAGCATCACGCCATCCAGTTTCTCGGTGAGATTGGACGGCAGGCGGGCAGGAATTTGCACGGCGTGTTTCAGCACCCGCGCCATTTCGGTTTCGATGTGTTCATCTTGTTCCAGCTGGCTGCGCAGGTTTTCCGCCATGCCGGGTGTCGGATAGCGCAGCGCGCGTGTCACAGCCTGCAAGGCCGCCTGGTAGCCGGTGCCATATTTGCCGCTGAGCTGTAAAACCGGCATTTCTAGCAGTTCAGACATTTTTTTGCTGTCGATGCTGATGCCGTATTTTTTTGCCTCATCGGACATGTTGAGCAGAACCACGATATTCATGTTGAGCTGTTTGAGTTGCAGCAGCAGACTCATCTGGCGCTCTATCTGGGTGGCGTTGAGGATCACCAGTGACAGATCCGGTACGTTGTCGTGCAGGAAGTGGCGCACCACTTGTTCGTCGTCGGAGAAGCCGTGCAGGTCGTAGATGCCGGGCAGATCGATGACTTCCACCATGTCAGAACCCAACAATATTTTTCCGCTGAGCAGTTCCACCGTGATGCCCGGCCAGTTACCTACCCGTGCCGCCCCGCCGGTCATGCGGTTGAACAGCGTGGACTTTCCGGTATTGGGCATGCCCAGTAAAGCGACGCGCTTCATGTTTTTCTAACCCTTATTTTGGCGGCTTCAGTGCGCCGCAACAGGATGTCAGTGGTGCCGATACGCACTTGCAAAGGACCGCCGAAACTGGCTTTGCGGATCAGCTCGATTCGCCGTTCGGTGCGAAAGCCCAGAGCCAACAGGCGTTGATGCAATGCCTCTTCGGCATGAATCGAAACAATAGTGGCGATGTCGCCAGTTTTCAGTGTGGCGAGTGTGATTGCAGGCATGAAGAGGCGATAAGTTCAACAGTAACCTCATTATTCCACAGTCGTCCTGTTTTTGTCGCTCATGTTGGTATGAGCGTGTAACTGTGCCATGGATTTTTGTTTCATGATTTTGCGAGCATCCGCCGGATTGCCTGCTTAACCCTTTTCGTGTATTTCGTGGACAGTTTTGAAAGCCTTTTTTGGTTCCGGCTTGTCCGGTTTAGGTTAGAATGCCACCTTTACTTGTCATGAAAATGAGATTCAAAATGATCAAGGGCAGTATTGTTGCAATCGTTACCCCCATGCATGAAGATGGCAGCCTGGACTTGCCATCGTTTCGCGCATTGATTGACTTTCACATCGAACAGGGCACTGATGCCATCGTGGTGGTCGGCACCACCGGCGAATCGCCTACGGTTAATCTGGAAGAGCATGAATTGCTGATTGCCGAGGCGGTGAAGCATGCGGCAAAGCGCATCCCCATCATCGCCGGAACCGGGGCCAACTGTACCCGTGAGGCCATCGAACTGGCTTCATACGCGAAACGGGCGGGTGCCGATGCCTCGCTTTCCGTGGTGCCTTATTACAATAAGCCGACTCAGGAAGGCCTGTATCTGCATTTCAAGGCCATCGCCGAAGCGGTGGATATGCCGCATATTCTGTACAACGTGCCGGGGCGTACGGTGGCGGATATGAGTAATGACACCGTGTTGCGCCTGGCCGAGATACCGAACATCGTCGGCATCAAGGATGCGACAGGTGACATCGAGCGCGGCAGCGATCTGTTGCTGCGTGCGCCAAAAGATTTTGCGATATACAGCGGTGATGATGCCAGCACGCTGGCGCTGATGTTGCTGGGTGCGCATGGCACGATTTCTGTCACCGCCAATGTGGCGCCCAGGCTTATGCACGAGATGTGCATGGCGGCATTGCAGGGTGAGGTGCTTCGTGCCCGCGAAATCAATTTCCGTCTGCTGGGATTGCATCGCAATCTGTTTGTCGAGGCCAATCCGATCCCCGTTAAATGGGCAGTGGCGCGCATGGGCCGGATGAAAAACACCTTGCGCCTGCCGCTGACACCATTATCGTCAGGCGCTCACAGCGTCGTCGAACAAGCCATGCTTCAGGCTGGCGTACTTGAAACTGTTGGCACATCATTAAGTTGAGGAAAAATATGAAAGTTTTGCATGCCGGAATTTCCAGTGTCGCGCTGATCTCGTTGGTCGGTTGTGGCGCTATGGGTTTGAACAATAAGCGCATCGATTATCGTGCCGGCGCAGTACAAGTGCCCTCTTTGGAAGTGCCGCCTGATCTGACCTTGCCTGAGACGGATGATCGCTACAAGGTTGCAGGCAGTGACGAGTCCGTCGCAACCTATTCCGCTTATAACAAGGGTGAAGTCGCGCCCGCCGCACGCAGCGCTGCAGCGGTATTGCCGATCGTTCGTGGCGTGAGTCTGGAGAAGAATGGCACTCAGCGCTGGTTGAAGGTTGAAGATAAAGCGGAAAACGTGTGGCCTGTGGTTAAGGCATTCCTGCATGAAACAGGTTTGACCGTCCAGTCTGAGGATCAGGCTGCCGGGATCATTGAAACAGACTGGGCGGAAAATCGTGCCAAGATCGAGCAGGGTGCCATCCGAAGCGTGATCGGCAAGGTATTTGACAATATGTATTCGTTGGGTGAACGTGATCAATATCACATTCGTCTGGAACGTTCCAAGGACGGCGCTGGCACCGAAATTTACGTGACCCATCGCGGTAAAGAAGAAGTGCTGGATGCAGACAAGAATTCCTCCAAGTGGCAATCGCGCCCGAATGATCCTGAGCTGGAAGCGGAGTTGCTGCAACGTCTGATGGTGCGTTTCGGTGGTACCCCGGTACAGGCTGCTACCGCCGTGACGGAGGGCGCTGCTGTATCCGCGGGAGCCGCCAATCTGCTGCAAGTCTTCGACGGCAGCAGCGTGATTGTCATCAATGATGCGTTTGACAAGAGCTGGCGCCGTGTGGGGCTTGCGATCGAACGTGCAGGTTATGTTGTCGAAGACAAGGACCGCGCCAAGGGCGTGTACTTCCTGCATACCGTCAACGTTGAAAAAGGCTGGACGGATAAGTTGCAGTTCTGGAAAGATGAAGAAGACACCGGTTTGCGTTATCGCGTGAACGTCAAGGACGGCGGTGCGTCGTGTGAAGTGTCGGTCACCGATCAGAATGGCACAAGCAGCGATGCCAGCAAACAGAGGCTTGAGGCTATTTACAAGAACATCAATCAATAATTTGTTGAATATTCAATCGGCCCGTCTTTCCTGCAGGAAAGACGGGCCGATTGTCATCAGGCCGGATAAATGAGATTTGCATCGATAGGTAGCGGCAGCGAAGGCAATGCGCTGCTGGTGTGTGCAGGGCAAACGCATGTGCTGCTCGACTGCGGCTTCGGTCTGAAGGATAGTGTCATGCGCCTGGCGCGTCTGGGCTTGGATCCTGAGCAGTTAAGCGGTATCGTGGTGACCCATGAGCACGGCGATCATATCGCGGGCGTGGCGCGTCTGGCTCGCAAATATGACATTCCTGTCTGGTTGACGCACGGTACTTTGCGCAGCCAGTCCAAGGCATTCATCAATGTTGCCAATCTCCAGGAAATCAACCCGCATCAGATGTTCGACATTGGGGATCTTCAGATTCAGCCCTATCCTGTGCCGCACGATGCGACCGAGCCTGTGCAGTATGTATTTGGCGATGGTTCCAGGCGCCTGGGTGTGCTGACGGATGCAGGTTGCAGTACGCCGCATATCGAGGCGATGCTGAGCGGTTGTGATGCCCTGGTTTTGGAGTGTAACCACGACAGTGAAATGCTGATGAATGGCGATTATCCTTACAGCCTGAAGCTGCGCGTAGCTGGGCGCCTGGGGCATCTGAGCAACAGGGAGGCGTCCGGTATTCTGGCGAGTCTTGATACAAGCGGTTTGCAGCATCTGATTGCCGCGCATATCAGTTCAAAGAACAATACGCCTGAACTTGCAGTCAAAGCTTTGTGCGGGGTGCTGGGTTGTGCAGAGGACTGGGTGGGGGTGGCAACGCAGCAGCATGGTTTTGACTGGCGCGAAATAGTTTAAAAGCAGGATGCAGGATTCAGGATTCAAGATTCAAGATTCAAGATTCAAGATTCAAGATTCAAGATTCAAGATTCAAGCAATAAAAAAAGCCGACTTGCGTCGGCTTTTTTTATTGCTTGAAAGCTTTGCTTACTTAGCAGCTGGAGCGGCTTCAGCAGCTGGTGCAGCAGGAGCGGCTTCAGCAGCTGGAGCAGCTGGAGCAACTTCAACAGCGACAGCAGAAGCAGCTGGAGCTTCAACAACAACAGCTGGAGCAGCTGGAACTTCAGCAGCTTTTTCGCCACAAGCGGTCAAAGCAAGAGCCAACAGAGCAGCAACGAGAGCGGATAATTTCATGGTCAGTTTCCTTAGGTTAAGTTGAAAATATTAAAATTGTTTTCGACTTCGCAGTTCAGCCAAAATCAAAGTCGGGGCATTCTACCAGTAAACAGAAAAAAATCTAGTGACAACCGGGATTTTTATAGGCCTAGCTTGGTTGTGGATATAGCCGGATGCGAGTTTGCCCACATTTCCAAATAGAGTGACTCCAATGCGCGAGCGTTTTCAGGGTCATTTTGTGCCAGGAGTCCGCGCGGGTCGTTGAAGTGGAAGCGGCGCACATAATGTGCGTTGTCCGCCACGCAAAATGGTGCGGTAATATGCAGCAGGTGTTTTGCTGTCTGGTTTATGAACATGCGGTTGCCGGACTGGCGCAGCAACATCGTCATGCGCGGACAAAGCGTGGACAGATAGTGCATGTCGTGTGCCAGGACGTACAGGTGATTAGCCGGATTTGCGAGCAGGAAATGCCGCAGCGTTTCATAACGCGATTCTGAGTTGAATCCCAGGCCGTCGTAATCCTTCTCGAACAGATACAAGTTGTGTCGCGCCAGTTTGCACACCGTATCGAGTGCGGCGGTGTAGTCCGCAATGCCGTCCAGATGGGTGTGTATCAGCAAGTCATCCGTCATGCTTGTTCCCCTGAAGTTACGTGAATCTCGCGCAGTGAAACCTTGTCCCTCTCTCCCGAAAACGGGAGAGAGCTAGGAGAGAGGGAGGCGGGCATTTCTATTCAATAATCATGTGTTGCTACCCATGCCCGTCAGCGTGGAGCAATATACCCGTCCAGATACCACTGATAGAGCAGTTCACTCAGTTCATCTGAACAGGTATCCACGGCGGGCAGTTCGCGGTTGTCGGCCAAATCGCGCAGTAATTCATAGTCGTGGCCTGCTGCCTGTGTCGTTTCGCCATTCATGAAAATGCTCTGGTCATGGCACAACATCTGAGTCTTCATATCCAGCGTCAGGCCGTTATTTTGTATGGATTTTACGAATTTTTTCAAGCTCAATTCAGGTTCGGGAGCATCGAAAAAGATATGCGGCTTCGGTTCGCTCAAATAACAGCCCAGGAAGTTCGCGATATCGTCCTTATCCCAGCGCACCTGCTTGATGGCCTTGCCTACCTGACTCAGCATGTCTGAGCTGATTTCGGAAGGATGTTTCTGTGTCTTCAGATCCGGGTCGGCATACAGGCCATCCACTGCGATCCGGTCTTGCAGGTACACCAGAAACTGTTCGGCCAGCTCCTGATACGCAGGGGTGCGGAAACCGATGGAATAGGTCATGCAATCGTCCTCGGCGATGCCGTTGTGCGCGCATTGCGGCGGCAGATACAGCATGTCACCCGGCGCCAAAACCCATTCCTGTTCAACCTTGAAGTCTTTCAGGATGCGCAGCGGCGCACCTTCGATCAGCGTGCGGTCGGCTTGCGTGGAAATCTGCCAGCGGCGGTGCCCCATGCCCTGCAACAGGAACACGTCGTAGGGGTCGAAGTGAGGTCCTACGCCGCCACCACAAGGGGCGTAGCTGACCATCAGGTCATCCAGGCGCGCATGCGGAATGAAATTAAACAGTTTCAGCAGCTCTGTGGCTTCGGGCAGGTGGTGGTTTAAGCCCTGCACCAGCACGGTCCACTGGGTCTTGCTCAAGCCCTTGAAATCTTTCGCCGTAAAGGGCGACTGTTCTAGTTCGAATTGGCCGTGCTGCTGCTTCACCAGGCGTGCCTGCACATCTTCAGTGCAGGCCAGTTTGATTGCCTGTTCCGGTGTCAGCAGGCCGCTGAACTGCGGCAGGGCGCCGCGTATCAGCAGTGGTTTTTTTTGCCAGTAGTCGCGCAAAAATTCATTTACGCTGAGGGAGCCTAACAGAGTAGATATATTTTTCATGCGTGAGATTATAGCCGCGTCAAGGTTAGTCTTGTTGTAGTAAAAATTTATTAGGTGGCGACACACAAAGTGTTTAAAATGCCGCGAGGATTAGTCATGGATTGCTTCGCGACAGCGGTCACATGCAAGTTTTGTGCTGGCGGACAGGCGCAAGTTATTATTTTTGATAAAGGAAATGAAATGAAGATTGCAAAAAACACGGTAGTATCGCTGCGCTATGAACTGGTTAACGCCAAAGGCGACGGCGAAATACTTGAGACGGTTGCAGACCCGATCAGTTATCTGCATGGCGGTTACGACGGTATTTTTCCTCTGGTCGAGGAAGCATTGCATGGCAAGAGTGTCGGCGACAAGATCAGCGTCACGTTGCAACCGGATGACGCCTTCGGCGAATATGAACATGAGCTGGTTGAAGTCGAAGCGCGCAGCGCTTTCCCGGAAGATGTAGCCGTCGGCATGCAATTCGAGGGTGCACCGGAAGAGTCAGACGATGAAGATTTTATTCTGTACACCGTAGTGGAAGTGGGCGACGAAGAAGTGACCGTGGACGGCAATCATCCGCTGGCCGGCAAGACGGTCACGTTTAACTGCACGGTAACCGGCGTGCGCGCTGCTACCGAAGAAGAACTGGAGCACGGGCATGTGCATGACGAAGAAAGTGGTCACTTGCACTAAGCTTGGCATCATGTAGCGAATTGATCGGGGGGCGCATGGCAACATGCGCCCCCCGATCGTTTAAGCAAGTTTTTCAGCTATCCAGTGTGCAACTTGTCCCGCTCCTGTCGGAACGACGGCTTCAGGTTTCACTGATCCCCAGATTCTTTCCAATATTTCTGCTAACTTCCCCTGATTTAATTCATCAAGCGAGACTTCGCGGCATGCGCCGTTTCGGTTCAGCCATTCGATCAGGGCGGGGGATTCCGGCCAGTCGGGTCGTCCGACATAGATCACCGGCACACCTGAGCCTGCGGCTTCCACGAAGCTGCCATAGCCGGGTTTGCAAAGCAGCGCATCGCTGCTGGCCAGCAAGTCGCTGAAATTCATGGGTATCGATTCAAGAACGATCACATCCGGGTGACGGGCCTGCCAGCTTGCCTGCACCAGATAACGCACGCCGTCTATCCTCGGCCAGTTCTCTACAGACAGTCGACTTTTGATGCCGCCCATGCTTACCAGCACCAGTTTTTCCTGTTTTGATAATTTCAGATGATGGTTCAGCTCAATACGTCGATTGATGCCGATGGCGGCAACAGGTGAAACCGGAATAAGGTTGGGCAGATCCTGCATCTTCATGCCGGGCGTGGCGCGCAGGAAAGCATCCGCGCCGACATATGCGGTGCGAATTTGGCAGGTGATCGAATCATCGCCGCAGTAATGGCGGTAGATGTCTGCCCAGTTCAGCGAACACAGCGCTGCATTATGAATGCCTGCGCGTTGCGCGCCCGCCAGCGGCAGATAACCGACGTTGGAAAACACCATGTCCGCCTGCAACGTCTTTAAGGTTGCAGCTTCTTCGGCAACGCGATTATCCCAGTCAGCGTGAAATGACCGATAGGCGGCGCGGCTCTTTTCGACGTCCACTTCAATGGCGGACGACATCACCATGCCGATGTCGCCGGCACTTTGCAAATGAGTGAACGGCGCGTGGATGCGCGAGCGTAAATGGGCCGCCGCTACGCTTGAGCGCACCGTGATGCGCAGCTGCGGCATGCGCTCATGAAGCCGGTTCAGAATCGGCGCGGTCTGCGCGACATGGCCGAAACCGTGGCCGGAGATGGATACGACAAGATGAGGGTGCATAGGAGGGGCTGTGTATTTTGTAGCGGATTATTTCACACCGACTATCAATAAAGTTATTCACTGTTAAAATCGATTCAATAATTTTGCAGGAGATGCGCGATGCAAGGTGATTTATTTCAGCGAACCCCGCTGCTGTCAGGCACTGATACGGACGCCAAGCGAGTGGAAATCCGCGCTTATTTTCTCGCTACCTTCAATCGTTACGAGCGATTGTTCGAGATGCTGGCCGTCGATGAGGCTTATTTTATAAAACCGATTGCGTTGCGTCACCCGCTGATTTTCTACCTGGGCCATACGGCCACTTTCTTCATCAACAAGCTGATACTCGCCGGGTTGTTGCAACAGCGCATCAATGCAACCTTCGAGTCCACCTTCGCCGTAGGCGTGGATGAAATGAGCTGGGATGATCTGAACGATGCGCACTACGTTTGGCCTGCCGTTGCCGAGGTGATGGCCTACCGGAACCAGGTTCGCCAGATCGTCGAACAGCTGATACAAACCGCACCGCTGGCCCTGCCGATAGACTGGGATCATCCGTGGTGGGCGATTTTAATGTGCATCGAGCACGAGCGCATCCATCTGGAAACTTCGTCGGTATTGATACGCCAGCACGCGCTCGAATACGTCAAACCGCATCCTGCCTGGCAACCTTGCGCCAAGTCGGGTGCTGCTCCGCAAAACCAGCTGGTGACGATACCTGCAGCAGACGTGCGACTGGGCAAGGAGAAGTCTTCTCCTGTCTACGGTTGGGACAATGAGTACGGGCAGCACGAGGCGAGCATTCCTGCGTTCCAGGCCAGCCGTTATCTGGTGAGCAACGCTGAGTTTCTGGATTTTGTGCAAGAGCATGGTTATGCCACCGATGCATACTGGGATGCCGAGGGCCTGGCGTGGAAGACATTTAGTCGCGCTGAGCATCCGACATTTTGGTTGAAGCATGGCGATACATGGCGGCTGCGCCTGATGACCGAGATCGTTGCGATGCCGTGGGATTGGCCGGTCGAGGTCAACTATCATGAAGCAAAAGCTTTTTGTAACTGGAAAAAGGCGGCAACAGGGCTGGCAGTGCGGCTGCCCACTGAGGACGAATGGTGCCGGCTGTATGATTTTAGCAAACTGACCGAGATCGAGTCAGGCAAGCCTGCCACGTCCAATATCCATCTGGATCATTATGCGTCACCTTGTCCCGTCACCGAATTTCGCCACGGCGAACTGTATGATGTGACCGGTAATGTCTGGCAATGGACCGAAACGCCGATCTATCCTTTCACCGGCTTCGAAGTGCATCCGCTGTACGACGATTTCACCACGCCCACCTTTGACGGACGCCACAATCTGTTTAAAGGGGGTTCGTGGATTTCCTGCGGCAACGAAGCGCAGCACAGCGCGCGCTACGCCTTCAGACGGCATTTCTTTCAGCATGCCGGATTCCGCTACGTGGTTGCCGAATCCCGCGTCGGTGTGGCGGCATCGAATTATGAAACTGACCGCCTGCTGTCCGAATATGCCGAGTTCCATTACGGGGATGAGTATTTTGGCGTGGCCAACTTCCCGCAGGCATTAGCCGGCATTGCGATCCGCGCGATGGGCGACAAGCCTGCCCGCAACGCGCTTGATCTGGGCTGTGCGACGGGACGCGCGACTTTCGAGCTGGCGCGCCATTTCGAGCATGTCACCGGCATCGACTTCTCGGCCCGTTTTGTCGGCGTGGCGGCGCAAATGGCCAAGCTGGGTGTGTTGCGTTACACCCTCACCGAGGAAGGGCGTCTGGTCAGCTACCAGGCGCGCAGGCTGGCCGATCTGGGGCTGGAGGAGGTAAGCGCTAAGGTGGATTTCTTTCAGGGTGACGCCTGCAACCTGAAGCCGATATTCAGCGGTTATGATCTGATACTCGCCGCCAATCTGATCGACCGTCTGTATAGCCCGGGCAAGTTTTTGGAAAGCGTACACGAACGTCTGAACATCGGCGGCATGCTGCTGATCGCCTCACCCTACACCTGGCTGGAAGAGCACACCAAGAGTGAGGAATGGATAGGCGGCTTCAAGAAGAATGCGGAAAACTTCACCACGCTGGACGGCCTGAAGGAACGGTTGACGCCACACTTTCGCCTGATACAGGCCCCAATTGAGGTGCCCTTCGTTATCCGCGAAACCCGCCGTAAATTTCAGCATTCCGTATCTGAAGTCACGCTCTGGGAGCGCATTGCTTGAGTATCGATTTCGATCGGGTGATTCAGCGCGATGGTACTTGCTCGGTAAAACACGACGGGCGAGCCGCGTATTTCGGCACTGAAAATGTGCTGCCGTTATGGGTAGCCGATATGGATTTCGCAGCCCCGGAAGCCGTGACGCGCGCCTTGACTGAACGCGCCGCCCATCCGGTTTACGGCTATACCCTCTACCCGGACAGCATGTACGATGCGCTGATAGCCTGGCTGAAAAAACGCCACGGCTGGGAGGTGCAGCGCGAGTGGATCGTGATGGCCCCCGGTGTAGTGCCATCGTTGTTCGCGACCGTGATGGCGTATGCAGAGCCGGGGGAGGGCGTCATCGTCCAGCCGCCGGTTTATTTCCCGTTCTTTTCTGCCGTGACGACCAACGGGCGCCGACTGATTCAGAATCCGTTACGTCTGGAACAGGGGCGTTACAGCATCGACTTCGATCATCTCGAACAATGTGCGTCTGATGGCGCACGTCTGCTGTTGCTGTGTTCGCCGCACAACCCGGTAGGCCGCGTGTGGAGCAGGGCTGAGCTGCTCGAGGTGTTGCGCATCGCCAGGCGGCATGATTTGACGATATTGTCGGACGAGATTCACGCCGATCTGGTTTATCCGGGTGAGCAGCACACCTCACTCGCTACGCTGGCGAAGGACTCGGATAAAGTCATCACCGCCGTGGCGCCAAGCAAGACCTTCAATATCCCCGGCCTCGGCCTGTCGTGTCTGATCGCCCCCGATCCGGCACAGCGTGACGCGCTTAAAAAAGTGTTCGACAGTCTGCACATGGGCAACACCAACCCGTTCAGCATTGCCGCATTTGAGGCTGCCTATCGCGGCGGGGAGGTCTGGCTGGACAGCCTGCTGATCTATTTGCGAGACAACCGCGATTTTGTAAGCGGTTATCTGGAAAGACACCTGCCGGCCATCCGCCTGATTCAGCCCGAAGGCACCTATCTGCTCTGGCTGGATTGCCGTGAGCTGAAAATGAGCGATGCCCAGCTGCGAGATTTCTTTGTAAAACAGGCACATGTCGGCATGAACCCCGGCACGGCATTCGGTCAGGGCGGCAGCGGCTTTATGCGCCTGAACATCGCATCCCCGCGATCTGTTATCGCCGATGCACTGGAACGGATAGCGCAGGCATTCAGAGAATGCTAAAACGCGTATTGTCGCGGAAGTGTGGAATGCCTTTAACGAACGCTCCGGTTCATTTGCCGATGAGTGCAGCACTGTGATGGCTAATTTAACGGTGCGATGGTTGAGTTACTGACGCGGGCTTGGGCGTAGTTGAAAACAATCCGAACCGCCCCAGCGACAGGAAATTTTAGTTCAGCTTTGACAGCGGCGATGTCCTGCACAATATCGTCCTCGAACAGCTGTCGCTGATCTGAACTCAGCGCTTCGCTCTTGACGTCGTAGCGCATGCTGCGCAGATAAGCTACTTCCTGAATCAGCGCCTGGGTGGCGCCGGTCCTGCAGTAATCTCCTCATTCAGGAGTGGACGTCCGCTATCGGGCGGTGAAATAACGAAATTGCGACCAGATTAATGCTCGTTATTCAAGACTTTATTGTTCAAGTGTGATGAAATATTTTGATTATTGGACTTTGTTCAAGACTTTCATGAGAATTGACGTAAAATTATTGCACGTAACCAATTGATTTTTCATTAGCTGCATTCAAGACATTATTGTCACGAAACATGATGATTGTTTTGTGACAGTCATGAACTGAACCGTCTTGAATGGCGGGAACTGTCAGAACAGTATTGAACATCAGTGGTTTTTGAGTGTTCTGTAAATTGAAAACGGCGACTATGCCTTGATGGGCTAGTTGCCGTTTTTGTCTTTCTTATTATGAAAATTCTGTGGATGTAAATCGAACTGCCGGAAAGCGGAATGTGGTGACTAGCGGCTCCAGAGACCTTGTTGATGGTCAAATCCTCAATTTAATCATTCTGCGAATTTCTGGTATGTAGCGGATAGCGGCGGTTGATTTCAATGAGGCGTGACGGGTCGCAGCCGAGACATAGCTGCCATTGGATTTTCCTGAGGCACTCCTTCGGAGTTTAACCAGCTGGCGCCATATCCGAACGGACTATTTTCTGTTCAATGGCTGACCGCTCTTGGGGAAAAACCGCAACGAACCGCTCTGGCCGTTTCCCATTCGGCTTTGATATCTTCGTGGCATCATCAACTTAGGCCATTAAGGACGGGAGAGTGACCCGGCAATCCCCTGCGCTTGGATTTACTTCATTGTGCTGCGGCGGCTGGCGGCCCAGCCAGTCAGGGTCAACAGTGCCAGACCGCCGCCGATGGTTGGTGATTAAGTCGTGGTCAGCCCCTGATACTCTCGTGGTCAGAGCTTATGCGGGCGCGGGCTGATTTATCGCCGCAGGGCGCGAGCATGATAGGCCAGGTGCTCGCCTATGAATGTGGCAATGAAATGGTAGCTGTGATCATAGCCTTCCTGCATGCGCAGTGTGATAGACCCGCCCTGTTTTGCATAGGCCGCCTGCAGATCCTGCGGAAACAGTTGCTCAGTCAGAAACTGATCATTGGTGCCCTGATCGATTAATACCGGTATAGCAGTGTGCCCGGCGTTGATCAGTTCGGTTGCATCGTAGGCCTTCCACTGTTCTTTATCATCACCCAGATAGGCGCTGAAACACCCTTCACCCCATGGAGATTTCACCGGATGACAGATGGGTGCAAATGCAGAAACGGAGCGGTAGGCGCCTTTTTCCTTCAGTGCGCAGATCAGTGCGCCGTGCCCGCCCATGGAATGACCGCTGATGGATTTGATGCCGGGCAGCACCGGCAAATGCGCCTCGATCAATGCAGGCAGCTCTGCTGTGACATAGTCATACATATGGTAATGCGCTGACCAGGGCGCCTGGGTGGCGTTGACATAAAAACCGGCGCCCTTGCCCAGATCGTAGCGATCCGGAATGTCGGCCACGTTATCGCCCCGGGGACTGGTGTCCGGCATGATCAGCGCCAGCCCAAGTTCAGCGGCATAACGCTGCGCGCCAGCCTTGACGCGGACATTGTCATCGGTGCAAGTCAGGCCCGACAGCCAATAGACGGCGGGGACTTTTTCCGTTTCTGCCTGCGGCGGCAGATAAACGGAAAACGTCATGGTGCAATTGCAGCTTGTGGACTGATGCTCATAACGGTTAAGCCACCCGCCGAACTCTTTGATGCTTTCTATTTTCTTCATTTTTTTGTGCCTTAAAAAATGATAACGGAGCGTATGCTTTCGCCGCTGTGCATCAAGTCAAATGCACGGTTGATATCTTCGAGCGGCATGGTGTGTGTGATCATCTTATCCAGCTCAATTTCGCCGCTCATGTAACGGTCTACGTAGCCTGGCAGTTCCGTCCGTCCCTTGACGCCGCCGAACGCGCTGCCCTTCCAGGTACGGCCCGTGACCAACTGGAACGGACGCGTGCAGATTTCCTTACCGGCACCGGCGACCCCGATAACGGTGGAAACACCCCAGCCTAGGTGTGTGCACTCCAGCGCTTCACGCATCACGTGTACATTGCCGATACACTCGAAGGAGTAGTCGACGCCGCCATCGGTCATTTCAACGATGGCTTCGGTCACACTGCAGCTCAGCTCCTTGGGGTTGATGAAATCCGTCGCACCCAGCGCGCGGGCCATCGCCCATTTGCCCGGGTTGATGTCCACTGCAATGATACGCTTAGCGCGGGCCATCACGGCACCCTGAATACAGGACAGACCGATGCCGCCCAGGCCGAAAACGGCTACCGTTGAACCGGGTTCCACCTTGGCGGTATTGATGACCGCGCCGATGCCTGTCGTGACGCCACAGCCCAGCAGGCAGACTTTATCCAGCGGAGCCGCTTTGTTGATTTTTGCCAATGCGATTTCAGGCACCACGGTATATTCGGAAAAGGTGGAGCAGCCCATGTAGTGGAAAATAGGCTTGCCGTTCATCGAAAAACGTGTCGTGCCGTCGGGCATGAGACCATCCCACTCAGTGGAAGCGGTGGCCTGGCACAGGTTGGTTTTACCGGAAAGGCAATACTTGCAAACCCCGCATTCAGGAATGTACAGAGGGATCACATGATCACCCGGCTTCAGATCCTTGACGCCGGGGCCGCACTCCACGACTTCGCAGCCGCCCTCGTGGCCCAGTACGGCAGGGAAAACGCCTTGCGGGTCATCGCCGGACAGCGTGAACGCATCCGTATGACAGACACCGGACGCGATGACCTTGAGCAACACCTCGCCATGCTTCGGGCCTTCCACGTCGATCATTTCAATCGATAAGGGTTTGTTTGCTTCCCATGCAACAGCAGCTTTTGATTTCATTTTGTAATTCCTTGATAGTAATAATGTTTGATTAACCGCGCATCGGGTTTTTCGATTGAGTCGGATCAGACGGCCAGTTCATATACCTGCTGTGAACGTTTAATGTCGAGATTCTGATGCTCACCGAGCGCAGTCATGCCATGCCGTTGCAGTTGCGCCACCAGCGCCGGGATCGCGTCGCTTCCGATTCCATAGTCTGAAAGCCGGGTCGATACATGCATTTTTTCGAAAAATTGCCGGGTGTACTTGATGGCCTGATCGATGCGCACTTCTGCGTTGCCTTCACGCAAGCCCCAGACACGCTCTGCGTACTGCAGCAGTTTCTCGCGTTTTTCTTCACGCCTGACTTGCAACATGGCGGGTAACACTACGGCCAGTGTCTGGGCGTGGTCAAGACCGTGCAGTGCAGTGAGCTCATGCCCCAGCATATGGGTCGCCCAGTCCTGAGGCACGCCGGCGCCGATCAGTCCGTTCAAAGCCAGCGTTGCCGTCCACATCAGATTGGCGCGTACTGCGTAGTTATCCGGTTCCTGTAATGCCCTGGGGCCTTCTTCAATCAGCGTCAGCAGCAGGCCTTCGGCAAAGCGGTCCTGCACTTTCGCGTCAGACGGATAAGTGAGGTATTGCTCGGCGATGTGCACGAAAGCATCGACCACGCCGTTGGCTACCTGACGTTCCGGCAGGGTATACGTTTTGGTCGGATCTAACACCGAAAACAGCGGGTAGACCAGATCGCTAAGAAAAACCAGCTTGTCGTTGCTCGCGCGTCGGGTAATCACGGCACCGCTGTTCATCTCAGACCCGGTCGCGGGGAGTGTGAGTACGCTGCCGAACGGGATCGCGCTCTTTATCTCAGCCTGTTTGGCGAGGATATCCCAGGGTTCGCCGGCAAAAGGGATCGCGGCGGCGATGAACTTGGTGCCGTCGATCACCGAGCCGCCACCGACAGCGAGCAGGAAATCGATCTGCTCGCGGCGGGCGAGTTCAACCGCCTGCATCAGCGTTTCGTAAGTCGGGTTGGGTTCGATTCCGGCAAACTCGAAGAGGGTGAAATCTTTCAGCGCGGCTTTTACTTCATTCAGCGTGCCTGTCTTGACAACACTGCCGCCGCCGTATGTGATCAATACGCGTGCGCCGGCCGGGATCTCGCGCGAAATATCGGCAATGCGTCCCTGACCAAACAGGATGCGTGTCGGATTGTGGAAAGTGAAGTTTTGCATAAGTTCGTCCTTGTAGTTTATGCTGCCCCGGTTACTGCGCCGTTTGCCGTGTGCGTCGCGATGAAATCCAATCGTGAGCGGTGCACCAGCCTTTCATGCAATTGCGGCTTTGGTTTTCATCAGTCAACATCATTCTATTTAAAAGAAGCATTCTACTATCTGAAAAAGACGGGAAAGGAGAGCCGGGTGGATTCTGGCTGTAAATGCCGCAACGTTGTCCGCATTTGCGTCTGAATTATTCCCGGTAGTTGGATTTTTTCATTTGCGAAGGCAACAGCGCGCATCGGCTGATTCACAACTTACCAAACCGAAGTGGTGACTGTTCGCCAATTATTTACAGCAGTTTACGGACTCAATCCATATGAGCAGCAACATACCGAAAGATAAACTACGCACCGTGGACATCATTGTCTATCCGGGCTTTAAGGCTTTGGAAGCGATCGGGCCATTGAAGGTTTTTGACTATACCAACAGCTGCCTGCATCAACGCAACCTGGCTGGCGGATATTTGGTTTCTATCGCCTCGACAAAAACCGGCATGATTCCCTCTGATACGCTGATGTCACTGCAGGCGACCAAGGCGATCAGTATTTTTGCATTGCCGGATCTCGCCCTGATTGTCGGTTCGCCCGATATTGAGCAGGCGCTGCAAGATTCCCCCGAAATTGTCGAATGGGTTGAAAATGCCGCGTCCAGAATAAATCGGCTGGCAGCATTATGTACAGGAAGTTTCTTTTTGGCCGAAGGCGGGGCGCTCAATGGCAAGCGGGCCACAACGCACTGGAATTTTGCGGAACGCTTGCGCAAAAGATATCCCGGGGTAAAAGTGGATGCCGATGCCATCTTTATCCGCGAGGGCAATATCTGGACCTCTGCCGGTGTGACTGCCGCAATGGATTTGGCATTGGCGATCGTGGAAGAGGATTTTGGCCGTGAAATAGCACTCGAAGTGGCGCGCGACCTGGTGATCTACCTGAAAAGGCCGGGCGGTCAATCCCAGTTCAGCGTCCATCTTTCCAGTCAGATGACGACTAATCCAACCATACGCGAATTGCAAAACTGGATCATGCAGCACCTGGACGACGATCTGAATGTGACCATGCTGGCGGCCAGACTGGCGATGAGCGAAAGGAATTTCGCCAGGGTATTTCATCGGGAAACAACCGAAAGCCCGGCTGATTTTATAGAAAGAGCGCGCTTTGAAGTTGCCCGGCGTCTGCTGGAGGAAAACAAATCCCCGTTGAAAGTGATTGCCTTGAAGACGGGTTTTCGAACCGAAGAAAAAATGCGTCGTGTATTTCAGAAAAGAATCGGCGTGACGCCCAAGGTTTATCGCCAGCGTTTTTCAACCGCTTTATGAGCATATCGGCCCGGTCATCCTTGATGCAGGGCTAGGCCGACACGCCGCATCAGTTACTGTAGTGCTGTGCGTCGCGATGAAATGTATCAGTGCCGGTGGCAAACAATCGTCAGAGGGCAGGCCGAGTTCTGCCAATCTTTCCCCGACTGCGCTCATGTTATCCGGTCTCGCACCTGACTCTATGATTGAAGAGACGAATGCTGCGAACCGTGAAACCTGAAAGGGAATATGGAGCGGTTCTGGGATAGAATTGGCGTCAGCGCGAGTCAGCAGGTGATTCTGCGGATCATTTTTAGTTAATTCAAATTTTACCGGGCGTTCCTTGCTCGTCTGTGCGGAATTCAAGCATGGCTCATGCCCCTGATCGCGCTGTCACTTATTTTACGCGGAGCAGTCATGGCCTTCAAAGAAGCACACACTCAATTCCAGATGATAGCCGTGACGTTGATTGAACCAGACACGGCCAGTCCGCGTCAGAACATCGACGAAACAGCCCTCAAAAGCCTGGCCAATTCCATTCGCAAGATGGGTGTCATCCACCCGCTGCTGGTCCAACCTGCCAACTCTGCCGGACTGCACACGCTCATTGTGGGCGAGCGCCGCTGGCGAGCTGCCGTCATGGCAGGTGAGCAATCGGTACCGGCCTTGATCCGCTGTTGTGAGGCCGCCGAGGTGTTGGATGTGCAGGTCTCTGAAAATATGGGTTTGGGTGTTCGCTCAGCCCTGGAGCCGCGAGACATGGCTAACGCCATCCAGACTATCGCCGAACGCTTTGACAACCGTGAAGCCGCGGCTGAACATTTTGGCGGAACAAGAGCCTGGCTCAACCAGGCCACCGCTGCTGCCACAGCCAACCTGTCCCCAAAGATCACAGCTCTGCTGAATTCGGGCAAGATTCCCAGCGCCGGTACAGCCATTCAGTTGGAAAAACTGTCCCAGAAAAATGAAGCCAGGGCCGAATCCCTGATAGGCCATGTGGAGAAACTACCCGAAGGTGAAAAGCTGACCCGCAAAACAGTGGACAGAGCCCTCTCCGAAGAAGGAGGCAGACGCAAAAAACGGGAAGAAATTACACCGGAGGCAGCGACCTCCACGGTTACCCTGGAGAACGCAGTCGCTATCCCGTTGAGTGGAGAAGCGCCAGCCGATCTGTCCATCAGTCGCGGCAGGATCAACCCCGGCAAGGTCGCGAGGGTGGCCAGAATCCTCGGCCTGCCCGATGGTGATGAGACGGAAGTGCTGGTTCGGCTGATCGATGAATATTTAGCCTTGAAGGAAGAAGGCAGTCCGCCGTTTTAAAAGTTACAGACAAGGAACGAGGATGTTTCGGCGCATCGCCCAACTTTTAAGGAACATTTTTGATGGGAAAAGTTATAAATTCAGCGGAATATCTTTTAAATAAATTGGGTGAATTGAGTTATCACTTAACCAACGTCCCCCATCAGGATCAAAGCTATTTTGAGAAACCGCTGCAAATAATCAACAAGGCCCTGGGCTTTCACATTGGCGTCTTATATAAAATTACCAACGTGATTGAAAACGATTTGATTCTGGAAGTCATGTCAGTTTGTAATCCTGACCATATAAGACCGGATTTGCTGGAAGGCACTAAAATATGCCTTGATATCGATAATCCCCGCCTGGAATTTACCAACGAAGTCATGGCCTTCAAGAATCGCAATGTCTCATTCATCAACATTCCGGGATGGGGCTGCGATATTGTCGGGTCGATCTATTTGCCTGAAAATTTAGGCCACGGCTACCTGTTGGCAGGTGATTTTTTCGGGGATGAATCAGACATCCAGGAGCATGAAGTGCGGGTTTGCGAAATCATGTGCAATATGTTGAGTTCCATTTTAATGAAAACGCAATTCGAAAAACTGGCCAGCTACGACGGATTAACCGGGCTGTTGAACAGCCGCGCAATTCGGGAAGAGCTGGAAAAAACATTTCAGCGCCAAAAACGGAAAAAAATCTGTTCAGGGGCTGTCGTGCTGGCCGATATCGATTTTTTCAAGAAAATCAATGACCAATATGGTCATATTCAAGGTGATTCAGTGCTGCAGGAAGTAGGGCGCATCTTTGAGACAGTGATTCGAAAGCATCTCGATCTCGCCGGCCGATATGGCGGTGAGGAGTTTTTGCTGATTTATGAAGACACTGAAGCAGATCAGGTCTTAAATATCGTAGAGCGTCTGCGTCAGACCATTGAAGATCATGAATTTATAAAGATCGGGCCTGCCGGCAGTCCGCTGACGGGTGAATGTTTGCATGTCACCATGTCGTTCGGCATTGCGCTGCTTGATGATCAGCCCGTAGAGCATAGTAAAGAAATCCTGTCGATGGCCGACGCGGCGTTATATCGATCAAAGGAAAGTGGCCGCAATAAGGTAACGATTAGCGAGCGCTGAGTACTAACAGGCAGCTGCAAAACTATTACGCTTGCCGATACGTCGTCAAAAAGTAGCTCAAAATGCTCATTTACTCTGTGTAAACTCCGCTTTTTCGCCGCTTTTTCGCCGCTTTTTTCCTTGTCTTGACTGCGCTCACAACGTTTTTCAGCAGCCTGCTAAATTCCCAACGGACATGACAAGTGTGCAGCCTCTG
>JAUSNM010000014.1 GCA_030645535.1 Gallionella sp. | reverse complement strand
CAGATTGATCACCCTTGATGGCCAGCATCGCTGAACCCTTGATGATAGGCACATCATCGCCAGGGAAGTCGTACTTGGACAGCAATTCGCGAACTTCCATTTCAACCAGCTCGAGCAGCTCTTCGTCGTCAACCATGTCGCACTTGTTCAGGAACACAACGATGTAAGGTACGCCAACCTGACGTGCCAGCAGGATGTGCTCGCGAGTCTGAGGCATGGGGCCGTCAGCTGCGGAACAAACCAGAATCGCGCCGTCCATTTGCGCAGCTCCGGTGATCATGTTTTTTACATAGTCGGCGTGGCCAGGGCAGTCAACGTGTGCGTAGTGACGATTCGCTGTCTCATATTCAACGTGAGCAGTGTTGATGGTAATGCCGCGCGCCTTTTCTTCCGGTGCCGCATCGATCTGGTCGTAAGCCTTGGCTTCGCCACCAAACTTCTTGCACAATACCATTGTGATGGCCGCAGTCAGCGTGGTCTTGCCATGATCGACGTGGCCAATCGTGCCGACGTTGACGTGGGGTTTGGTACGTTCAAATTTGCTCTTTGCCATGACTTTTCCTTATCAATGTCAAACGTTAACAATAATTACTAAATTTGGTGCCCATGGCGAGAATCGGACTCGCGACCTCTCCCTTACCAAGGGAGTGCTCTACCACTGAGCCACATGGGCGGAATTGAAACTGGAGCGGGTGAAGGGAATCGAACCCTCGTCGTAAGTTTGGAAAACTTCTGCTCTACCATTGAGCTACACCCGCAAGCATTCCTATCAAACAACGTCGTCGGACCTGCAACTAAAACTACATTCCGACTAAATTCTGGTGGAGGGGGAAGGATTCGAACCTTCGTACTCTAAGAGGTCAGATTTACAGTCTGATGCCTTTAACCACTCGGCCACCCCTCCAAAACTGGAGCAGCATTATGCTAATCCTAGCCTGGCTTGTCAACATTTTTTTAATTTATTTCACTTCGGTAGAGTGCGGACTGCGCATGTGCTTGCAAACCCTCACCAAAAGCCAGCGTTGCAGCAATTTTCCCCAACGTCTGAGCACCCTGCGGCGACACCTGGATCAGACTGCTGCGCTTCTGAAAATCGTACACACCCAAAGGTGAGGAAAAGCGTGCAGTACCTGAGGTTGGCAGCACATGGTTCGGACCGGCACAGTAATCGCCCAGCGCTTCTGAGGTGTGACGTCCCATGAAGATGGCACCGGCGTGTTTCAGCCTGGGCAACCAGGCTTGCGGGTCTGCGACCGACATCTCCAGATGTTCAGGCGCGATGCGGTTACTGATAGTGCATGCCTCTTCCAGACTTGCGACATGAATTAACGCACCGCGATTTTGCAGCGCAGTCTTGATAATCTCACGGCGCGGCATTTGTGCCAGCAAGCGATTGGCGCTTGCTGCCACGGCCTTGATAAAATCAGCATCCGGGGAGAGCAAAATGGCCTGCGCCAATTCGTCATGTTCAGCCTGCGAAAACAGATCCATCGCAATCCAGTCCGGATTGGTTGCTCCATCGCAAATTACCAGAATTTCTGACGGCCCTGCGATCATGTCGATGCCGCACACGCCGAACACGCGTCGCTTCGCGGCAGCCACATAGGCATTGCCGGGACCCACTATCTTGTCTACCTTCGGGATAGTGGCTGTGCCGTAAGCCAATGCACCAACCGCCTGCGCACCGCCAATCGTGAATACACGATCCACACCGGCCAGATATGCCGCTGCCAGCACCAGCTGATTCTTCACGCCATCTGGTGTCGGCACCACCATGATCAACTCGGCCACACCGGCCACCTTGGCGGGCAGCGCATTCATCAGCACCGACGACGGATAGGCTGCTTTCCCGCCTGGCACATACAAACCAACCCGATCCAGCGGTGTTACCTGTTGCCCCAGCAAGGTACCATCGGCATCAGTATAGCTCCACGATGCCTGCACCTGCTTCTGGTGGTAGTCCGTGACGCGCTGTGCCGCAGCCTCCAGCGCCGCGCGCTGATCCGCCGGCAAACCTTCGAATGCGGCACGCAATTCTGCCCTTGGCAACTCCATCTCGGCGGCGCTCGCCAATGTTAAACGATCAAACTTGCCCGTATATTCCAGTACCGCAGCATCACCACGCACGCGCACATCAGTGAGTATCGCGGCGACGGTTGCCTCCAGCTTTTCATCTGCAGTGGCTTCATAAGCCAGCAGGGCATTCAACTCTGCACTGAAATTTGCGTCGCTGCTTGATAATTGTCTGATTTTCATTATATGAAAAGCCTTTATTTAACAATAGCTTGTGAAAATGCATCCAGCATAGGCTGAATCAGGCTGCGCTTTAATTTAAGTGCGGCCTGATTGACGACAAGGCGCGAAGAAACATCGCTGATGTGTTCGACCGCTTTGAGATGGTTGGCCTTCAGGGTGTTGCCGCTGCTCACCAGATCGACAATCACGTCGGACAAGCCCACCAGCGGTGCCAATTCCATCGAACCATACAGCTTGATCAGGTCGATATGCACACCTTTAGCGGCGAAATGTTCGCGCGCCGCCTTGACGTATTTGGTGGCCACGCGCAACCGCGCACCCTGCTTCACCGCAGACTCATAGTCGAAATCATTGTGCACCGCCACCATCATCCGGCAGCGCGCGATATTCAAATCCAGCGGCTGATACAGACCTTCCCCGCCGTGCTCATTCAACACGTCCTTGCCCGCCACCCCGATGTCCGCAGCGCCATATTGCACGTAAGTCGGCACGTCAGAGGCGCGCACGATAATCAGACGCACATCGGCCCGATTCGTGCTGAGAATCAACTTGCGCGACGTTTCCGGATCGTCCAGCGCAGTGATACCGGCCGCTGCCAGCAACGGCAGAGTTTCTTCAAAAATGCGGCCTTTGGATAAGGCGATTGTAATCATGGTGTATTGCTCATATTTAAATTTATCTGGCAGTTGCAATACAATTGTCAATTGTCAATTTTTAATTGGTTCTTCGTATTTTTGCGCCCAGCGCGGACAGCTTGGCTTCAATATGTTCGTAACCGCGGTCAAGATGATAAATGCGATCCACAATGGTTTCACCCTGAGACACCATGCCCGCGATCACCAGCGATGCGGAAGCACGCAGGTCTGTTGCCATCACGGTCGCTCCCTCTAACTGTGGGCAGCCCTGAATCACAGCGGTGTTACCCTCAACCTCGATCGAAGCGCCCAGACGCTGCAATTCCTGCACATGCATGAAACGGTTTTCAAAAATCGTTTCAATCACAATTGAGCTGCCTTCAGCAATACAATTTAGCGCCATGAATTGCGCTTGCATGTCGGTCGGGAAAGCAGGATAAGGCGCTGTCCGTACGTTGACGGCCTTGGGGCGGCCAGACATGGACAGGCTGATGCGATCACCCGCCACCTCAATTTTCGCGCCGGTTTCGCGCAATTTATCCAGCACGCTGTCCAGCGTGTCTGCACGCGCACCCGTGAGCGTAATGTGCCCGCCTGTAGCGGCTGCTGCAACCAGAAATGTCCCGCTCTCGATACGATCCGGCATCACCGCATAGCTTGCACCATGTAACTTTTCAACGCCTGCGATGGTAATCTTGTCGCTGCCGGCGCCTTCGATCTTTGCCCCCATCGCGATCAGGCAGTGCGCCAGATCCACCACTTCAGGTTCACGCGCCGCATTTTCCAGAACCGTGATGCCGTCTGCCAATACCGCTGCCATCATCAGGTTTTCCGTGCCGGTCACGCTGATCAAATCGAAACAAATGTGCGCGCCATGCAGACGCTTGGCGGTGGCGTGGATGTAACCATGCTCGATATGAATTTCCGCGCCCATCGCCTGCAGCCCCTTGATGTGCAAGTCAACGGGACGAGAGCCGATTGCGCAACCACCAGGCAGTGAAACACGCGCCTCACCGAATCGGGTCAGCAAAGGTCCCAACACCAGGATCGCTGCGCGCATGGTTTTCACCATATCATAAGGCGCTTCCAGCTTATCCACCTTTGCTGCATTGAATGTCGCCGCCTGCACGCTGGAGTCAACCCGAACGCCCATTTGCTGCAACAACATGACCATGGTTTTTACATCGTGCATATCCGGCAAGTTGCTCAAATGCAACTCATCCGCCGTCAGCAGACTGGCACACATGATGGGCAGCGCCGCGTTCTTGGCACCGGAAATTTGCACTTCTCCGTTGAGGCGATACCCGCCCTGTATTGCTAGTTTTTGCATTGTTCTAATTGATAATTGATAATTGATAATTGACAATTGATAATTATCAATTGCTTACTTTCGACCATTCTTCCGGCGTATAGGTTTTCATCGACAGCGCGTGAATTTCACCACGCATGCGGTCGCCCAGTGTCTGATAGACCAGTTGATGGCGCTGAATACGGCTCTTGCCGGCAAATTCGGCGCTTACCACGACAGCCTCAAAATGCTGACCATCTCCGGTAACGCTTAAATGCTCAGTCACCATGCCCTGCGCGATATTGACTTGAATACTTTCCGGAGTGACCATGACTATCCCAGGCTGATTTTAAAATTAGTCCGGCTCATGCCGGACCCGCAACTAATTATTGAGGCAACATCTCGGCCACGCCATAAAGGTTCGCCAAACTCAACAGATCATCAGGCAAACCCGTTACGCGCAGGCTGCGTTTTTTACTCTTAGCCGCTCTTGACCAGCCCAGCAACATACTGACCGCAGCCGAATCGACCGCTTCGACCTTTGAGAAATCCACCAGCAGGTCTTCACTGTCCAATTGCTGCAAACCCGCTTCGTACAGCGCCGGCACGGTAGACATAGTCAACCGGCCGCTCAGCACCAGGTTGTCGCCGTCGCGTGTAATCACTTAGATTCTGCCTTGTGCACCGTAGTAGCACCTGCATTCATGCCGGACAACTCCTTGATCAGCGCATCAATGCCTGACTGTTGAATTGTTGTCGAAAATTGACCACGGTAATTGGTGACCATACTCACCGCTTCGATGACCACGTCGTACACCTTCCATCCGTCGGCCATTTTTTGCATCTTGTAATCAACGGTAGTCGGCTGACCACCCGACTTGATAATGCGGGTATTGACGATAACTTCCTTGTCAGCGGCGCCCATTTTCAATGGCTTCACTTCTACCTTCTGATCGCGATACATGGTAAATGCGTTGGTGTAAGTGCGCACCAGCATGTTGCGGAACTCGGCCACCAACGCCTTTTGTTGCTCAGGGGTCGCCTGCTTCCAATACTTGCCCGCAGCCAATTGGGTCATGTGGGTAAAATCAAAGTTGGGCAATACCTTGGCATCGACCAGCGCCAGAATTTTCTTATGCGTATCCGCCTTGTTGCCCGAATCCTGCTTGACGATGGCGATGACTTCCTGCGCAGTATCCTTGATCAACACATCGGGAGCAGTCATTTCAGCGTGAGCTGCGCCGACAAAAAGGGATAAACCTACAACAACTTCCAGTAAAAACTTCTTCATTTCAACTCCTATTTAGCCGTTTCTGAGGCTTTGCTATACATGAACTTGCCGATCAAATCTTCCAGCACCATTGCGGATTGCGTTTGTTTCAACTGATCACCATTTTTCAGCATCTCGGTTTCCCCTCCAGGCATCAGGCCGATGTATTGCTCGCCCAACAAGCCTGAAGTCAGAATGTTGGCAAAGGTATCTTTGGGGAACTGATAACGCTTATCCAGGCTCATCACCACGTTAGCTTCGTAACGCTCTGTATCCAGCGAGATTGACGTGACACGACCGACCAAGACACCCGCGCTTCTGATTGACGCCTTGGGCTTCAGTCCGCCGATATTGCTAAAATAGGCATGCACCTGATAGGACTCAGACACGTTGTACGTACCGAGATTCCCTACCTTCATCGCCAACATCACCAGTGCGGCGATACCTGCCACCACAAACATGCCTACCCATAAATCCAACGTCGTGCGTCCCATAACTCAAGCCCCTCTGAACATAATTGCAGTCATTACAAAATCCAACATCAAAATCGCCAGCGACGATGTGACCACCGTGCGCGTCGTCGCCCCCGAAACACCTTCTGCGGTGGGCGGCGCATCAAAACCCTCGAACAACGCGATCACAGTCACCACAATACCGAATACCAGGCTCTTGATGACGCCATTCATGATGTCCTCACGAAAATCCACTGCCGCCTGCATTTGCGACCAGAAAGAACCTTCATCCACACCGATCTGCACCACCCCGACCAGATAACCGCCGAATATCCCCACTGCACTGAACAAGGCTGCCAGCAATGGCATGGAAATCACACCGGCCCAGAAACGCGGCGCCACGATGCGCGCGATCGGATTAACCGCCATCATCTCCATCGCCGAGATTTGCTCGGTCGCCTTCATCAGACCGATTTCCGCGGTCATCGCTGAACCCGCACGACTGGCGAACAACAATGCTGCCATCACCGGCCCCAGCTCTCTGACCAATCCCAGCGCCACCATCACACCCAGCGCAGACTCAGAACCATAACGCTTGAGCGTCTCATAGCCTTGCAATCCCAGCACCATGCCGACGAACAGCCCTGCCACAATGATGATAATCAGCGACATCACGCCGGTGGAAAATAACTCTTTTATAATCAAATGAAAACGTCGGAAACTATTCCCCGAATAGATCAGCGTGAGAAAAAAGAAACGCGATGCCACGCCGATACGCCACACTGCGCTGACTACACGGTTTCCGATCGCTCTTATAGTACTAACTACTGCCATAATGTCAGGCCCGTAAATTTAAAGCTTGGCGATAATCAACGCCGGGGTAATGGAACGGCACCGGGCCATCCATCTCGCCATGCACAAACTGATGCACGAAATCTTTATCTGAAGCACGCAACTCATCGGGCGTTCCTTCCGCGACAATCACGCCGTTCGCCATAAAGTAGACGTAGTCCACAATTTTCAGCGACTCTTGTATGTCGTGGGTGACGATGATGGAGGTCGCGCCCAACGCATCGTTCAGACGGCGTATCAAATCGCCAATGACCGTCATTGAAATAGGATCAAGCCCTGCAAACGGCTCGTCATACATCATCAGCATCGGGTCGAGCGCCACGGCACGGGCCAATGCCACGCGACGCGCCATTCCGCCTGACAGCTCGGACGGCATCATGTTTTGTGCACCGCGCAATCCCACCGCATGCAGCTTCATCATGACCAGGCTATGAATGAGATCCTCGGGCAAATCAGTGTGTTCGCGCATTTGAAAAGCCACGTTGTCATACACCGACATGTCGGTGAACAGCGCGCCAAACTGGAACAGCATGCCCATCTTGCGACGCATTGCATACAGACCATCCGCATCCAGTTCGTGCATCACCTGCCCGTCCATCTTGACATAACCACGGGTAGGTTTAAGCGCGCCGCCGATATGACGCAGCAAGGTCGTCTTGCCACAACCGCTCAACCCCATGATAGCAATCAACTTTCCTTTCGGAAACTTCATATTGATGCCCTGCAAAACAGGGCGCTTATCATAGGTAAAGTTAAGATTGTGAATTTCGACTAGAGCGGGCGATGACAAAATAGGCTTCCAGAAAACAAGTTGCGCATTCTAAACGATAGCACAGGCTATGCTCAACTATTACGTTTAACATGAAACTCGCGCAGCGAGTCGTTTGCCTCACTCAGAGGGCTTATCAAACAGTTCTTGCAAACTGACATCCGTGCTTTGTTCAAGCTGTGCGGCACAAGTTGCCAACCATTGTTTTAACGGATCATCGCCTTGCTCTGCCAACAGCACACTTTGATCCAGCACAAATAAATGCAACAATTCCGTCGCACGGATATGACTGACATCGCGCATCATCAGCCAGCCCTGCCCCTCCGCCTTGCGCACCAGATTGGCGCAGGTTAAGCGCTCCATAATCTGCTCCAGAGAGTAAAAACCCAAATGCAGCTGCTTCGACAAAGCCGGTATGGTCATCACCTCCCCCTGCTGCATGCCACGCGACATGATCTGCAGAACCCGCAACGCATCCAGCATTTTTACCACCGCCGGTAAATATTGCGCCTCAGGCGTACGCCAATGAGGAAGTGAGGCGGCGACCACTGCGCCCAACAGTATCGTCAGCCAGGAGAAATAAACCCACATCAGGAAAATCGGCACGCTGGCGAATGCGCCGTACACTAATTTGTAAGTAGGAAAATGGCTAATGTAATAACCGAATACCCGGTTCATTGTTTCAAACAACGCCGCCGCCACGATTCCACCGATCAATGCATGAGTGAGCGGCACATAGCGATTGGGCACGAGCCGGAACAGCATGGCGAATGCCAGCGTGGTGAACAACACAGGCAAGGATTTGAGCATCCCCACACCGAAAATTGGAATGTGTTTTGCATAGCCCATCGACAAGCCAACCAGCCAGGAGGTCAGCGACAGACTCGCGCCCACCAGGACGGGAGCTAACGTCAACACAGCCCAGTAAATAACCAGGCGCTTGAGCATGGTGCGCGGCCGGGTTACACGCCAGATGGTATTGAAGGCATGATCTATGGTCAGCATCATCAACATCGCCGTCACTGCCAGAAAGACCACACCAACCGCACTCAGCCTTCCGGCGCTCTCGGCAAATTGTTCCGTATAGTGGGTAATAACCTTGCCAGCTGTTTCCGGCATCAGATTACCCAGCAGATAAGTTTTGATCTGGGTGGAGAAATCACCAAATACCGGAAACGCCGAAAAGAGTGTCAGCGCAATGGTAACCAACGGCACCACCGACAACAGCGTGGTGAAGGTCAGACTCGCCGCAATCTGCACGCAGCGATCCTGTCTGAAACGCGCTGTTACAAAACGGATAAAAGCCTGTAAGTCTTGCCAATTCTTTTGCATGCTGGTGTTGATTCCTTATAATGCGCGCATGATAACCGACAAAGAAATATTGGTGCTGTATTACAGCCAGCACGGCGCAACACGGCAAATGGCGCAACTGATCGCGCGCGGCGTCGAGACCGTTAGCGGGGTACGCGCCAGACTGCGCACCGTTCCCAACATATCCGGCACATGCGAGGCGACTGAACCTGCCATTCCCGATAGCGGCGCACCCTACGCGCAGCCACAAGATCTCGAAGAATGCACAGGCCTGGCGCTGGGCAGTCCGACACGTTTCGGCAACATGGCGGCTCCAATGAAATACTTCTGGGATGGCACGGGCGGACTCTGGATGAAGCACGCCTTAGTCGGCAAACCCGCAGCGCTCTTCACCTCCAGCAGCAGCATGCATGGCGGACAGGAGTCCACGCTGCTGTCCATGATGTTGCCGCTGTTGCATCACGGCATGCTCATCACAGGCATCCCTTACTCCGAACCGGAACTGGCCAGCACCCTGAGCGGCGGCACACCTTACGGCGCCAGCCATGTTGCCGGATTAACCAGCGACCTTGCCATCTCCGACACGGAGAAGAAACTGTGCATGGCGCTTGGCCGTCGCCTGGCACAGACCGCACTCAAGCTATCAGCATGAGGTTCACATGAGCAATGCAACCGAAGCACGATGCCTGCTGCGCGCCCACCGCTATGGCGCGCTATGTACGCTGTCGAAGAAGCTGGATGGCTACCCGTTCGGCTCCATCACGCCGTATCTGGTGGATCACGATGGCAGCCTGCTGATCTATATCAGCGCGCTGGCCGAACACACCAGGAACATCGAGAACGACCCGCGCGTGAGCCTGATTACGCATAATCAACGTGATCCGAACATTCAGATGCAAGGACGGGTGACAGTAGCGGGCAATGCGCATCGACTGATCGATCAGCAGCAACCCGCCGCCCGCTACCTGCGCCACTTCCCCGAAGCCGCCGACCTGATGATGCTCGATTTTGCCTTCTACCGCATTGAGCCCGTGGCCATCCGTTACATCGGTGGCGTGGGCCGAATCCACTGGGTCAACATGGAAGCCTATCTCGCAACGCAAGCAGCAATCTTTGCCCGGCATGAAGAAGCATATATCCTTGAAATAAACGCTCATCAGCGGGACACCGTGCACCGTCTGTTGCAACAAGTCCACGGCGTGGAGGAATCTGATGCGCAGGTGGTGTCGTTAGACTGCGACGGGCTGGATGTGCGTTGCGGCAACCGCGCCTTTCGGCTGGATTTTGCTGATACCACAACCGACCCGATACAGCTGAAATCCTTATCCTCCCTGAGCTTCCATTTGCCATAAGCTTGCCGTCCCTTGTATTCAGGAAATACCCATATAGAAATATTTGCGCTGCCTCCTCATTCTATGGATAATGCCCGGCCTAGCCTTTAACTAGCATGCGCACACCCGCCGCATCAAATCACCCGCAAGGAAGAAAAATGAAAGCAAATACACATCCGGATTACCATGAAATTACCGTAACTTGCAGTTGCGGCAACAATTTCAAAACAAATTCATCGATGGTTAAGACCACGCTGAACGTCGAAGTTTGCTCTGAATGCCACCCGTTCTACACCGGCACGCAGAAGATTGTTGATACCGCTGGCCGTATCGACAAATTCCGTCAAAAATACGGTACAAAGGCAGCTGCTTAAAAAGCAGTGGTGCGAGGGAACCCTTCGCACGCCAACCCATCGAAGGGCAGCATTAGCTGCCCTTCGTTGTTTTCGGCTAAAGCATCCTCAATTTACAAGGAATTTCGATGCGTTTTCTGATAATTAGCTTATTTCTTTCGCTGCTCGCAGGTTGCGCGCAAAATCCCGTCACCGGGTCGAACGATTTTGTGATGATGTCGGAAAACCAGGAAATTGCCATCGGCCGGCAAAACGACGAACAGGTCAAGAAGCAATATAAGGTTTACGGCTCCAAAGCCCTGCAAGACTACGTCAACAACGTAGGACAACATATCGCCCGCCAAAGCCATCGCCCCAACTTGCAGTATCACTTCACCGTGTTGGATACGCCGGACATCAACGCCTTCGCACTTCCCGGCGGTTATGTCTACATCACGCGCGGCATCCTCGCCTACCTGAATTCAGAAGCTGAACTTGCGGCTGTGTTGGGACATGAAATCGGTCACGTCACGGCGCGTCACGGGGTACGACAGCAAAGCGCCGCGCAAGCCGCCAACATAGGGATGACGATCGCTTCCATTTTTGTGCCGCAAATCAACACGATGGGGGGCAGCAATATGGCCAACCTCCTCGGCGGCGCTTTGCTGTCCGGTTATGGTCGCGAACATGAATTAGAGGCTGATAAACTCGGTGCCGAATATCTGGCTCGCACAGATTACGACCCGCAAGCCATCATCACCGTGATCGGTGTGCTGAAAAACCAGGAATTGCAGGACGCTCAACTGGCCCGCCAGGAAGGCCGCGAACCGCGCCGCTATCACGGCGTATTTGCCAGCCATCCTGACAACGACACGCGCCTGAAGCAGGCTGTGGGTGAAGCGGAAAAGAACACTTCAGCTCATGCACACTTTACCGGACGCCGTGAATTCCTCGCCGCCACCGAAGGACTGGTGTTCAACGACAACGCTGATCAGGGCATCGTGCGATACAACGCCTTCTACCACGGTGAGCTCGGCATCGCCGTGCAATTCCCTAAAACATGGCAGGTACACAATCTGCCGACCGCGCTGGTTGCCATCAGCCCGCAAGGTGAAGTGCAAATGCAATTGAAGCTGGACGAATCACCTGACGGCACGCCGGGCGAGTACGCACGGAATCTGGCAGGCTATGGCGCGCAGATAACGTCGCTTAACGTGAACGGTTTGCCCGCTGCACTGTTCGAGCTGCCAGACACCGCGGGTGGCGTTATTTTCCATAACAAGCAGGCTTTCATACTGCAAGCCAAAGGTCGTGCTCGCGACAATCTGGCGGCCCATCGCGATGAAATTATCGGCACGGTACGCAGCTTCCATGCCGTCACCGCCAATGAGCGCCAGTTGCTCAAACCGCTCACCTTGCATATCATCACCGCGCGAACAGGCGATACTTTTGCCAGCCTCGCACAGGACTCACCGCTGGGCGAGTCGGCAGAGAGCTATTTGCGCCTGATTAACGCCCGCTTTCCCGGCGGAGAACCGCAATCCGGACAGCTTATCAAGCTCGTCAGATAAACTACATCAATTGATAATTGATAATCGATAATTAACAATTGGTTTCAGACTATGTACTTCATCAAACCCACCGACCCGAACCCGATCACACCTGCCAAGGCCATGATGCTGGGCCTTCTTTGCCTGGCCTGGCTGGGCACCGGACTGATCGGACATGATCCGTGGAAACCGGATGATGCATACAGCTTCGGGGTGATTTATTCCATGCTGCAAGGTGGCAACTGGCTGATCCCCACCTTAGCAGGTGAGCCTTTCATGACCAATCCACCCCTGTTCTACTGGACAGCGGCGCTATTTGCCAAGCTATTTGCGCCACTGCTGCCGCTGCACGATGGCGCACGTCTTGCCAGCGGATTTTACAGCGTTTTGATGCTGCTATTCCTGGGCCTGGCGGGACGCAAATTGTATGGTGAAAATCGCGGCTGGGCGGCCGCTGTCATCCTGATAGGCTGCCTCGGCATGCTGGTGCGTGCGCACCAGATGATTACCGATCTGGCGCTGCTCGCCGGTTGCGCAATGATGCTTTATGGCTTTACCCACAGCCAGGAACGCGTACTTCGCGCCGGCATCTGGATCGGCACGGGCACAGGCATCGGTTTCATGTCCAAAGGATTCATCGCCCCGGCACTGTTCTTGCTGATCGCAGCACTTTTGCCTGCGTTGTTCCAGAATTGGCGTAATCGCAGTTACCTTTTCAGCCTCGTTCTGGCAGCCCTTTTCGCCCTGCCCTGGCTCGCCGTCTGGCCGTACCTTTTGTATCAGCACTCGCCAAAACTATTCACCGAGTGGGCGTGGCAACACAACATCGGCCGCTGGATTAATTTTGTGCAGGCCGGGCCCAACAAAGAGGCTTTCTATTACCTGAAAAACCTGCCCTGGCTCGCATGGCCGGCCCTGCCGCTGGCTGTTTGGGTCGTATGGCGCGAACGCAAACGTCTGGCGCAACGTGACGATCTGCAGTTGCCGCTGGTCAGTTTCCTCGTGATGTTCGTTGTGCTCAGCCTGGTACCCAACATCAAGGAAGTGTTCGCCCTGCCCATGCTGCTGCCAATCGCACTGCTGGCTACTGCCTCTCTCTCCATGCTCAAACGAGGGGCTGCCAACGCGCTGGACTGGTTTGGCCTGATGACCTTCGCGCTGATCGCCATCCTGATGTGGTGGGGATGGGCAGGTCTGTTGCTGGACAACCACGCCAAGATCACACTATGGCTGAAAGACTACCAACCCGGTTTCGAACCTGTTTTTCAGACCACGCCGTTCGTCATCGCCATCACGGCCACCCTGTTGTGGCTGCTACTGGTATGGCGCGTTGGCCGCTCGATGCGCCGCGCAGTGGTCAATTGGGCGTCAGGCATCACGCTGATCTGGATACTCGCAATGACCTTGTGGCTGCCCTGGCTGGACAGCGGCAAGAGTTATCGTGGCATGGTCGCCTCGCTGCAACTGGCCCTGCCACAGGACTATAACTGCATCGCGCGCAACACGGCTCTGGGCGATAGTCAACGCGCCATGCTGCACTATTTCGGCAACATCATCACCCGCCGTGACCCGGCACGCTTCTGCGAATTACGCCTGATTCAGGGCGACAAAATATCCAGACCGTTGATGGACGAATCGCGCTATGAAAAAATCTGGGAGGGTAGCCGCAAGACCGACAAGAACGAGCAATATCGGCTGTACAAAGAAATCAGCAAGTAGCTGGTAGCTGGTAGCTGGTAGCTGGTAGCTGGTAGCTGGTAGCTGGTAGCTGGTATGGTGGGTAACCCGCTCCGGCCTTCAGTTCAAAGCCATTTCATCAGAGCTATTTTGTCTGCGCTGAACGGCGATACCATAACCTCATCCCGGCCACGATTATCAGCAGCCATCCCAGCATCCGCACCAGCGTTGCAATACCCGCATCCCAGTCCAGCACACCCCAACGGCTGAAAATTTCCGCCCAGTCATGCTCACCGTTCCCCACCAACGGCAAAACCTGAGCACGCGCATCGGCCATATACACGGCGATATTGAACAGATTCTCGCCCAGCCACAGCGCAGCAAAAGAGCAGGATAAAGTTGCTCGCTGGCGATAAAACGCAAAACCGGCGGCCAGCGGAAACATCAACTGCCCCAGCGTGCCGCCATACACGGTGAGCCTGTCACTCAACAGACTGAAAAGTGGATGCCCTGCCTCGTGAAACGCCAGATTTGCGTTGTCCAGCAGAAATACCCAATGATCTCCGCTATGCGATCGCCATAAAATCAGCATCGCAGCAGCCACGAACCCTGACCATCCCCACCCTGTGACAGGTGTCCACTCAGCGTCCTCTGCAAATTCGTCATCCATCGCTCAGAGTGTTTCGATCTTAATACCGCGCAGCCCGGCCTCGTGCAGTACAGCTGCAACAATTTTGTCGCCGGAAGCGGGCTCTTCGTCATTGGGAAAGCGCGCCAGCACGGCCCGGGCGAATTCTCTGATGGTATCCAAATATGCATTTGGATCTTTAGATACAGGGCGCGCCGCCTGAATCAACAATATCCCGTTGCGCCGGGTAATAGCGAGCAGGTATAAATCATATCCATGCGCTGCTACCTGATTGTCGTGCACCTCAAAAAATTGTGTCGCGCTGCTTTGCCCCGCCTCACCTGATGTCCCGATTTGATTGGCGACTGCCTCGATAAAGGGTTGCGCCAGGTTCAGCTTTGCTGCGAGGGTCAGGTGATACTGCCCCGGTCGCTCGATGACCAGCGGATTTTGTAACGGCGGCGTTTTGCCGGGTCGGAAAAAAATCAAATACAGCATGCACAACGTAATCAGGGTGGCGGTTTCAATCATAGCGTCAGAATTAACAGTTGATAATTATCAATTGTTAATTGTTAATTGATTCCCTGCTATTTTGGGGGTTGCGCACACCACATCCGCGTTCTGTGCGCGATGCCTTAACGCATGGTCGATCAGCACCAGTGCCAACATCGCTTCGGCGATTGGCGTTGCGCGGATACCGACGCAGGGATCGTGGCGACCGTGTGTTTCCACCATCACCGGCTCGCCTTGCAGGTTAATCGAACGGCGCGGGATACGGATGCTGGATGTAGGCTTGATCGCCAGATGAGCTACGATATCCTGGCCCGTGGAGATGCCGCCGAGTATGCCGCCCGCGTGATTGGACAGAAATCCATCCGGGGTCATCTCGTCTCCATGCTCGCTGCCCTTTTGCGTCACACAGCCAAAACCATCGCCGATTTCCACGCCCTTTGCGGCGTTGATACCCATCAAGGCATAGGCAATTTCGGCGTCCAGCCGGTCATACACCGGTTCACCCCAACCAACCGGCACGTTTTGTGCGACCACAGTCAGCTTCGCCCCGATGGAGTCACCGGATTTGCGTAAGCTATCCATGTAATCTTCCAGTGGTGCGATAAGAGCAGGATCGGCTGCGAAAAAAGGGTTGTCATTCACACCGTCCCAGCTCTTGAACGGCATAGCTATTTCACCCAGTTGTGAAATATATCCGCGTATCACCACGCCATAGCGCACTGACAGCCACTTTTTGGCAATCGCCCCTGCCGCCACGCGCACCGCCGTCTCGCGCGCCGAAGAACGCCCGCCGCCGCGATGATCGCGAAAACCGTATTTTTGCGTGTAGGTGTAATCGGCGTGTCCGGGACGGAAAGTCTCGCTGATGTTGCCATAATCACGGCTGCGCTGGTCTTCGTTGCGGATCAGCAGTGCAATCGGCGTGCCGGTCGTCTTGCCCTCAAACACACCTGAGAGGATTTCCACCGTATCTGATTCGCGGCGTTGTGTGACGTGGCGCGACGTACCGGGTTTGCGCCTGTCCAGATCGTGCTGGATGTCGGCCTCGCATAGCGCCAATCCAGGCGGGCAGCCGTCCACCACGCAGCCGATTGCCGCACCGTGCGATTCGCCAAACGAAGTCACTGTAAAAAGGATACCGAAGGTGTTTCCTGACATAACCAATCCCGTCGAAAAGATGCGCAAATGAGGCACACAGTTTAACATGACGACGCATTCCGAAAAATGTCGTCATTGATAACGCAACTAGCCATTCGACTAAGCCCGCAAGCAGGCAAGTCGCTGGTTATTCCGCGGAAGCTGGAAAACGAGGCGCTGTTAGCGAGTTTCGAGGAACGGCCAACCAGCAGTTCGATTAAATAGGAGAATTTCCCTTGAAAGCTGTCCTGATGAGCGCCCCAGGCGATACCAGCGTGCTGCAAAGCGTTGAAATCGCAAAACCCGATTTGCCGTCAGAACATCATGTGCGCATAAAGCTCGCCGCCGCAGGCATTAATCCGCTGGACACCAAGCTGCGCGCCAAGCCCGCTTACCATCCCGACAAGCTTCCCGCGATACTCGGCTGCGACGGCGCCGGCATAATCGAAAAAACCGGCAGCGCGGTGACACGCTTCAGAACGGGTGATGCGGTGTATTTTTGCAATGGTGGTATCGGTGATGAGCCGGGTAACTACGCCGAATACACCACAATACATGAGGAATATTGCGCCGCCAGCCCCTCCAATATTCCGTTGCAGGACGCGGCCGCCTTGCCGCTGGCATGCATCACGGTGTGGGAAGCACTGTTTGAACGCGCCAACTTGCTGCCCGGACAAACCATCCTGATTCACGCTGCTGCAGGAGGGGTCGGGCACATCGCTGTGCAACTGGCCCATCATCACGGCGCACAAATCGCCATCACCGTCAGCGACACCCGCAAAGCCGGACTGGCTCATGCCTTGGGCGCTGAAAAAATCATCAACTACAAAGAACATAACTTCGTGCAGGAAGTCCTGGACTGGACAGATGGCAGGGGGGTTGATGTGGTATTCGATACGGTGGGCGGAGATACTTTCCTGAAATCTCTCCATGCCGCACGCGTCGGCGGCAAAGTCGTCACCCTGCTCTCAACGCCGCTGTCCCTGGCCGATACGCAACTGGCAAGGCTGCGCAATTTGTCGCTGTGCTATGAACTGATGCTCGCCCCGCAAGTGATGAACCTGCACGATGAACGCATCCGTCAGCGCGAGATCCTCGATCAATGTGCGCAACGAATTGAAGCTGGCGAACTCGGCGTGCTGGTCACGCACCGATTGCCGCTGGCGCAGGCACCCGATGCTCACCGCCTGATCGAAGCGGGCGGCATGACCGGCAAAATCATTCTGACGATGGATTAATGACTCGCACCCTCTCCCCCACCCCCTCTCCCATTCATGGGAGAGGGGCGCCATTCCCTCTCCCGTTCTCGGGAGAGGGCTAGGGAGAGGGCAATGCAATTAATCGACACACACTGCCATCTGGACGCGGCCGAATTCGGCGGGCATCAGGCCGAATTACTACAAGCCGCCCAGGCTGCCGGGGTCAAGCGCATCGTGGTGCCAACGGTTACGCGCGCCAATTTCGCTGCGGTGCATGCGCTGTGCGAACGATATCCCGATTGTTTTCCCGCTTATGGCATTCACCCGATGTTCGTGGACGATGCGATACCAGATGATCTTGAAATACTGCATGACTTTTTACGCGAGCGGAATCCTGTCGCAATCGGCGAAATCGGGCTGGATTTCTTCATCGAGCATTACGACCAGGCACGGCAGGAACACTTCTTCGCAGAACAACTCAAACTGGCGCGTGAATTCGACCTGCCGGTATTGCTGCATACCCGCCGCGCGCAGGACACCATCCTCAAACACCTGCGCCAGATCAAGGTGCGCGGCGGAGTCAGCCATGCTTTTAGCGGCAGCCGTCAACAGGCAGATGAATTCATCAGGCTCGGCTTCAAGTTAGGCTTCGGCGGTGCGATGACCTACCCGCGCGCCACTCGCCTGCGTGAATTAGCCACCACCCTGCCGCTCTCCTGCATCGTGCTGGAGACCGATGCGCCGGACATGCCGCCTGAATTTGTAGAACGCGGACAACCGAACCAGCCTGAATATCTGCTGCGCATCGCGCAAACCCTGGCAAACTTGCGCGGCATCTCGCTCGAAGAACTTGCGCAGGCGACGACAGAAAACGCATTGGCCGTACTGAACAGATTACCCCCCGTCAATTAAAGAGCGGTTACAAAACCGCGACGCAAAAAAGGCGACCAGTTGGTCGCCTTTTTCTTTTCAAGCAGAAACTAATAGCCCACCCACTGCGTTCTGAAACATGCGCCCCCCTATACGCCACCGAATAGTGCAGGCCGACCATGGCATGAGTCGGCTCGCCTAGGCCAAAATACATAGACCGTTTGGCATATTGACCGCTACCCTGATTGCGACTACGGTGCCAGGCAATGCGGGGCGAAATATCCATTGCCTGCCCCTGGCGACTTCAGTTACCTGCAAACCTGTTCAACCACTACATGGGAGAATAAAAAATGAAAAGCGCGAAAGTATTGCTGCTGATGCGGGGCAACGCCGGCCGTGAGGTCGCCGGGTTCAAGGAAGCCTTGCGCAAAATATTGGGTGACGCTGCGACAGCCTACCCTGGCTTATCCGGTGGCGATGAATTCGATGCGGACACCGAGACCGCGTTGCGGGCCTGGCAGACCGGTGTTGGCCTGGTGGCGGATGGTATCGCCGGACCACGCACCCTGTCCGCGCTGGGCATTTCGCCGCCCGCGAAACTGGATGTGGAGGTGGACACCGCCACAGTGAGCCGTCTGTTTCCCTACACGCGAACCTCCAGCATCGCCAAAAACCTCCCTTATGTGACGGCAGCACTGGCGGCCTTCGGCCTGACCGATGTGAACATGATCTGCACAGCGCTGGGCACGATACGCGCCGAGACCGAGGGCTTCGTACCCATTTCAGAATTGCCTTCCCACTTCAACACGCTGCCGGGACAAGCCGCCTTCAGCGCCTACGAGTACAAGCTGGGTAACAAAAATCCGGGCGACGGGGCGCGTTATCGCGGACGAGGCTATGTGCAGCTGACCGGACGCGACAACTACAAAAAATATGGCGAGGTGCTCGACATACCACTGACTGACAACCCGGACAGCGCCTCTGCACCGGAAGTCGCCGCCTGCCTGCTGGCCGCCTATCTCGATGCAAACAGAGAAAAACTGGACAAAGCCCTGGCCGCGAACGACCTGAAGGCTGCGCGCAAAATCGTCAATGGCGGCAGCCACGGCCTGGAGCGTTTTTCCGAAACCTACCTCAAGGCGCAACAGGCGTGGGCGATTGCCGCGAAACCACTCGCAGCTGCCGCGCGTGCGGCAGCACCCGTCGCGGCGCGGCGGGCCACGCTCAATGTGACGAGCGACCCTAAGGATTTACGAGACCATTGGTATATGCCGCCGCCAAGCTCGCTGCCGAAGCTGTACCCGAGCGATGACAACATCAAGACTTTCATCGGCGTCTATAGCAAAGCAGGATTGATACTCGATCAGGGGCAGGAGGGTGCATGCACCGGATTTGGCCTGGCCTGCGTGATCAATTACCTGCTCTGGAAATCCGCCGGGATGCCCGACAAACTCGAATCGGTGAGTCCGCGCATGTTGTACCACTTCGCCCGCCGCTTCGACGAATACGAGGGGGAGGACTACAGCGGCTCAAGCTGCCGGGGTGCGCTCAAGGGCTGGTATCACAACGGGGTCTGTGCCAAATCGATGTGGAGTTACAAGGCAGGCGGCGAAACCCTTCCCAAGTCAGGCTGGGATATCGACGCCACCGAACGGACACTGGGCGTGTATTACCGGATCGACCTGCAGACGATCACCGACTTGCAGGCAGCCATATTGGAAGTCGGCGCGATTTACGTCTCGGCCTACACCCACGAGGGCTGGGATACGGTGAAAACCAGTGCTCGCACACCTGCAAAGCATGCCGATTTGCCTGTGATCGCCTTTGACGGCAAGCCATCCCGCAGCGGCGGCCATTCTTTCGCGCTGGTGGGCTTCAACCGCACCGGCTTCATCATACAAAATTCCTGGGGCAACAACTGGGGCGCAGGCGGCTTTGCCGTCATCAGCTACGCGGACTGGCTGGCGCACGCCATGGATGCGTGGGTCGCAGCACTGGGCGTACCGGGGGTCGTCTCCGGTCGCCTTGTGGCTGGCGGTGGAATAGAGGCTGGCGCTGCGGGCGCCGCCCATGCCAACTGGTGGAACGAGGAGACCGCCTATCAGCACAGCATCGTGCTGGGCAACAACGGCCGCGTCAATCACTTCGACAAGCTGGACGGGGTAACTCGCACCTTGCAAAACCAGGCTTGTGTAATGCCGGATAAATGGTTCAGGGATAACCCGCAGCATCCAAAAAAACGTCTGGTGATCTACGCACACGGCGGACTCAACAGCGAGGCATCCGCGATCCAGCGCGCTCAGGCGATGGGGCGTTATTTCATAGGCAACGGCTGTTACCCGCTTTTTTTGGTGTGGAAGAGCGGGCTGCTCGAATCCATAGCTGATGTAATCGCGGATAAATTCGATGCCAGTGCGGCAGGCCGCGCAGGGGGAGTTCGCGACTGGCTGAACGACAAGGTCAGCGATCCTCTCGTCGAAAAAACCATCGGCCGCCCATTCGCACGCCCGCTGTGGACCGAGATGAAGGAAAACGCCGAACTGGCGGCGGAGAACGAACGCGGCGGCGACCTGCTGACCGATGCACTGCACGCGCTGGCCGGAAGTTGGAATGATAATTTCGAAATTCACCTGATCGGCCATTCCGCAGGCTCCATCATGCTGGGCAGACTGCTGGACAATCTGAAGAAGAAAAACCTGGCCTCGCATATCAAGACCGTCAACCTGTACGCCCCTGCCTGTACCGTGTCTTTCGCCAACCGCTACTATGCCCCGCATGACGAAATCATGAACAGGCTTTATCTGGACATTCTGGCGGACAAACAAGAGCAGGACGACAACGTGGCCTATATCTACCAGAAATCCCTGCTCTATTTTATTTCCAACGCGCTCGAATCCGACGCCCTGATGCCCATACTCGGGTTGGCCAATGTCTACGATCCTGACTTTGACGGTTGGGACGGATCATCAGGCACCGCCGAGGCGCTCACCAATTGGCGCAACGCGGTCAAAATCAGCCAGCTGACCAAACGCACGACCATCCACGACGGCAAAAAATTTATCACAAGGAGAGGCAACGGGGCTGATTTGCAGGAAAAGGCCGCCAGCCCGTCGCACGGCGGCTTCGACAACAATGTGGACATAATCGGAAAGACACTGGAGCGGATCACCGGCGCGCCACTGATTTTACCGGTCGACGATCTGGTCGGTTTCTAGCAACGGGTGTCGGCATCACAATTATCGAACTTGCGAAAGGGAATAATAATGGCTGACCTGAGCGATATCCCGTGGAACGAATTTCCGGCCAACGCTGCACCGAATGATCTGGTGAGCAAGAATTTCCAGCTTTATGAGCTGACCAAATCGGACATTGCCAGCCGGCAGGGGATTCCCAATAATTTTGCTTCCGTGGTCGAATTGTGCTGCGCCGTTTACCTGTGCCGCAATGTGATGCAGCCGGTGCGCGAAAAATTCGGGCGCTATACACCCAACAGCGTCTATCGCTCCCAGGCACTGGAGCGCTCCATTAAAGACAAGCCCGCAGATTGGGTCAGCACCAGCCAGCATATCAAAGGGCAAGCCTGCGACATCGAGGTGCTGAGTGCGACCAACATGAAGTTTGCGAACTGGGTACGTGACAACCTTGAGTTTGACCAGCTTATTCTGGAATGCTATTCGGCAGATGAAGGGCCAAATTCCGGCTGGGTGCATGTCTCGCTGCTCCCGCCAGGCTACGGCAACAACCGCAAGGAAATCCTGAGCTATGTGAAGAATCCGCAGACTAAAAAGTTCGAATACGTGCAGGGGCTGGTCGAGACCCCATGAGCACCGGGGTCACGGAGTCTACCCCCTGTTTCCCCGAAGAAGCAACATGGGCGTCGAATACTTTTCGGCTCATTAAGTGTTATTCTTATTAATTGCACGTTAAAGCTTGTTTTTAAAGGGGAAACAAATGCCAGCACGCCTCTCAGATTTACTGCCCTTCAAAGCCACGAATCGTGGTTTAACGCCCATCGTTCCTTTACTGTGGCTCGCAATTTGTATGGTTGCATTGACAGGTTGTGCATCCCCAAATACACCCAAAGAAATAGTACAAATGGACAAGTCTACTGAAAGACAACCATATAGCAATATTGTTACCAAATCGACTGCTGAGACTTTTATCAGGCAAACAACGACTGAGCAAAAGGTAGATTCAACGACTCAACCCAAGAACAACATAAAAAAAACTGAAAATGGTGATCTTCACATTAACGAAAAGCAATTTATTGATCTCACCCCTTACACCATTTATGAAGATAGATGGGGTACGAGCCAAAATTCTGAGGGTGAGCATATAAAGAAACTGGGAGGTGAATTTTCTGATTGCTACACTCGATTACTGATTACTAGCAAAGTGCGTTCGGATGGTCGTATTAACCTTGATAATGGACAAGAAAATGCAACTGACCCAGATACAAATGAAATAGACGAATATTCATATAAACCACGGTGGTGGATTACGCGCGCACTTTTTGGCAAAGAGTTCTCACTAAATTTCTCTACCAAGGTAATAGTGGGTTCACTGGAGGAAACTATTCCTCTAGTCACCATTGGGCATGAAAGCAACTCAGGTGGTGAAAAATGGTCACGCGTTCTTCGTCATGCTGACCATGGACACCCACTGTTTTTGGTTAAGGGCAGTGGAAACGGTGCTATCCCAAAAATTACTGTAACCATGCATGGTAGTCAGTCATACGCTTCTCGTGGTGCCGCAAGCGCTTTACAAGTTGTGTTCGCTGCAGTAAACGCCATTTCGCCGACTTTGCCTCTGGCTACCACGTTATCAGCCCAATCAAGCAAAGATCGCGCAAACTCTCTGGACACCGCCATTTCCAAGCTGTTTGGCACTGATGTTAAAGAGGAACACACGACAACTCACGACTTCAGGTTTTGGAGTGCGGAAAATGGGCTACCAAACGGTATCAATGTAACACTCAGCATCCCATATCCGAATGAAAGTTGGGGAAGCGATGACAAGAGCAAGACATCTAAAATAAATAAAAAACAAGTCGGCACATGGACTATCACTTTCGACTATCCACGACCTTCCATATTCTCTAATTGGAGAATATGCAAAAAAAAAGATCCAGATGTTCGCTGCATGGAGACAAAAGAGATGGCGCAACAAAAAGTATTAGCTGAGATTGATGCTGCAGAGGTATTGAGTTACGACCTGCTCAACGACGGGAAAAATCTAGCCACCATCCGCGCTTACCTTGCGCAGCAAGAATGGTTCGCCCAAGCCCAAACCAAGCTGGTTGCAGCAAATATCAAGCAAGCTAAAACAAACAATACTGTCAAAAATACAGCCAACCAAATGTGCCGCAGCATACGCAACAGCATCACAGGTCTCAATCTAAATGGTTTTGATGCGGACATCGTGGTTTGGGCCGTGCTGAAAGGCATGCCGTGGCCCGATAACTCACCAACTTACAACGAAATGAATAAAGCTGAAGATTGCAGCTCTGTCATTAAGAGTATTGCAACGGCTAGAAACCAAATAAAACCTTGAGTCTTCTGTCCTTCGCCGCTTTGTTGACACCCCTGTGACGAACAGTGATATGGTTCGTCGCACTTGCACACAGCGCCACGCACGCCGCAAAGATGAATCGTGGGCTGTTCCCAATGTTTGCCGATACTGAGACTGCAAGTTGATGAAGAGGGGGGTTAGCAATGTTGGTCTATAGCAGTTATTTAACACTTAAGCCGAAGCATCAGGCTCAAGAGATTATCGAGAAAATAGCCAGTTGGTTAGGTAAACGCTGCCGCGCATCTGTCGATACTATGCGGCTATCCGAGGGCATTCGTGACCTTCAATTTTCAGGTGGGTATCACATCCAATCGCGGGCGACATTGGATGAAGAGCGTAAGGTTATTTTTCCTTTTCTTTTCTGCGCACAGTTATCTCATGCTGACGATCAGGTATCTGGTCGTCGTTGGGTGACGGAGATTGGCTTGAGTCAAGTTAACGCTGACGCTCCGGTTCATTGTACTTTTCTGCTCAAGACCGATGAGGTCAGTGCACGTGTGACAACACCGATTCAGGTAACGCGACCACTGTTAGTCGAACAGCTGGTGCAATCTTGTAACCCAAGTGGCGACACTCCTGGTTTGAGGGTGAAGAGACTGAATGAAGAGAGTGCTGGCGCATTTCTCATTGAGGTGGAACGGCAGGAGCGACGTTCCCCCATTGTGTTGGTCAGTGCGTCTCGTGACGGAAAATTCCTTGTTGCGCCAGAGCGGGTGCGATCCATCTTGGTTGGCATCGCAGATGTGGTCGAGGTGTCTCACGGCGTGAATACATTCGAGATTGAAAAAGTTCTCGGTCGCCAATACGGTGCATGGGGTGGCGCAATAAATATCATATTTCAATCACGGAGAGGAGGCAGGGGAAATTTCTGCGAAACTTCACTTTATCGCCCAAAAGATCTAGATGACTTGATTGAAGATGGCAAGAGTATCGAGTCCGAAATCTTGGCAGCAGTAACTCATCGCACCAATCTACCGTATTCATGGCGGCATATTTCACTTGATGTAGTCAATCAGGCTGTTCTGCGCGGTCAGTTAAGCCGGAGTATTCAACGCGCCAAACAGAACGATGAGTCAGATGAGTATGTGGCATTACTCGTTGAGGCCGACAAAGAAATTCGAGCCAAAGATAATGAGGTGGCCGATTTGCGTTTGGATAAGGAGGAGCAAGACATTGAAGTGCGTAAGCTTCAGGCAGATATTGACGGGCTCAAGTATGCATTAAGTGGTCGACAATCGACATCAGAAGCGAACGAAGATGGTGTGAGCGCTCTGTCTCCCTTACGAGAAGCTGTTTCAGCACTCGTGGCGGGAAATCCAACCCTCGATCAGTCGCTTACTCTTATAAGTGCTCTTTTTCCTGACCGAATTGTAGTACTCGAATCTGCATACGACTCCGCACAAGAGTCCCGCGTGTTTCGCCATGGCAAGAAAGCGTTCGATCTTCTTTGGAATCTAGTCAATGGTTACTGGGAGGCATTGGCAAGTGGCAAAGGCGACATGCATGCAAAAACTGTTTTTGGGCACAACGCTTATGCTCAGAACGAAGGTGAGGTGATAAGTAGTGATGGCAAGAAGCGGCGTACTTTTTTGTATAGGGGTCATGACATCGAAATGAACAAACATCTCAAGACTGGGGTTAAGGATAGTGCTGCCGAAACCTTACGAATTCATTTCGAGTGGTTAGCAGATGAGAAGCGTATCGTTATTGGACACTGCGGCAAACACTTGGACTTTTAATCACGGAAAATAATCGGGCACAGTCCACACCTCACACAAGGCGACCATTCGGTCGCCTTTTCCATTCAGGCGAATCACCATGGCCTGCCGTGCGGGAACGAGGCACGGGTTTGACGACAATTTCAATATACCGACCCGGTTATGTCATGCATTCCGGATTCAGAGACACCGCGAAGCCGCTTCTTAAACCAGATGCACCTCGACACGTTTACCCAATGCAGCGGCATATTTGCGCAAAGTGCTCAGGCTTGGCGAGTGTTTGCCGGAAGCCAGGGAGCTTTCCAGTCGCGCGATGGCGGGAGCTTTTGTTCCCATGCGTTCAGCCACCTGCGCTTGTGACAGCCCGGCTTCACGACGAGCGGCAAGTATTTCGTCCAGTATCGCGAATTCTTCACGATTCAGACGATCATGTTCAGCACGCACGGCAGGATTCTTCAGCATCCTGGCGACCATCTGTTCATGAGTCAGGATTTCGGTCTTCATTGCTTTACCTCCTTCATTCGTTTTTCGGCAATCCTGCGCTCATTGACCGGCGTTTTCTGCGACTTCTTGACGAAGCAATGCAGCATGACAATCTGGCGTCCGACGAGTGTGCAATAGAATACGCGGGCAATGCCTTCTGCCCCCTTTAGTCGCAACTCAAACAATCCGTCCCCGAACGCTTCCGTATGAGGCTTGCCGAGATTCGCGCCATTAACCATCATCCTCGCGGTCAATCCGATGTAGCGCGCCTGCAACGTATCAGGCAGAGACATGATCTCCGCTTGCAGTGCTGCGCTGTAATAGATAATGGTGTAAGTCACAGGCCGATAATAACAAATATGTTAATACCATTCAATGAGATTAACGATCAGACCAGAACAATGCAATAACCACCACACAACGCAACCCACAAAAAAGGCGACCAATGGTCGCCTTTTCTTTTAAAGCAGAGTAATTATTACCCCACCCACTTCCTTGCATTCTGGAACATCTTGAGCCAGGCGCCGTTTTCCTGCCAGTCTGACGGATGCCATGAATTCTGCACGGCGCGGAACACGTAACCACCATGAAACGGGTATTTTCGTGCGCATGCTTTGAGTCTATCGCATGACAGCGTGGTAATGGCTCTCCAATTTATCCAGTGTTTCCAGCAACATGGGTGTTATGCGTATCACCGCGTTCATATCCTCGGAAAACTCCTGCGTATCCTCAAGGTACTCGTGCGTCAGGCGATTTCTGATACTGCGAATTTCAACCATTTGCTCGGACGGAACCCCAAGAATTCCGGCGCGTTCGGCTACCGAAAAATTTTCAAGTGCAGTGCCCACATGCTCACCAACGGCCTCAAGCCATAACCTGAGCACCTTGTCGGAAAAATAATCCTGAAATTTGCCGAAACGCGCGCAAAAGGCGCTTACACGCTCTTTCTTCATCTCATCCAGCTCAAGATTGCGCACCCATTGCTCGTCTATCAATTCTGCCGATATCCAACCGTACGAAAAAAGCAATTCCTGACGAATTTTCTCGCAATGCCGCAATGATAATTCAAGCCGCTCTCTGATGTTCATAACAGAATCCCCCCCATTCCTTCCCGATGAATCAACTCGCCCGATGTCGCATCATCTTTGACAACAACATCGATTGGAAAAATATCGCCCAGCTTGGCACATATTCTGGCTGACAGCTTCCGTGACTTTTCCTGACGCTTAGTGTCCACGCCGCGAATCTGAACAAACAAATCGATATCGCCGCCGCGCGCTGTATCGTCCGCACGCGACCCGAATAACCTGACCGTGGACTGATCGCCGAATATCTCGCGGGTTGCCTCAACAATGGCTGTCCGTTGTCGCTGAGTGATTCTCATAGCTACCTCACGTATGCCGGGTGGATGCGCTGCACCCACGGTTGAACCTTTCAAAAGGCGGGCGCAGATTGCCCGCCCGACGAAATTACCCCACCCACTTCCTTGCATTCTGGAACATCTTGAGCCAAGCGCCGTTTTCCTGCCAGTCGGCAGGATGCCAGGAATTCTGCACGGCGCGGATCACACGTTCGGGATGCGGCATCATGATGGAAAAACGCCCGTCCGGCGTGGTAAGCCCGGTGATGCCTTGCGGCGAACCGTTGGGATTCAAAGGATAGGTTTCTGTCGTGCGACCTTGATTATCCACATAGCGCATGGTGACCAGCGCCTGCGCGGCTTGCAGCTTCGCCTCACTGCCGAAATCGGCATAGCCTTCGCCGTGTGACACGACGATCGGCATGCGACTGCCCGCCATGCCGTCGAAGAAGATGGATGCCGAAGGTTGCACTTCCACCATCACGAAACGCGCCTCGAACTGTTCGGACTGGTTGCGCGAGAAGTGCGCCCAGTTTTGAGCACCCGGTATGATTTCGTGCAGATTGCTCATCATCTGACAACCGTTGCACACGCCCAATGCCAGCGTATCGTCGCGGTTGAAGAAGGCCTCGAATTCACCGCGCGCGCGCGAGTTGAGCAGGATGGATTTCGCCCAGCCCTCGCCCGCACCCAGCACGTCACCATAAGAGAATCCGCCGCACGCCGCCACGCCCTTGAAATCACTCAGCTTCACGCGGCCGCTGATGATGTCGCTCATGTGCACGTCAACTGCCGCAAAGCCTGCGCGGTCAAATGCGGCTGCCATTTCCACCTGCCCGTTCACGCCCTGCTCGCGCAGGATGGCGATCTTCGGGCGACTCTTCAATATGGCCGGCGCAGCATTCAAATCATAGGTCAGCTTCGCATGCAGACCGGGATCGCTCGCATCCAGCAGACCGGCAAATTCGGCTTCCGCACAGTCAGGATTGTCGCGCAGCTTTTGCATCTGATACGTCGTCTCAGACCACATGCGCTGCAGGTTCACGCGGCTGTCGCTGAACAGCGTTTTGCCGCCGCGCGCAATTTCGATCAGGCCGGTCTGATTCAGGGTAGCGATCTTCTGAACGGCAAGACCTGCGTCATTCGCCCGTTGCAATACATGCGCCAGATCGCCGTTCTTAACCTGCACAACGGCACCCAATTCTTCGTTGAACAGCGCGCTCAATGTATCGCCTGCCAGATCATCAAGACCGATATTCAAACCGGTATGGGATGCGAAAGCCATTTCGCACAAGCTGATAAACGCACCGCCATCCGATCGATCGTGATAGGCCAGCAGCTTACCATCCAGATTAAGTGACTGAATCAATTCAAAGAACGATTTCAGATCGCGAGCCGAATCCACGTCAGGTGCAACGTTGCCGACCTGCTTGTAAACCTGTGCCAGTGCCGATCCGCCCATGCGGTTTTTGCCCTGCCCAAGGTCGATCAACAACAGCGTCGTATCGGCATCAACTGATAACAGCGGCGTGAGCGTTTTACGCGTATCCGAACAGGGTGCGAAGGCGGTCACGATCAGCGACAGGGGGGATGTGACAGATTTGTTCTCATCTCCATCAGTCCAGGTGGACTTCATGCTCATCGAATCCTTGCCGACCGGGATGCCGATGCCAAGCGCCGGGCACAACTCCATGCCCACCGCGTGCACTGTGTCGAACAGCGCGGCATCTTCACCGTGATGTCCTGCCGCCGCCATCCAGTTCGCCGACAGCTTGATGTCGCCGATCTTCGCTATCTTTGCAGCCGCAATGTTGGTGAGCGCCTCGCCCACCGCCATGCGCCCGGAAGCGGCCGCATTCACCAGCGCCAGCGGCGTGCGTTCGCCGAGCGCATACGCCTCGCCCAAATGGGTGTTGAAACCCATCAAGGTCACGGCCACGTCCGCTACCGGCACCTGCCAGGGGCCGACCATCTGGTCGCGCGCGGTCATGCCGCCCACGGTCCTGTCGCCGATGCTGATCAGGAAAGTCTTGTTCGCGACAGCCGGCAGACGCAACACGCGTGCTATCGATTCTGTCAAATCCAGCGCAGTCGTATCGAAGGCGGTCAATTTTGGCGTTTCGCGCACCACGTTGCGCGTCATCTTGGGCGGCTTGCCCAGCAACACTTGCAGCGACATGTTCACCGGATCGTTGTCATATTCGGTGTCATGCACGATCAGCTGATCGTCCTCGATCGCCACGCCCACTACCGCAAACGGGCAGCGTTCGCGTTCGCAGAAGGCTTTAAACTCTGCAAGGCGTTCGGGGGCGATCGCCAGCACATAGCGCTCCTGCGATTCGTTGCACCAGATCTGTCTGGGCGACATACCGGTCTCGTCCAGCGGAATCTTGCGCAGTTCGAAAGAAGCGCCGCGCCCGCCGCCGTGCACCAGTTCCGGCAGCGCGTTGGACATGCCGCCGGCACCGACGTCGTGAATCGATAAAATCGGATTATTCTCGCCCAGCTGCCAGCAACGGTCGATCACTTCCTGCGCACGGCGCTGCATCTCGGGATTGCCGCGCTGCACCGAATCGAAATCCAGATTTTCGGCATTACTGCCGGTGTCCATGCTCGATGCGGCACCGCCGCCAAGCCCGATCAGCATGCCGGGGCCGCCCAGATGCACCACCAGCGCGCCTACCGGCAGATCGTGCTTGTGCGTGTGGATTGCAGAGATGCTGCCCACGCCGCCCGCCAGCATGATGGGCTTGTGATAGCCGCGCATCTCGCCGCCGACGCTCTCTTCAAAGGTGCGGAAATAACCGGTCAGATTCGGACGGCCGAATTCGTTGTTGAACGCCGCACCGCCTAAAGGCCCGTCCAGCATGATCTGCAGCGCCGTGACGATGCGCGATGGCTTGCCATATTCAGCTTCCCATGGCTGATTAAACCCGGAGATATTCAGGTTCGACACCGAGAATCCGGTCAATCCGGCCTTGGGGCGTGAGCCGATACCGGTCGCACCCTCGTCGCGAATCTCGCCGCCCGAACCTGTTGCGGCTCCGGCAAAAGGCGCAATCGCGGTCGGATGGTTATGCGTCTCCACCTTCATCAGCGTGTGCGTCAGTTCCTCGGAAAACTGATACGCACCACCGGTGCGCGGATAGAAACGCTCAACTGTCGCGCCTTCGATCACCGATGAGTTGTCCGAATACGCGACCACCGTGCCTTCGGGGCTGACCTTGTGAGTGTTGCGGATCATGCCGAACAGCGATATGTCCTGCGCTACGCCGTCGATCACCCAGTCGGCATTGAAAATCTTGTGGCGGCAATGCTCGGAATTGGCCTGCGCGAACATCATCAGCTCGACATCGGTCGGATTGCGTTGCAGCTTCTGGAAGTTTTCCACCAGATATTCGATCTCGTCCTGCGACAACGCCAGTCCCATTTCGCGGTTGGCAACAGCCAGTGCATCGCAGCCGCCCTGCAAAATATCCACCGTTGCCAATGGTTGAGGAGAACCGTGCCGGAAGATTTTAGTCGCGGCGTCCTCAATACTGTCCAGCACCGACTCGGTCATGCGGTCGTGCAACAACGGCAATACCGCCGTGCGTTCAGCTTCGCTGATTCCTGCGCCGTTGCGCGTTGTCAGGTAATACTGAACGCCGCGCTCGATGCGCTGCACGCCGGTCAGGCCGCAATGCTGCGCAATGTCGGTCGCCTTAGTGGACCAGGGTGAAATCGTGCCCAGACGCGGCACGACCAGCACGCGCGTGACTTTATCCGACATTTCGGACTCCACCGCCGCCTTGTCCAGACCCAGCACACGATCCAGCAAGCCGGCTTGCGCTGCATCCAGCTTCGCGCCTTGCAGCGCGCTGAAGTAGCAATGGCGTGCATCGGCAATGACGACATCGGGCGCGACAGCGTTCAATGCGACGCGCAATTTTTCCAAACGAAAGGCGGATAAGGCAGAACTGCCGACTGAGACTTTAAACATGACGGTGGCGGTGAGAATAAAATTCGGGACGCGATTATACTATGCGCCGCACCTTACATTAGCAGACCATTTAGCGATGCCACCATGAACCCGCAAGTCATTGAACAAAGTCAGGTCGAAAAACTGCTGCCGGAACGCCCCAAGGACAGCCACAAAGGTCTGTTCGGCACGGTGGCCGTGATCGGCGGCGCATCCGGCATGACCGGGGCCGCCCTGCTGGCAGGGCGCGCAGCGCTGAAACTGGGCGCAGGTTGCGTGCATGTCGTGCTGCTGGCGGACAACGCGCCGTCAGTGGATTTGGTTCAACCGGAACTGATGCTGCACAAGGCAGATTCTCTGTTTTCCACCTGCCCTCTCCCCAACCCTCCCCCGCATGCGGGCGAGGAAGCTAACGTAAAGTGGGGCAAGCAGGTATTTTGTCGCAAGACAAAAACTCGCAGAAACATCTTCAATTCTGACGTGCTGGCTATTGGTTGCGGGATGGGCAGCGGGGAACTCGCCGGCAAATTATTGGCTGAAGCGCTGCGAAGCACGGCAACACTGGTGCTGGATGCCGATGCGCTGAACCTGATCGCGGCTCACCCCGACTTGCGCGACTTGGCTGTCGCACGTAAAGCCGCAACTGTACTCACGCCTCATCCGGGCGAAGCAGCGCGCTTACTTAATTGCAGCACGGCAGAGGTACAAAAGGATCGCGTCGCTGCGATACAAAAATTAGCCAGGATGTTCGCCTGCTCGGTGGTGCTGAAAGGTACTGACAGCCTGTGCGCCACCCGTCGCGGACTGTTTGTGAATAAAACCGGCAATCCCGGCATGAGCGGCCCCGGCATGGGCGATGTGCTGACCGGCATGATCGCCGCCCTGCTCGCCCAGGGACTGAATGCTGACGATGCGCTCTTGCTGGCGGTGCACCTGCACGGCGCTGCCGGAGACGAACTGGCCAAATATGCCGCAGTCGGCATGACCGCGACGGAACTCACCGATCAGGCGCGACGGCTTTTGAATCAATGGCGCACAAATTAACACCACTTACCACTTACCACTTACCACTTACCACTCACCACTCACCACTTACGAGCATTTTATGAGCACCCCTATCGACATCTCTGAACAAGCCGGCGTGCGCTATCTGCACTTCGGTTCTACCTGGGTACAAGGCGCGATGCGCATCGCCCGTCCGTGGAATCTGGAACTGGAATACACCCGCGAAATGATGGCCAGCCTGCTGTTGCGCGACGAAGCGCGCTGGCCGCGCAAAATACTGCTGATCGGACTGGGCGCCGCATCGCTGACCAAGTTCCTGTATCGCTATCGCCCCGATGCGCATCTGACGATTGTGGAAATCGAACCGGACGTGGTCGCCGCCGCGCGGCACTTCTTCAAGCTCCCCGAAGATGACAAGCGCATCCACATGGTGATCGGCGATGGTGCAGAATTCGTGCTCAGCACCAACAAGAAGTTCGATCTGATTCTGGTGGATGGTTTCAACGAACACGCGCACCCCGGCCAGCTGAACAGCCTGCCGTTCTATCAGGCATGCCGCAGCCGGTTAAGCGACCAGGGCGTGATGGCGGTCAATATGCTGGGGCTGTCCAAAGGAGTGCTGGGCGGCTTCGCGCACATCCTCACCGCATTCGATGACCGCGCGCTGATGTTTCCTTCCTGCGAGAGCGGCAACACCATCGCATTCGCCACCGAGGGCGAACCGGTCGACATCACTCTGGATGATCTGAAAGCTGCCGCCATCGCATTGAAAGAGGAAACCGGCCTGAATCTGCTGCCGACGCTGACGCGTCTCGCACAAGCCAGGACTTGTGCGAATAACCGGCTGATTTTATAACCGGAAAACGTTACATGACCTCGTTTTGCTTTAGCATACGCATTCATCCACGCGAGGGAGAAAATCATGTTGCGCATCGCATTGCTGTGCTGTCTGTTGTGTTTCAGTGTTTCGGCCAAATCGGCAGCCGAAGCCTATAACCGGGTCGATTTTCGCGTAGAAGCCGCGCGCGAAGTTGCCAACGACCTGCTGGTGGCCAGCATGAGCGCCGATATCCAGGACGAACTGCCTGCCCGCGTCGCGCAGCAGCTCAACACTGCGCTGAACGACGCGTTCAGGAAAGCCGCCACATTCAGCACCGTCAAGGCCCGCAGTGGCAATCAGCATACCTATCCTGTGTATGGCAAGAAAAACCAGATAACCGCGTGGCACGGTCATGGCGAAATCCGTCTGGAGAGCCGTGATTCCGAGGCCGCTGGCCAACTCATCATGCTGTTGCAAGCCACGCTGCAACTGGGCAGCGTGCAATTCATGGTCGCACCGGACACCCGCCTGCAGGTCGAAAATTCGCTTATCGCTGACGCCATCAAAGCCTTCCAGAACCGCGCCGAGGCGATACGTACCGCTGTCGGCGCCAAATCTTACAAGACCGTGCATTTCGCAATCAGCAGCGACGACATACCGCCGCACTATCCCGTGGCGATGATGCGCAGCGCCGCTGTTGCAGACAATGCGATCCCGGCACCCGAGTTTGCCAGCGGCGATTCCCGCATAACGGTGCAGATCAGCGGCACGATAGAATTGCAATAATCCTCAACCGGACGCGCACATCAGCAATCCCGCGTATTCCGCGGATATTCAAAGCCCTGCCGTCGCGGCGTTATTTAAACAACAAAAAACGGGCAGCCTGACAAAAAGCCTTGCAGGGCATGACCTTAGCAGCTTAATCCACACAAGCATCCACACAGTTATCCACATAAATTGTGGGTAACTATCAACACGTTCTTGCCGGCTCTGCTTTGTGCCGATAAAAGCCTGGCACTCACAGCCCGGTGGCTTGCAGCCCGCATACCCGACAAAACAATATTTCATAACCACCTGTTTCTTATGATAAATTTAAACGATAAAAAACGGGCAGCCTGACAAAAAGCCTTACAGAGCATGACCTTAGCAGCTTAATCCACACAAGCATCCACACAGTTATCCACAGAAATTGTGGACAAACTAAAATCTCCATACACAACGGAGACTTAGCGCCTGTTACATTTCATTGAGTATGGACAGGCGTAAAAAAGGACACCGGAGTGTCCTTATTGGTTGCCCGACCGAGAATGCCTACTTGCGTTTTGGCAACATGCGTTCCATCAGGCCGTCTTTCATGATGAACTGATGCTTGAGCGCACCCAGCACATGCACCAGCACCAGCAGGATCAGCACATTAACCATCACCTCATGCATTTCATGGGCGAACACACCGTGATAACCATCCTCCTTCGGCAGCAGGCTCGCATCACCTGACAGCAAAGCTTTGCCCGCATCGCTTGTCATGATGGTCACGATACCGCTCACCGGCAACAAGAACAGCACGGTGTACAGCAGGTGATGAACGCCCTTGGCCAGCTTGTCCATCGGCGTCTGACCAAGATCAGGCGGTGTCCCGTCCTGGCTTCTGAAAAACAGGCGCACCACTGTCAGCAACAGCACCGCGCCACCTACCAATCCGTGAACGAGGTAGCCCGCAATCGTCGCACTGCTTTCATCGGTCGCTTCGGCCAATTCCTCGCCTAAAAACCAGGCTGCGACCAGCAGCGCCAGAGTCAGCCAGTGTATGAGTACCATGCGATTGCTGTATTGCGTCATAAGTTTCTCCTGATAATTTTCTGAACTTGTCGGATAGCGCCCATCCGACAAAGTTCCGCTGCAACAATAAATGAGGGCGAAATTTACCCGAAACACGCCTGACGCGCAGATATTTCTTGCTTCAACCTCGCACGTATTTCAGGCCTGAGCGGCAATCCGACAGACTGCGAGCACTTACGTCAGGCACACTATCGCTGTATGCTCATCATATCGCCATGAGGGGAGTCACAGATCATGAAAGCCACCCAGCCAGATTTATCCTTTGACGGCCTCACCACAGCAGAGGCACAGCTGCGACTGGCGGACACAGGCTACAACGAACTGACCCCACCCCATTCGCGCCGCCTGTATCACATTGCAGCTGAGGTACTGCGCGAACCGATGTTCCTGCTGCTGATCTCCGCGGGCGTCATTTACCTGGCACTGGGCAGTGTCGAAGATGCGATGATGCTGCTGGGCTTCGTCGTGCTCATCATCGCCATGACGGTATTTCAGGCGCAAAAAAGCGAACGAGTGCTGGAAGCCTTGCGTGACTTGTCCAGTCCGAGAGCACGGGTATTAAGGGATGGCAAGTCTCAGCGCATCGCAGGACGAGAAGTTGTACCGGGCGACCTGTTGCTGCTCACCGAAGGGGACAGGGTCGCGGCGGACGCCGTGTTGCTCAGTTGCAACGATCTGTTTGCCGATGAATCCATGCTGACCGGCGAGTCGGTGCCGGTACGCAAACACGCCGGCAGCCCGAAATCAGCCGCACAAGAACCGGGTGGCGACGATCAGCCCTTCGTCTATGCCGGCACGGTGCTGGTGCAGGGCAGCGGCATCGGGCAGGTGACGGCCACCGGAAAATCCAGCGCCACAGGACAGATCGGCAAGTCGCTCGAAGAAACACAATCCGGCGACTCACCGCTGCGCATCCAGACGGGTCGCCTGGTGCGCCGTCTGGCGATCATTGCCATCACGCTGTGCATAACCTTAGTGCTGATCTACGGTTACACGCGCGGTCACTGGCTGAACGCGCTGCTGGCCGGAATCAGTCTGGCGATGTCCACCCTGCCTGAAGAACTCCCGGTGATCCTGTCGGTATTCATGTCGCTGGGCGCGTGGCGCATCTCCCGTCACAACGTGCTGACGCGGCGACTGGATGCCATCGAAACGCTGGGTGCCACAACCGTGCTGTGCACCGACAAGACCGGCACGCTGACCGAAAACCACATGGTGATCCGCAAGCTGTATGGCGACGGCCGGATGCTGCAGGTGAGTGATGACAGCGAGCTCCCCGAACCCTGGCATGAACTGGTGGAATTCGGCATTCTGGCCAGCGAAATAGATCCGTTCGACCCGATGGAACGGGCGCTGCATGAATTGGGCAATCGCACCTTGAACGGCAGCGAGCACCTGCATAAAGAATGGGCAATCGTCCACGAATACAGCCTGTCGCCGGAGCTGCTGGCGATGTCACATGTCTGGCAAGGCAACGGCGAGTCGCAGCATATGGTAGCCGCAAAAGGCGCGCCTGAAGCCATCATTGACCTGTGCCACTTACCCTGCGATCAGGCGCAGGTCATCGAAAAAATAGCCGCCGAGATGGCAGACGGTGGCTTAAGGGTGCTGGGGGTTGCCCGCGCCAAGTTGCCGCCGGGTATGCCAGATGAGCCGCATTGGCCGGAACACCAGCATGACATCGAATTTTGTTTTGTCGGCCTGCTCGGCCTGCAAGACCCGTTGCGTCCCGATGTTGTGGATGCGATCGCACAATGCCACGCCGCCGGCATCCGGGTGGTAATGATCACCGGCGACCATGCCAGAACTGCACTGTCCATCGCCCGCGAACTTGGCCTGGCAGCCGAACAGGTACTGACGGGAGCCGAGCTGAATACACTTTCCGATGAGTCCTTGCGCGCCCGTTTGCCGGATGTTCAGGTATTTGCGCGCATCGTCCCGCAACAAAAATTGCGCCTGGTGGAATCATTTAAAGCGAACGGCGAGATCGTCGCAATGACCGGCGATGGCGTGAACGATGCGCCCGCCCTGAAAGCCGCGCACATCGGCGTGGCGATGGGTAAACGGGGCACCGACGTGGCGCGCGAAGCGGCAAGTCTGGTGCTGCTTAACGACGATTTCGCATCAATGGTCGCCACGGTGCGACTGGGGCGGCGCGTCTACGACAATCTGCGCCGCGCGATGAGTTACGCACTGGCCGCACATATACCCATTGTCGGAATCGCGATGCTGCCCGTTTTGCTGGGCGATCCTTTGTTACTGATGCCGGCTCACATCATGTTTCTGGAACTGATCATCGGCCCCGCCTGCTCAATCTTTTTCGAGGCCGAAGCGGAAGAAAAAAACATCATGCAACGTCCGCCCAGATCGGCTGGCGAAGCACTGTTCAGCGGAAAACGCTTAGCGGTCAGCCTGTTGCAAGGGGTCGCAGCGCTCGTCGTTGCCGCCGCAATTTATGTGTGGGCAATGGCTGCGGGGTATGACGAAAATACCGTGCGTGCGCTGGTGTTCACGGCCATGGTAGCGGGAAATATCGCGCTGGTATTTGGCAACCGTACAGCATCCTTGCCAGCTTCAGGGCACGGAACGCAACAAAACCCGGTGCTGCGGTGGATCTTGCTGGGCACCATTACCGGACTGGTATTGGTACTCAACGTTCCATTGTTGCGCGAACTATTCCATTTCTCAGGGAATGCACCGCTGGTTCTGTCCGCAGGCTTACTGGCAGTTGTCAGCACGTGGCTGCTCAGTGCGCTGGTGAAACGCCTGGTTGGCAAAGGCGGTTAGCTATTTGGGAAACGCCGAATAAATCACCCGTTCGCACCGGCAAGCAGCGACTTGACCAAAGTCACTGCTTAACCACAAATGGATTAAATCAGCACGTCCTTAGGCACATATACATAGGCTGTTTGGCATATTGACCGTTGCTCTGTGAACAGCTAGTGTGCCAGACAATAACGGAGGGCGAATTAAATTGTTTTCGGCCTCTGATTATTTATTATCCTGCCAGTTATTTATGCACATAAACGATAGAGGAGAATAACCATGTCCAACCGCAGACAGAAGGATTATCTGAGTAGCGGGCAATTCCGCATCGAAATCGAAGGTGTCACTCAAGGCTCATTTACCGCTATGGACGGCATGCAGGTGCAGACCGACGTGATCACCTTTGCCGACGGTGACGACATGATCGTGCACAAGCGACCAGGACGTACCACCTATTCCAACATCGTTCTCAAACGCGGTTATGTAAATTCAGATGAATTATGGAAATGGTACAAGACCGTTATTGACGGAAAGATAGAGCGAAGGTCCGGCTCCCTCATCGTTCTGGACGAAAGCATGCAGGAGGAGGTGCGTTACAACTTCTTTGAGGCCTGGCCCTGTCGCTGGAAGAATTTTGTGATGAACGCCATTACCGCCGACTCGTTGGTGGAGGAGTTGGAGATCGTCGTCGAGAAGATCGAGCAGGCCTGAAGTCCAGGCCACTACCATGCGCCTCGGAGACATCGAAACCCATCTGGAAGCGGCCCTGCACGCCGTTGTCGGCAACATGGCCACGATATGGCGCGGCCCGCCCGTCATTCGCACCTCCACCGGCCTGAAACCCGAGTTATTCATTCACGCGACCCGCTTCCTGGACATGGGCGGCGCAGGTCAGGACGGCGGCAGGATAACCCGACGGCCACTGACAGTGGGGCGCGGCTATGCCGAGGAACGCCCGGTTCACATTGATGTGGAAATTACTTGCATCAGCCCGGCCTATGAATTGCTGCTGGATATGTGCGCCGTCACTACGCCGCCTGTCCTGACAGCCCTCCAGACTCTGCCGCCGCCCCTGCTGGCAGGCCTGCCTGAAACAGGTGTAGAACTGCGTTTCGCCGACTTCGTCGCCGCACCCCAGAGCGGCGAGACCTACTACCGTGAAATGCCGAACGGTGCATGGTATGAAGGAAAGCTGGTTTTCCGACTGGATGGTTTTCTGCATATCCGTCTCGCCCGCCCTGACGGTTCGGCAATCAGACTGAGCGTGGTATACAACCCCGCAGGTGTGGATCTGGCTGGTGAGCATGTCCTGCTGACCAACGAAAGCCGCCTGCCGCTACCACTCACCGGACATATCCTGCAAGATGACGCCCGCCGCAGCCCCCACCGCTACGTCTTCCCGCCCTTCAGTCTTGCACCTGGCGCATCGGTTCAAGTATGGACAGGGCGTGGCAAAGACAATGCCGGCAACCTTTACTGGGGGCGTCGCCAGGCGGTATGGAATAACGGCGGTGACACACTACACCTGCTTGACCCGAAAGGCGTGGAGATGGCATGTTTATCCTACACTGCGCCGACCTACAGTCCGGTCGGAACGCCAAAGTCACCCCCGCGCACCACAAGAAAGAACAAGACCTGATTCAGATACCATAGAGCGCATCGAAGAACACCAGCAAAACCGTGAAGAAGCAGCAACGGCGCCTGCTCTAACTTTCCAACATTTTCTGACAGACATTGCTGATGGCAGGCAACCCGGACTTGAATTTGCAAGTACGCTTTGCCATGTCACTTCGCGAGGTGATCACTGTATTCCCGCCTTTGCGGGAATGACAAAGCGTATAGATCATTTTTAAAAGATACAAATAGTTGTAAGGCTATCAACAGTTAATTGCGACATACCCTTCATAAAATCGCTTATAAACACGCAGTCTGTCGCTGCAAAAAGTTCGACAGGCTGCTAGAATCCATGCTTTGCAACTGACTCATCAAAGGAATTCGAATATGTCCATGTCCGACCGCGACGGTTTTATCTGGCACGACGGTAAACTTGTGCCCTGGCGCGATGCTACTACCCATGTACTGACCCACACCCTGCACTATGGCATGGGCGTATTTGAAGGCTTGCGCGCCTACAAGGCAGCGGAGGGCACGGCGATTTTCCGTCTGCAGGAGCACACCGACCGCTTGTTCAATTCGGCGCACATCTTCCAGATGAAAATGCCGTTCGACAAGGAAACGATCATGGAAGCGCATCGCGAAGTGGTGCGTGCCAACAAGCTGGAATCCTGCTACATCCGCCCGATCTGTTTCTATGGATCTGAGGCGATGGGGATTGCCGCGACGACACTGTCCACTCATGTTGCGGTCGCCGCCTGGCCCTGGGGCGCCTATCTGGGCGACGAGGGCATGCAAAAAGGCATCCGCGTCAAGACTTCCAGCTTCACCCGCCACCATGTCAATGTGAACATGTGCCGCGCAAAGTCGGTGACGACTTACGCCAATTCTATCCTTGCACACCAGGAAGTTGCGAACGACAACTACGATGAAGCGCTGTTGCTGGACGTGGATGGTTACGTTGCTGAAGGCGCCGGCGAGAACATTTTCATCGTCAAGAAGGGCAAGTTATACACGCCTGATCTGACCTCGTGCCTGGAAGGCATCACGCGCGATTCCATCATCACGCTGGCCAAGGAAATGGGCATCGAAGTGATTGAAAAACGCATCACCCGCGACGAGATTTACTGCGCAGAAGAGGCTTTCTTCACCGGCACGGCTGCCGAAGTGACGCCGATCCGCGAACTCGATCAGCGCACGATAGGTTGTGGTTCACGCGGCCCGGTCACGGCCCTGTTGCAACAGGCATTCTTCGATTGCGTTGCAGGAAAGCACCCGCTGCATACCGACTGGCTGGACTACGTCTAACCTGAAAACCGCAGCTGTCCACGAAATGACGCGAGCTGAAATTTAGTGTTTTTGCGGGTTATTGTCATTAGCCAATATCGCCGCAAGAATCGTTTCGTGGATGAAAAGTATTTTACGTTTAAGGAGATGCACCGTGAGCAAAATCACACACCGTCAAATTGAAGTGACCGCGCATGATCTGCCGCTGACTTGCCCGATGCCGAATGCGAGCCTGTGGAACGCGCACCCGAAGGTTGGGTTAGCCCTGAATAACGACGGCGAGGCGCATTGCCCGTATTGCGGGACACTCTACAAACTAACTGGTGAACTGCCTAAGGGACATCACTAGACCCTCTCCCCCACCCCCTCCCCCGCTAACGTGGGAGGGGAGCTTGAACAGGAAGGTTGAATGAAAAAAATTCTAGTCATCGGGCCCAGCTGGGTTGGCGATTGCATGCTGATGCAGCCGATGCTGATGCGTCTCAAGCAGCGCCATCCGGACTGTCTGATCGATGTACTCGCACCTTCCTGGACGGCGGGCCTGCTGCGCGCCCTGCCGGAAGTACATGAAGCCATCGTCAATCCCTTCCCGCACGGCGAGTTAAATATCAAAGGGCGCTATCGACTGGGCGTTGACTTGCGTGCGGCGCAATACGATCAGGCCATCGTGTTGCCCAATTCGCTCAAATCTGCACTGATTCCATTTTTTGCACGCATCCCGCTACGCACCGGCTTTGTCGGCGAGATGCGCTATGGTCTGCTCAACGATGCGCGCAAACTCGACAAGACCGTCTTGCCGCTGATGGTGGAACGCTTCGCCCAACTGGCCGAGGCGCATGACGGGCAAATCCCGCGCCCTCTGGCCAACCCGAAACTGACTGTATCAGGCGCACAGATCGACGCCACGCTTGCGAAACTCGGCCTTTCGCTTGCTCAGCCGGTCGCTGTATTCTGTCCGGGTGCGGAATATGGACCTGCCAAACGCTGGCCGGTAGCCTATTTCGCCGAAACCGCACAGCGCCTGCACGATGAAGGTTATGCGGTGTGGCTGATCGGATCGGCAAAAGATCGCGAGGTCGCGGAAACAATCGTCGCCCTCGGTAATCAGTCAACTCGCAACCTGTGCGGCAGCACCGATCTTACCGACGCCATCGCCCTCTTATCCTGTGCTCAGCTTGTCATCAGCAACGATTCAGGCCTGATGCACCTGGCTGCCGCGCTCGATCGTCCGATGCTGGCCCTGTTCGGCTCCAGCAGCCCTCAATTCACCCCGCCGCTCTCGAAAGAAGCCACAGTCGTCAAGCTCGACATCGAGTGCAGCCCCTGCTTCAAGCGCGAGTGTCCGCTGGGACATTTCAATTGCATGAACCACCTGACCCCGGATCGGGTGTGGGAAAAAATTCAGCAGGTCATCCCCTGATGCAAAATCCACCCGGCGGGCATACCCACTCCCTCTCCCCAACCCTCTCCCGCCTTACGGGCGAGGGAGCAAACGATTCGCGGCGCGAACTTCCCGTTAACGAAATCTTCAAGGCGTATGACATACGCGGCATCGTCGGAAAAACACTGACACCCGAAGTCGTCGAAGCCATCGGTCATGCCATCGGTTCGGAAGCGATCCAGCGCGGCCAGCGCGCCATTGCAATCGGCCGGGATGGTCGTTTGTCAGGTCCGGAGCTGATCGCAGCCCTGGCGCGCGGCATCCGGAAAAGCGGCACTGACGTGATCGACGTGGGCTGTGTCGCAACCCCGATGGTGTATTTCGCCGCATTCGAACTGAATACCCGCTGCGCCGTGATGCTCACCGGCAGCCACAACCCGCCGGATTACAACGGACTGAAGATCGTGCTGGATGGCGAGACGCTGTTCGGCGACAGCATCCAGTCGCTGCGTATGCGCATCGAACAGAACGACTTGTCACACGGCGCAGGCAGCTACTCGCAACAGGACATCAGCCAGGCTTATATGGCGCGCATCGTCTCGGACGTTAAACTTGCGCGTGCCATGCGCGTCACGGTGGATTGCGGCAACGGCGTGGCGGGGGCGTATGTCGCCGATCTGTATCGCCAGCTCGGTTGCACCGTACATGAGTTGTATTGCGAGGTGGACGGGCATTTTCCCAACCATCATCCTGATCCATCTGACCCGCGCAACTTGCAAGACCTGATCGCCGCCCTGCGCGACAACGACAGCGAAATCGGCCTGGCTTACGATGGCGATGGCGACCGGCTGGGCGTGGTAACCAAAGATGGCAAGATCATCTATCCGGATCGTCAGCTGATGCTGTTCGCCGCCGATGTGCTGAGCCGCAATCCGGGCGCGGAGATCATCTTCGATATTAAATCCACGCGCCACCTGTTCGGCTGGATACGACAGCACGGCGGCATACCGACCATCTGGAAGACAGGCCATTCGCTGATCAAGGCAAAGATGAAAGAGACCGGCGCGTTGCTGGCAGGAGAAATGACCGGTCACGTGTTTTTCAAGGAGCGCTGGTATGGTTTCGACGACGGGCTTTATGCAGGCGCAAGGCTGCTGGAAATTTTAAGCCGTGTTGCCGATCCGGGCGACACGCTCAACGCCTTGCCGGATGCGTTCTGCACGCCTGAGTTGCACATCCGCACTGCGGAGGGTGAAAACCATGCGCTGCTGGCACAGATGAGGGATACGGCAGACTTTACCGATGCGATTGAAATCATCACGCTGGATGGCTTGCGGGTGGAATATAGCGATGGCTTTGGTCTGGCACGTCCGTCCAACACCACGCCTGCCATCGTGCTGCGCTTCGAAGCCGACAGCGAGATTGCCCTGATCCGCATTCAGGACGACTTCCGCAGAATTTTCCGACAAGCCGCGCCGCACCTGCAACTGCCGTTCTGACCGGCCGGCCCCTTATCGATCAGAGCTGCGCGGCCGCCACATCATCAGCAACAAACCCAGCAGCGCCATGCCTGCACTGCATGAATACAGCGCGCTCGCGCCGTAGTATTGCCATATCGGCCCGCTGATCAGCCCGCCCAACATGCCGCCGGCGCCGTAGGTCAGACTGCCGAACGTAGCCTGCCCTCTGGATTGGTGCCGCCCCTGAAATAACTCATGCACCAGCCCCACAGAAGCTGCGTGATACGCGCCGAAGGTGGCGGCGTGCAGCACCTGGGCTAATAACAGCAGCAACAGAAAATCAACGTACCAGCCTATCATCATGAAACGCACCACCGCGAGACTGAAGCTGGCTATCAGGATGCGAGTAAAACCGTAACGCTGCACCAGCCTTGGCATCAGGAAAAATACGGCGATTTCACAGATGACCCCGAGCGCCCACAAGCCGCCCACCGCGCCTTTAGAGTAACCGTGCTCGACCAGATAGATGGAGAAAAAAGTGTAATAAGGGCCATGTGCGGCGGACATCAGAAAGCATGCACCGAATAACGTCAGCACGGAAGGTTTCAAAAGGATTTGCCTGATGGACTGCTGATCGGTGTGATGCGGCAATACCTTTGTCGCGGGCAACTGCCGCGAGAAAATCAGAATACCCAGTTCGCAGATCAAGCCGGCCCACAACAACCATGCGATGGCGATATAGTCGAATGCGTAGCCTAAGCCCACCACTGAAATAATAAACCCGACCGAACCCCAGGAACGCAGACGACCGTAGCGCCCGGTATATTGGCCCAGATAACTGAGCGTGGTCGCTTCGACCAGCGGCATCGAAGCGCTCCAGAAGAAGCTCATCAACCCCAGCACCAGCAACATCCCCCAGAAGCTGGTGGTCATAAATACACCGAGGTAAAAAACGGCGCTCAGCGTTGCTGCGACCTGAATCACCAGCAGGCGACGACCGGTATGGTCTGCCAGCCAGCCCCACAGGTTGGGTGCCAACATGCGCATCACCGGTTGCACCGACATCAAAATGCCGATCTCGACCGCGTTAAAGTGAATGGATTGAAGGTACAAGCTCCAATAGGGTGCGAACATCCCGATGAAGGCGTAATAGAAAAAATAGAATCCGGCTATGCGCCAGTAGTAGTTTTTGGCTTGGGTCACTTGCGGCACTGAACAGGCTGATCGAATGCGCATTCTAACTGGCGCAGAAAAATACCGTGCGCCCTCTTGAAATTAAAAAATCCATACCCATTTGAGACGCAAGTTAATTTAGGAGTAGTGCATGGAACACCAAGACCCCGTCCCAACCGCCGAGCCAACAATCGATCCGATCGTGGAAAACGCTGAAGTCATGCCCAACCTGGAAGAGTTGCTGAAAGTCGCAGAACTCAAAGCTCAGGAGCACTACGACGCATGGATGTATGCCAAGGCCGAGAGCGAAAACATCCGCCGCCGCGCATCTGAGGACGTGAGCAAGGCACAGAAATTCGCCGTAGAGCGTTTCTCTAATGAGGTGCTGGCCGTCAAAGACAGCCTGGAAGCAGGTCTTGCGGTTGAAACAGCGACAGTGGAAAGTTTCAAGAGCGGCATGGAACTGACGCTGAAACAACTCACCAGCGTGTTTGAGAAATTCAACATCATCGAAATCAATCCGGTTGGCGAAAAACTGGATCCGCACAAACATCAGGCGATCAGCATGGTTCCGAGCGATGAACCTGCCAACACCGTGGTCAGCGTGATGCAAAAGGGCTACACGCTCAATGAGCGCGTACTGCGCCCGGCGCTGGTTCTGGTTTCACAGGGCAAATAACAGCTCAAATTCAGTCGTTAGACGTAAGTCGCAAGTCATTAGTTAAAACCGGCGCAGCCGACAAGATCAACTCGAGACTAACGACTACAAACTATCAACTGCATCACCAACACTTGAAAAATAAATTAGCCGCCCCATGTAGGGCGACATCGTAATCAACAACATCTAAAAGGAATAAGTATTATGGGAAAAATTATCGGTATTGATCTGGGCACCACGAACTCTTGCGTCGCTGTCATGGAAAATGGCAAGACCAAGGTAATCGAGAACGCCGAAGGTACGCGCACCACCCCTTCCATCATCGCCTACATGGAAGATGGTGAAGTACTGGTCGGTGCTGCCGCCAAGCGCCAGGCTGTAACCAACCCGAAGAACACACTGTACGGCGTGAAGCGCCTGATCGGTCGCCGCTTCGATGAGAAGATGGTACAAAAAGACATCGACATGGTGCCGTTCACGATCGTCAAGGCCAAGAATGGCGATGCATGGATCAAGGTACGCGACAAGGAATTCTCCGCACCTGAAATCTCCGCGCAAATTCTGATGAAGATGAAGAAGACTGCCGAAGACTACCTGGGCGAGTCCGTCACCGAAGCCGTCATCACCGTGCCTGCCTACTTCAACGATGCACAGCGTCAGGCCACCAAGGATGCAGGTCGCATCGCAGGTCTGGATGTCAAGCGCATCATCAATGAACCTACCGCCGCGGCTCTGGCCTTCGGTATGGACAATCAGGAAGGCGACCGCAAGATCGCGGTGTATGACCTGGGTGGCGGCACGTTCGACATCTCGATCATCGACATCGCCGAAATCGACGGCGAGCACCAGTTTGAAGTGATGTCCACCAACGGCGACACCTTCCTGGGCGGCGAAGATTTCGACATGCGCGTTATCGAATTCCTGGTTGAAGAGTTCAAGAAAGAATCCGGCATCGACCTGAAGAAGGACATGCTGGCGCTGCAACGCCTGAAAGACGCGGCAGAAAAAGCCAAGATCGAATTGTCTTCCGCTCAACAGACCGAAGTGAACCTGCCCTACATCACCGCTGACGCCACCGGCCCCAAGCATCTGGCTGTGAAGATCACCCGCGCCAAGCTGGAAAGCATTGTTGAAGATCTGGTTGCTCGCACCATCGAGCCATGCAAAATCGCGATGAAGGATGCCGGCATCTCGATTTCCGACATCGCTGACGTGATCCTGGTCGGTGGTCAGACCCGTATGCCTATGGTTCAGGAAAAGGTCAAAGAATTCTTCGGTCGCGAGCCACGCAAGGACGTGAACCCGGACGAAGCAGTTGCCGTAGGCGCCTGTATCCAAGGTGGCGTATTGCAAGGCGAAGTCAAGGATGTGTTGTTGCTGGACGTGACGCCATTGTCTTTGGGAATTGAAACCATGGGCGGCGTGATGACCAAGCTGATCAAGAAGAACACCACGATCCCTACCAAGGCATCGCAAGTATTCTCCACAGCCGACGAAAATCAGTCAGCCGTGACGATCCATGTATTGCAAGGCGAGCGTGAAATCGCATCCGGCAACAAGAGCCTCGGTCAATTCAACCTGGCCGATATTCCGCCGGCACCACGCGGCGTGCCACAGATCGAAGTAACCTTCAACATCGACGCCAACGGCATCCTGCATGTAATGGCGAAGGACAAGACGACCAACAAGGAAGCCAACATCACCATCAAGGCGAGCTCAGGTCTGTCAGAAGCTGAAATCGAGAGCATGGTTCGCGACGCTGAAGCACATGCTGAAGACGACAAGAAGGCGCTGGAACTGGTGAATGCACGAAATCAACTGGATGCGCTGATTCACTCCTCCAACAAGTCGCTGAAAGAATACGGCGAACAACTGACAGCGGATGAAAAGGCGGCCATCGAAGCCGCTTTGAAAGAAGCCGAAGAAGTGGTGAAGAGCGACGACAAGGATGCCATCGACGCAAAGGCAGAAGCACTCTCAACAGCAGTACAAAAACTGAGCGAAAAGATGTACGCCACCGAACAGGCAAAATCTCAAGGCGCTGAAGCTGGTTCATCCCACGGTGCGGAAGCGCATAAGGATGAAGGCGATGTGGTGGATGCTGAGTTCACTGAAGTCAAAGACAAGAAGTAAGTTCGAGAAGGGATAAGGGGTAAGGGGTAAGGGAGAAGAGTGTGAAGCGCGGACACCGTAACCTGAAAGCTTGGCAACAAGCAATGGAAATGGTGACGGCAATTTACACGGCAACCTCGACCTTCCCCGCCCAGGAAAAATTTGGGTTAACCAGCCAAATGCAACGTGCAGCAGTTTCAGTCCCGGCGAACATTGCGGAAGGCTTTGCGCGCAACGGAAGCAAAGAGTTGCTGCACTTTTTAAGCATCGCCGCTGGCTCGCTATCCGAGTTAGATACATTGATTGAGCTTGCCACAAGGTTGGGCTACTTGAATAACGCAGAGGAGCTGAACGGAAAAGTGGATGAGGTTTCAGGATTGATTATGGGCTTGGCAGCTTCAATAAAACGCCGTACCCCCTAACCCTTCTCCCTTCTCCCTTATCCCTTCCCACAGAAATGAGCAAAAAAGACTATTACGAAGTTCTGGGCATCAATCGCGATGCGCCGGACGATGAGATTAAAAAGGCTTATCGCAAGCTGGCGATGAAGCATCATCCTGACCGCAATCCGGACAACCCCAAGGCGGAAGAACACTTCAAGGAAGCCAAGGAAGCCTACGAAACCTTGTCTGATGGACAAAAGCGTGCAGCCTACGACCAGTATGGTCACGCGGCATTTGAAGCGGGTGGCATGGGTGGTGGCAGCCCGTTCGGTGCAGGCGGAGCAGGCGCTCAAGGGTTTGATTTTTCTGATATTTTTGGCGACATCTTCGGTGGCGGACGAGGTGGCGGCGGGCGCAGCAATGTGCAACGCGGCGCTGATCTGCGCTACAACCTGGAAATCACGCTGGAACAGGCCGCGCGCGGAACAGAAACACAGATCCGCGTACCGACCATGGAGGAATGTGACACTTGTCATGGCTCGGGTGCAAAACCCGGCACGAGTCCTACCACCTGCACGACCTGTGGCGGTCATGGACAAGTGCGCATGCAACAGGGCTTCTTCTCTGTCCAGCAACCCTGCCCACGCTGTCACGGCAGCGGCAAGATGATTACCTCGCCTTGCAAACCCTGCAACGGTAGCGGACGTATCAAGCAACACAAGACCTTGTCGGTGAAAATCCCGCCGGGTGTGGATAATGACGATCGCATCCGTTTATCCGGTGAAGGCGAGCATGGCGTGAACGGCGGACCATCCGGCGATTTGTATGTGGTGATCCACGTCAAGCCACATGCGGTATTCCAGCGCGATCATAACGATCTGCATTGTGAAATGCCGATCAGTTTCAGTACCGCAGCCTTGGGCGGTGAAATTGAAATCCCGACGCTGGACGGCAAGGCGAGCATCAAGATTCCGGCCGAGAGTCAGAGCGGCAAGATCTTCCGTCTGCGCGGCAAGGGCATCAAGGGTGTGCGCAGTTCCGCGCATGGCGACTTGCATTGTCACGTGATCGTGGAAACGCCGGTAAATCTGACCGAACGTCAAAGAGAATTGTTGCGCGAGTTTGAGAGCATCAACGATCTGAATAGCGGTCATCACAATCCGCGAGCCAAATCCTGGATGAACAAGGTCAAGGACTTCTTCGGGCAGTAAGCCGGAGCTGTTCGCTGCATGTAGAAAGAAAACGCCCTTCGGGGCGTTTTTTATTGCTATGTCGCAGTTATCTGTTGAATCCAGCGGCATTAACAGCTGTCTCGCGCCAAGACGCAAAGACGCCAAGGAAAATCAATATCTTGGTCAAAAACAGACGACTATTTAACCAGTCTGCCACACTCAACACGGCACAGGCAGGTCGGTGATGGGCAATTGCTTTGTATCTCTTTGCGAGTTATTGCCCACAGGGCAAGTGGTTTTAGCAGGGATGTCACCTTGTAGGCGACAACTCGCAATATCCCTGCATGAATCTCTTGGCGTCTTTGCGTCTTGGCGCGCGAGGTGGGGTTAGCAGGGTTGATGCACAGCGTGCATCAACTAGCAGATTGATTTTGAATTCTTCGCGCGAAGAGCTGTGTTGCGTTGCTATCAACAGTTAATTGCGACATAGCCAAATTAAAACGGTCGATGTGGTTTTCAGGCTTAGCCAAGTTCAGAAAATCCGGTGATTTGCTGCCTGACACTGAATAACTGCCACCAGTGCAAAGAGAATATTTGCGAGTAGAATGCTATGCGTCCATACCTGAGCCAACTGCCCGCAGTATCAGTGATTGAAGTACTGAATATGCAGAATAGCCAGAGGATATAGCTTATAAATACACAATAAAATCAAGCAGTTGCAGTAAGTATGAAAGCTTGTGCAGAACACGCTACTGCATATAGTTGAATTATTCTGCCGACTTTACGTTAGCTACCCTTATGCTGATAACATATTTCGACGAGGTTAAGTTTCAATCCGGTTCCCAGCCGTTCTACTGGCTTGGAGGCTTGATCGTCAATGCGGAAATCGTCAAAGAACTCGAATCAGAGGTGGACGTGCTTGCCAAGCAATGCTTTGGCTCCTCAAAACTTTCGCGCGATACCGAATTCCACGCCGCCGAGATTTTTCATCGAAAGCGAAATTTCAAGGACTGGAACAAGATTGAGGATCGACTCGACGTGCTTCAGCGTCTTGCCGAAATCATAGGTCGCGAAGAAGGTATCGGACGGGTCTTCGCCAGATTGGAGCCAGCAAAGATGATTGCGAACGACAAACTTGACCAGCGTGCATTCATGTTTTTTGTAGAGCGGGTTGAAGGCTATCTGCGAGGGAAGGACGATCTAGGCATCCTCATTGGAGATAGGGAGAGTGGCAAGGTATCGACAGTTTTTGCGGAAGTCTTGTCACATTATCGAGAGCACGGAACGCCATATACTTTTGGAAAGCAGCTTGAGCGGCTAATCGACACTGTTCATTTCACGGAATCCCACCTGAGTCGGATGTTGCAACTTGCCGACGCCTACGTTTGGTTTCTCCAACTATGCAAGCAAAACAGTGACGCCTACCCTGCCAAGGCTCTTGTGCAATATGTCCGAGAGAAGACCAATGTTCTCTCAGCTCACAAGTACAAGATATGGCCCACGGAACAATCTTGGAGCAAAGTACCTGCAGATCAACAAGGTGGCTAACCCCACGGCCAACACGGACGCTACGCGATAAAGCCGCGCAGCGCCGGTGACCTCCACGATGAGAATGTGAAAAACTCAAAATGCAAAGTACATACCATTGTAAATCAATATGTTACAACACAATTTTCTGTGGAAATTAGTTTTTCTACAGTTTCGTTAGGTTGCAAAAGGAAGTGATGTGACAACTCCGATTATTATTGATGGTGGCCAATTAAACGATCCTCCAAGTTTTGCTGGGGAACTTTTAAAGGCATTTGGTTTTGCATCAATGCATTGGGCTAGATTAGAGCAACATCTCGATGTATTGCTAATAACACTCAACAAGGAACAAGTCACAAAGGAAAAATTTAAACCGTATCCGAATTATTCTTGGTCTCGGAAACTTGATTTTTTCGAAAAGTTGTTCTCCACCAATTCAAAGTTGTCGAAATATTCTGAACAAGTGAAGAAACTTGTTCCACGCCTTAGAGAGCTAGGCAATGACCGTAACCTTTTATTGCATTCGAATTGTGTCGAGTTTATTGAAGGGCCTCCGTTATCAATGGTCGCAGTAAAGTTCAATATTTTGAAAAATGGCAACATTCAGCAACAAAGAGCTGAATGGACCGCAGAGCAAATAATGGGTTTTGCGGGTTGTGTTGCAGGGTTAAATAACGATCTCAACCAAATTTCTCAGGAGGTTTTGACTCCAGAGTTCCTTGCAACGATTTTCACAGAGCCTGCTCAAGGAACTCGGAGCCATGTAACCTAACGAGCCAGCATAGCCCGGATGAAGCATCGCGGAATCCGGGACATCCGTGAAAACTGAACATCGCATACATGTATTGCGCTGCATACGGGCTACCAGGACCAAATTGACAAATAGCTTGCTGCAAAATCGATCATTCACCAGAAAAAAGCCACGCAGGACTGCGTGGCTTTTTGAACAGCGGAACTTTACGAATTAGGCAAAGTTCTTCGCGACGAAGTTCCAGTCCACCAGATTGTTCAAATACGTTTCAACGAACTTGGCGCGCAGGTTGCGGTAGTCGATGTAGTAGGCATGCTCCCACACGTCAACACACAACAGCGCTTTGTCAGCTGTGGTCAGCGGTGTACCGGCAGCGCCCATGTTGACGATCTCGACAGATCCGTCAGCCTTCTTCACAAGCCATGTCCAGCCGGAACCGAAATTGCCCACGGCAGATGCCGTGAAGGCCTTCTTGAATTCGTCGAAGCTGCCCCATTTGGCGTTGATGGCATCAGCCAGCGCACCAGTTGGTGTGCCGCCGCCATTTGGCTTCATGCAAGTCCAGAAGAACGAGTGATTCCACACCTGAGCCGCATTGTTGTAAATGCCGCCAGCGGGCGCCTTCTTGATGATGGCTTCCAGATCCAGCGCCTCAAATTCGGTGCCTTTGATCAGGTTGTTCAGGTTGGTCACATAAGCCTGATGATGCTTGCCATAGTGATATTCAAAGGTTTCTTTGGACATGTGCGGTTGCAGTGCATCCATCGCATAAGGCAGGGCTGGCAGGGTGTGTTCCATGTTGAATCCTTTCATTAAAGTTATAAAAAACTAAGCAATTCGGTAGCGAAATAATACCACAGCTTTTTAGTCAGACTTCAACCAATTTTCCATCGGCGAAGACCAGCCCACAGCGCAAGGTTTTGTGCGGATGGATGGCCTGCATCGCAGTGCGATATTCCTCAAGCTGCGCCGTGTGTGCCTGCAGTTCGGTATTCGCACCGGTTTTATAATCCAGCACCCACACTTCGTTTTCGAACTCGACCAGACGGTCGATACGCCGCAGTTGGCCGCTGGCATTCACGTAGGATAGTTCATTCGATGCCGCAAGATAATACTGCGCATCAAAAAATATCGCCAGATGGGGCGAGTTCAGCACCGCTTGTGCCTGCTGCCAAAGTTCTGGCATCTGCCCGACCGGAATGTTTAGTTTGATTCGTAACTCCTGCTGCAGATCTTCCCGAAAGGCAGCATCAGGTGTCACCAAGTATTGCAGCAAGCCATGCAGCCAGACACCGCTGCGCTGCGCATCGCTCATCACGGGTTTGCGCGTACCGACAGGCCATGCATCGCACAGGCGCGGATCTACAGGATTCAGGATGCGGGATGCCGGATGCAGGTTACGGGACTCAGTAAGGCTTGGCCCCGCCACCTCTGAAGCGAGCGGGTTCTCTACTGCCGCATCGGCCACATCTGCAATGCGCTGATACCACTGACCTTCAAGCAGCGCGCCGTTGCCGCTGACCAGCAGCGCCTGCTTTGCGCGGGTCATCGCGACATACAGCAAATTCAAATCTTCGCGCTGTGCCAATGCAGCCTCCTGCGCAAAATAATGCTCGCGCACCTGCCCACGGCTGGCTTTATCGCCATACAGCGAAAAATGCGCAGGCGTAGTTGCATCGGTAGGCCAGTCCACCAGCACGTCATAACCTCTGTCGGCAGGCGGTTTGGCATTAGTATCCAGCAGCCACACAATCGGCGCCTCCAGCCCCTTGGCCTCATGCACGGTGTAGATGCGGATCGCATTGCCCGCCTGAGCAACCTTTCCTTCATCGGGCGATTCGTTGTCGGCGGCGCGGCGCAAGTCGGCCAGTTCGCGCAGGAAACCCGGCAGACTGGGATAGCGACCTGCATCGACATTCAGTGCAATTTCCAGAAAAGCCTGCAAATTGGCAAGCACCGTCGCGCGCATCACCTGGGGCACGGCAGCCGCATAACAAGCTTGCGCATCGCCCTCGAAATAAATCCGGTCAAGCAAATCATGTACCGGCAATTTATCGGCATGCAACAGCCAGCTTTGCAACAGGCGATGCGCGCGCTGCATGGCGGGCGACGCTGCTTTGTTTTCAACCAGCTGTTTCAGACGCTGCCACCATGAAGAAGCAGGATTCAGGATTCGGGATTCAGGATTCAGTCCTGTCGTGCGTAAATCCCTCTCCCCTGCATCCTGCATCCTGCATCCTGACGTCTGAATCATCATCAGATCCTCGTCGCTGCATGAAAAAATTGGCGTGCGCAGCGTCTGCGCAAGCGCCAGATCGGCAAACGGCGTGATCAGGAAGGTCAACAGCGACTGTATGTCCGATGCCTCCAGCGTATCCAGCAGGCCGCCACGGCGCGAGGTGAGAAACGGAATGGAGTATTTGCGCAACGCGTGTTCATAAATTTTGAGATGGGTGCGGCGACGCACCAGCACCATGATGTCGGAAAACTCTGCTCGTCTTTCCCCGCCTTCAATTCGCCATGATCCTACAATATGGGTAATTTTTTCTGCAAATTGCTGCGCTTCCAGTTCGCGCGCGCCCTCTTCGCTGTCAGGATAGGCTTCATATAAAGGATTGCGCAGCGTCAGTTCACCGTTTTCAGTTTGCTGTTTTCCGTTTGCTGTTTGCTGTTCTGCGAGCGGCAGCACTTCGACATATCCCGGCAGCATAGTCTGGTGAGCCTGATGCGTCTCGAAGCCCGCATATTCCGGCAATCCGTCGAACACCCCGTTCACCACAGCCAGCACGGCAGGCGCATTGCGGCGCGTTTCATTTTTTTTCAGATGCGCAGCCCCGTACTGCTGCACCAGAAACTTGCGCACCACGTCGAACAACCTGGCATCGGCACGGCGAAAACGATAAATAGACTGCTTGGGATCGCCCACCACAAACACGGTGGGCGTGCTGTCCACCGCCTTTGATGCTGCAAACCAGGATTGCAATATCTGCCATTGCAGCGGATTGGTATCCTGAAATTCATCCAGCAATACATGGCGATAACGGCTGTCCAGCTTGTATTGCAGATATTCGGCGTGATCGCTGTCGTTTAACAACTGACACACACGCCATTCCAGATCGCCAAAATCAAGCTTCTGCTGGCGCTGCTTCAAGTCCTGATAGGCGCCCAGCAAGGCCACACCGCAGCGCAGCGCATGGCAATTGGTCTGGTAGATTTTTTGCGTTTGCAACTGGTTGTATGCATCCAGCAACTGTTCCCGCACCAGTTCGACTGCCTGCCCCAACTGCGCTTCGTCCTGCCCCTTGTTCGCCTTGATGGAACGCGGCTCATTCTTTTTCGTGAACAGTTCATCCCAGAGCAGCGCGTATCGCTCAGCGACGAGCAGCACGCCATCCAGCGGCGCAAGCAGGCGCGCAGCTTTAGCCTTTTGAGCCGCACTGGCGTTCAGCAGTTGCGACAGCGCATGTACATCATCGGCAAAATGCGTCCCATCTAACAGGCAGGCTATCGGGTCGCGATCCATGTCCACGTCGAATTCAATGCGCAGGTTTTCGAGCGCGAATTCCAACCCCTCTCCTCCAACCCCTCTCCCAGTTAAGGGAGAGGGGCTTTGTTGGGTATAAGCCCACCATTCGCTGCGCTTGTTGGCAAAGTTGCGCAGCAGATTCTGCGTGTTGGACAAACCCAGTTCCTTGAACAAGACCATCATCGACTGTGCCGTCTCGCCCTCCGGCTTGCTGTGCAATCCGGCAAGATAGGTCTGCCATGCTTCAGCCCAGAGCTCAGTGGTCTGCTCGACCAGTTGCACGCCGCCGGCGCTGCCTGAATTGAGCGGTGCGCGTTGCAAAATCTGCATGAACCAGCCATGAAACGTGCTGATGGTGATGGCAGGCTTGGCAAGCAGAAACTGCTGATATAAGCGTCGTGCACGCGGCAGCATGCGCTCTATATCAGCCTCATCCACCTCGCGCTGGCGCAGAAAATCGCGCACAAATTCATCGTCTTTGGCGGCCAGGTCATACAGCCAGTCGCGCAGACGCGCCTGCATTTCCTGCGCTGCCTTGCGTGTAAAGGTGATGGCGAGTATTTCGGCAGGTGCAACGCCTTCCAGCAACAGCCGCACCACGCGCGAGACCAGCAGCCAGGTCTTGCCGCTGCCCGCACAGGCCTCGACCACCACGCTCCGTTTGGGATCAAGCGCCGACCGGTTATCCATGAGGCGCCCCGTTTACAGTTTCCGGTTTACCATTTGCAGTTTCCGGTTTTGAGTTTTCGGTTTCAGATTTAGGGTTTCCCGAATCCTGAATCCTGAATCCTGAATCCTGCTTTTCATCCCATTCGCCGCGACGGCAAAGACCCCTCATCTCGCAATAAGCGCATATCTTTTCCGCGCCATGCGCAGGCAGGCCGGCACCTTCGCGCATCTGGGAAAACACCGTCCGCAAGCGTTCGATGTTAAGTTGTGCCAAGTCACTGATGTCGTCAGCCGGTGAGACAGCCAGCACCGTATCGTCTTCCAGGCTGACAAAAGCCGCCGTACCCGCCGTTACCGCACGCGCATAACAGGCCAGCTGCACATCCTCACCCGGCTCTTTCAGCTTGTTTTTAAGCGATTGAATTGTTTGTGTTTTATAGTCAAGAACAGCGAGATTTTCAGGCTCGTTAACGTACACATCCACCCGGTCCAGGCGTCCGCGCAGTTGCAGGTTTTCCGCCAACTCAATTTTGAACGGCACCTCACTGCCCTGATAACGCCAGCCTGCTTCCTCATTTTCCAGTTGCCAGCCCAGATAGTTTGGTATCAGCGCCTGCCAGCGCAACAGCCATGCCTGCGCCAGATAGTCATGCGCCAGGCCTGTCGCAAACACCTCATCGCTGATCCGCCGCAACACGGCTTCAGCCTCATCCCTGTCATGCTGCGCTAACTGCGGAATCTGCTCGTGAAAACGCTGCAGCACCGCGTGCACCCAGGTGCCGTAGTCACGCTTGTCCAGATCCTCGCGCACCTCATCCAGCTCATTAAGATGCAGCACATGCCGTGCAAAATACTGGTAAGGACACGCCACCAGCGCGTTGTAACCGGACGGGGAAATGTGCGCAGGGATCAATTCTGCCGGCACGACCGGGCGCGGCATTTCTGCTGAATCCCGCATCCTGCATCCCGCATCCTGAATCCTGACTTGCGACAGCTCCAGCAACTCGCCCAACTCTGTTTCCATCAGATCATGGTGAAAAGCCAACAGATGAAGGGCTCGCAGCATTTCAAGATGGGGGCTGAGCAGATTCGGCTCACCATTCCGACTGGCTTGCCAGGTCGCCAGCACCGTATCGTTCATCGCCAGCAGTGATAACAAGTCGTCGCGAACTTGTGCCTGTTGTGCAGAAGATAACGGCAGACCCAGCGTTGCGCGCACGGCATCGTTGAACCACTGCCCGGCATTCGCGGGCGCCGGCAGATGCATGGCATCAGAACCCAGCAACAACACAGCATCGAAACTGCGCCAGCGGGTTGCCGGAAGATGAGTGAACAGCACCGGGCTGTCTACAGACAAATCGCGATAGGTATTCAAATCGAGCTGCTGCGACAGCCAGCGCCGCCATTCTGCAAAGCTGCAGGTCGTATTATCCGTCTGCAATTCCTCCTGCCACAAGGCCAGCAACTGCATCAACTGTTGTCCCGCCGCATCCTGACACCAGCCCTTGATGACGCCGAGTATCTCCAAGCTCTCATTCAAGGCGTGCAGCCAGTCGGATAGCTGCCCCCCCTTGACAGGCATAACCCGTGCCGCCTGTCGCAGGCGCACCAGCGGCTGTACAAGTTCGGGCGCATCCGTTTCGGCAACGGCGATGAAATCCTGCAAATGCGCGACCACGCCGTGACGACGCACCAGTTGTTCAAACTGGTAAGCTGCCTGTTTGCGCAGCAGTGGATTATCGGCAAAAAGATAGGGAGACTTGAGCAGGTCGAGCACGTCCTGATAGTAGAAATCGCCTTGCACCGCCTCCAGCCAGCCCATCAGCACCGTGCTGACCGACAGTGTGGCGAACGTCCAGCCGGTCTCGTCCTGCACCTGCACCTGGGCACGTTCCAGCCGTGCACGCAGGCGACGTGCCACCAATCTGTCCTGCACAACCACTGCGATGGAGGTTTTTCCTTCCAGCAACCAGCGACGGACTTGCACATCGGCGGCTTGCGCCTCCTGCTCCAGACCATGCGCACCAAATAATTTCAGGCGCATGCTCAATACGGCTTCAGTTTGTAGTCGTGCCGCCGTACTGAGCAGATCGTCACTGTGCAGATCCTGCTGCAAGGCTGCATCCAGCAGCGCGAAGTCAGGTTCATTCGCGATCATTTCGCGCAAATCGAACACCGTCACCTCAACAAGCTGGCGGCAAGCTTGCAGAAACTGAACTTCGGGTGCGGCCAGATCACAGGTCTGCAACACATACAGAGGTTTATCCACTTGCAGCGCCAACAATCCAAGTCGCTGCTGGTAGGCGCGAGAGGCATCCAGATCGTCGTTGGCCGCCATGGCGTACCACAATTCATGCACGACCCTCGCCTCGAACTGCATCGCCACACCGCTTTGCGCCTGGTAAGCCTCGGTCAGTTGCCGTGCAAAGTCTTCTGTGGATTCGGGAAGTGCCACGTGATGGCGGGTCAGCTCATCCATCAGCGTCAACAGTTCCCGCGCCAGACTCCACAAGTTGGCATCGGGAAACCAGTCGCGCTCGCGCAGGGCCTGATAAAGCGTGGCGATGCGCTGCGTGTCTGATTGAACAGGCGCGTCAAGCGGCACGGTCTGCGCCCAGTCGGCAAGCGTTGTCATTTGCGGCAACAGCAGTGCGGGCAAACCCGCAGCAGAACTCAGCGCCCGGGCCAGCGGCGTGGCTGCATGATAGTTGGGTAGCAACACCACCGCACCACGCAAATCGGGCGTTGCGTGACGCAACAGGATTTGCTGAGCGACCAGGCTATAAAAGCTGTCGCCACCCCCGAACTGGGCATTATTCTTTTCACCTTCCAATGAGAAGGGTGAAGGGTGAAGGGTGAAGGGTGAAGGGGGCAATTTTATCGTTCGAGCAGATGCAACTTGTCCTTCACGTTCAGCCACTCATCGGCGTCGCCTGGAGGGTCTTTCTTTTCCACGATTGGGCCCCACAACTTCGACAACTCTGCATTCAGGGCGGTGAAATGGCGCTGCTCTTCAGGCAAGTCGTCCTCGGCATAAATTGCATTGGCAGGGCATTCGGCCACACACAAGGTGCAATCGATACACTCGTCCGGATCAATCACCAGAAAATTCGGGCCTTCACGAAAACAGTCCACCGGACATACATCCACACAGTCGGTGAATTTGCATTTGATACAGCTTTCCGAAACAACGTACGTCATCGCAACACTCCAATCATCAAAAGTAGCTGCATTTTAGCAGAGCATGAACAGTTGGAATTACACAATATGCGAATCACGCACTTCACAGCGCGCCGTTTTTTGGTTACGATGCTTACCAACGCAATAAAAACTTACCCAATTCCCACAGCATTACAGCTTGACCCACCCCTAATTCATAGCGAGATTCAATCATGAGCGAACATATTCATTACGTTACCGATGCTACGTTTGATGCAGAAGTCACCCAGGCTGCGTTGCCCGTGCTGGTCGATTACTGGGCTGAATGGTGTGGCCCATGCCGCATGATTGCGCCTATCCTGGACGAAATCGCCAAGGAATACGCAGGACGTCTGACCATCGCAAAACTGAACGTGGATGAAAACCAGCAAACCCCGCAGAAGTTCGGTGTACGCGGCATCCCCACGCTGATGTTATTCAAAAATGGCAATATCGAAGCCACTAAAGTGGGCGCACTGTCAAAATCCCAATTGACAGCTTTTATTGACAGCCACATCTAAAGCGTTTATTGTCACACCCGCAATGCACACCTAGTTTCGCACAGCCCGTCATCATAGCGAACCAGATCGTGCGGGTGGACTCTTCCACCGCCATATCCAGCATCTCCCTCATCACTATCTCATTCATCCTTCGCGCGTCGCCATGCATCTATCTGAAATAAAACTCAAACACATCACCGAACTCGTTGAAATGGCAGCCGCCAATCAAATCGAGAATGCCAACCGGATGCGCAAGCAAGACCTGATGTTCGCACTGCTGAAAAGCCATGCGAAAAAAGGCGAAAGCATTTACGGCGATGGCACTTTGGAAATCCTGCCGGATGGCTTCGGCTTCCTGCGCTCACCTGACACCTCATACCTGGCAGGACCTGATGATATTTACGTCAGCCCGAGCCAGATACGCAGATTCAATCTGCACACCGGGGATTCGATCGAAGGCGAGATTCGCACGCCTAAAGATGGCGAGCGTTATGTCGCGCTGGTAAAGGTCGACAAGGTCAACGATGAGCCACCCGAGAATGCCAAGAACAAGATTCTGTTTGAGAATCTGACCCCCTTATTCCCGACCCAGCCGCTGATACTGGAGCGCGATATTCGCGCCGAAGAAAATATCACCGGTCGCATCATCGACATCGTAGCCCCAATCGGCAAGGGTCAGCGCGGTCTGCTGGTCGCGTCCCCGAAATCCGGCAAGACCGTGATGCTGCAACACATCGCACATTCGATCTCGGCCAACAATCCCGATGCCACACTGATCGTGCTGCTGATCGACGAGCGCCCGGAAGAAGTGACCGAAATGACGCGCACCGTGCGCGGCGAAGTGGTTGCCTCGACGTTCGACGAACCGGCCAGCCGCCACGTGCAGGTTGCCGAAATGGTGCTGGAAAAAGCCAAGCGCCTGGTTGAACACAAGAAGGATGTAATCATCCTGCTCGACTCAATCACCCGTCTGGCGCGCGCATACAACACCGTGATCCCGTCTTCAGGCAAGGTACTGACCGGCGGTGTGGATGCCAATGCGCTGCATCGCCCGAAACGCTTCTTCGGCGCAGCACGCAATATCGAAGAAGGCGGCTCGCTGACCATCATTGCAACCGCGCTGGTGGATACCGGATCGCGTATGGATGATGTGATTTACGAGGAGTTCAAGGGTACCGGCAACATGGAAATCCATCTGGATCGCCGTATGGCCGAGAAACGCATTTATCCTGCGATCAACATCAACCGTTCAGGCACCCGCAAGGAAGAATTATTGCTCAAGCCAGACGTGCTGCAAAGAATCTGGTTGCTGCGCAAATTGCTCTACCCGATGGACGAACTGGAATCGATGGAATTCCTGCTCGGCAAAATCAAGGCGACCAAAAACAACGCCGAGTTCTTCGACTCGATGCGCCGTTAAAGTATCCGTAATCTATTTTTATAACAAAAGGTTTTTGACGAAGCCGGATTTATCTGTATAATCCTCGCTTTCGCAAAACCGCAATCAATCGAGGTTGTTATGTACGCAGTCATTAAAACCGGTGGTAAGCAATATCGCGTCATTACCGGCGAAACGTTAAAAGTTGAAATTCTTCCTGGCGACATCGGCTCAGCAATCGTGCTGGACAAGGTGTTGATGGTCTCCGATGGAGAGAAGCTGTCAGTTGGCAAGCCTATGTTGTTGGGCGCCACTGTTCAAGCTACCATCATCTCTCATGGTCGTGGCGACAAGGTTCGCATCTTCAAGATGCGCCGTCGTAAGCATTACCAAAAGAATCAAGGTCATCGTCAAAACTATACCGAAATCCGTATTGACGGCATTTCCGCGTAATTAAGGAGCACATACCATGGCATCAAAAAAAGGCGGCGGCAGTACCAGTAACGGACGTGACTCACACTCAAAACGACTGGGTGTTAAGAGTTACGGCGGCGAATTGATCAGCGCAGGCAGTATCATCATTCGTCAACGCGGCACTGAATTTCATCGCGGCGAAAACGTCGGCATGGGCAAGGATCACACCCTGTTCGCCAAAGTTACCGGCCGTGTAGTGTTCGCCATCAAGGGCGCGCAACAGCGCAGGACAGTTTCCATCGTTGCAGCTTAACCCTCTCCTCAATCCTCTCCCACAAGCGGGCGAGGATGCAATCGTACCTTCACTCTTGAGTTGAAGATTACGGTGATGGTGATGTCGCAATGACGGTACGAATCAGCCCTATCGCAAGGTAGGGCTTTTTTTCATTTAGCGGTACAAAAACATGAAGTTTATAGACGAATCCAAAATCGAAGTCTTCGCGGGCAATGGCGGCAATGGCATAGCCAGCTTTCGCCGTGAAAAATATATCGAAAAAGGCGGCCCGGACGGCGGCGATGGCGGGCGCGGCGGCAGCGTGTATGTACAGGCGGACCGCAACATCAACACGCTGGTGGACTTTCGCTTTGCGCGCACCCATAAAGCCCGCAACGGCGAATCGGGTCGCGGCTCTGATTGCTATGGCAAAGGCGCGGATGACGTGATTTTGCACATGCCGGTCGGTACCGTCATCACCGACATCAACAGCGGTGAAGTGATCGCCGACCTCACGCATGACGGTGAGAGGGCTCTGCTGGCCGAAGGCGGCAAGGGTGGACTTGGAAATATCCATTTCAAATCAAGCACTAATCGAGCACCTCGCCAATGCACGCCCGGCACGGAAGGTGAAACACGCGAACTGCAGCTTGAGTTGAAAGTGCTCGCCGATGTGGGCTTGCTCGGCATGCCCAATGCCGGCAAATCCACCTTCATCCGCTCGGTGTCTGCGGCACGCCCCAAGGTGGCGGATTATCCGTTCACGACCTTACACCCTAATCTGGGCGTGGTACGCGTATCTCACGAGAAAAGCTTCGTCATCGCCGATATTCCTGGCCTGATCGAAGGCGCGGCTGAAGGCGCGGGTCTGGGTCACCAGTTTTTGCGTCACCTGGCACGCACCAGCTTGCTGTTGCATCTGGTGGACATCGCACCAATGTACGAAGGAACCAGCCCTGTGGCAGAGGCAAAAGCCATTCTCAATGAGCTGAAAAAATACGATCAGGCGCTGTATGAAAAGCCGCGCTGGTTGCTGCTAAACAAGGTCGATTTACTGGAAGATCGCGATGCCACCGTAGCCCAATTCCTCAAGGAATTTTCCGATTATGACCGTTATTTCGTGATCTCGGCGATCAGCGGCGAAGGCTGCAAGGAACTGACTTTTGCGATCATGGAACACCTGCTGGAAGTAAAAGAAAAGGAACAGCAGGCAGCCGCCGAAAGCGCGCAGGAAACGGACGCCAGCACGCTGTAAAGGCAGGATTCAGGATGCAGGCGTGATGCCGCAAGGGCATTCCCACGAAACAACGGAGCTAAAGCTCCTGTTTCTGAGTGAAGGATAAAGGGATGTTGGAATCAACGACAAAAACTGTATTGACCGACTGCCGGCGTATTGTCGTCAAAGTAGGCAGCAGCCTGGTGACCAATCAGGGTGCGGGGCTGGATCTTGGCGCGCTTGGTAACTGGGCGAGGCAGATTGCGCAGCTTAACGGCAGTGGCTATGAAGTCGTACTGGTATCAAGCGGCGCGATTGCCGAGGGCATGCAACGATTAGGTTGGAGCACAAGACCCAGCGCCATCCATGAATTGCAGGCTGCTGCTGCGGTAGGTCAAATGGGGCTGGTGCAAGCCTATGAGTCCTGCTTCCGCAAACACGGGCTGCACGCCGCACAAGTGTTGCTGACTCACGCCGATCTGGCTGACCGCGAACGCTACCTGAATGCGCGCGCCACGCTGACCACCCTGCTCAGCCTTCGCGTGATCCCCATCATCAACGAGAATGACACTGTCGTGACCGATGAAATCAAATTCGGCGACAATGACACATTGGGCGCGCTGGTCACCAATCTGATTGATGCCGATGCACTGGTAATCCTCACAGATCAGTGCGGCCTCTACACCGCCGATCCGCGCCGTGATCCCGATGCCACGCTGGTCAGTACAGCCTGCGCAGGGGATGTGCAACTGGAGAGCATGGCGGGCGGTGCCGGGAGCAGCATAGGTCGCGGCGGCATGCTCACCAAGATACTTGCAGCCAAACGGGCGGCACACAGTGGCGCGCATACCGTCATTGCGTCAGGGCACGAACCGGATGTGCTGCTGCGCCTGTTCCAGGGTGTTGCGATCGGCACGCTGCTGACCGCCCCCGCCCTGCCCATCGCCTCCCGAAAACAATGGCTGGCAGGCCACCTGCAAGTCACCGGCCGTCTGGTACTGGATGATGGCGCGATCAAGGCGCTGCGCAATGAAGGCAAGAGCCTGTTGCCCATCGGCGTGAAGCACGTATTCGGGGAATTCCAGCGCGGCGCGGTGGTAGCTTGCGTCAGCGAACAGGGTGCCGACATCGCTCGCGGCCTCGTCAACTACAGCAACGACGAAGCGCAGCGCATCGCGGGCCATGCAAGCCACGAAATTACCACGCTGCTGGGTTATGGCGGCGATAGCGAAATAATTCACAGAGACAACCTCGTGCTGCTATAGCAGCACGAGGTTGCGATTTCGGCTGCGCAACAGCGGCAGAAATCATAACTTGGTATTGCTGTAGGAACCACAGGACAGAAAAACCGAAAACCGAAAACTGGAAATCAGTTGCTATATCTGTCCGTAATTCAAATAGGTAACCGTATTGCGCCCCTGATTTTTGGACAGATAAAGCGCGTTATCCGCCGACTTGACCAGCATTTCAACCGACAAATCCTGACCGGGCAGCACGCTCGACACACCGCAACTCACAGTCACATGACCATACGACGAGTCCTTGTGCGGCAAACTCAAGCCGGCCACGTGCTGACGTATGCGTTCAGCCACCCATTGCGCACCGTCTTCATCGGTCTCGCCCAGAATCATCACAAACTCTTCGCCGCCATAACGCGCCACAAGATCACCGGCACGCGGTGCTGAACGCAACACCTCCTGCGCTACCGCCCTCAGACAATCGTCACCGTCCTGATGACCGTACCTGTCGTTGTATTTCTTAAAATTATCCACATCCAGCATTACCACAGACATCGGTTTCTTCAGACGCAAACAGCGCCGCCATTCACGTGCCAGCGATATATCAAACATGCGGCGATTAGCAATACCCGTCAGACCATCCGTCATCGATAGTCGTTGCAATTCCAGGTTCGCATCATTCAACTGGCCGGCCAGTTTGACCAGGGCGCGTTGCATTTTTACCAGACGGTACATCGCGCGCACCTTAGCCTGAACCACCACACTGCCGACCGGCTTCATGATGTAATCGTCGCCCCCTACTTCGATGCCACGCGCCAAATCTTCGTCTTTGGACATCACGCTGAGAAAGATGATAGCAGTCCACTCATCCTTGCCTTGCAGCCTGCGGATTTCTTTTGCGACTTCATAGCCATCAGTATCCGGCAGAATGATGTCGAGCAGGATAATATCGGGGCGTTCGCGGGTATACAGTTCAATCGCATCACGGCCATTTTCAGCCAGCAGCGGATGAACCCCCATATCTTCTATGAAACCGGAAATGGCCTTGAGCGCAACTTTGCTGTCTTCGACGACCAGCACCTTCAACCTGGTAATTCTTTTCACTGCACCTGCTCCAATTCATTCTCAACGCGCGCATTCATTCCTGCAGGCTCAGACACTCAATTTCCAGGTGGTTCGCCGCTACCTCAACCGCTGTTCGCAAATTTTCTACAGCACGAGTATCGAGCGAGGGGGGAAGTGGGATATGTACCATTACCTGATCTGCAAATTGATGCAGCGTTTTATAGTGGCTGTCTGCGGCCGAAGGCATGATGGCTTGAAAGTACAACGTGCCTGCACGAAATCCTGCCGCCAGCAGGTATTGGCCCGCCGCATCGCGCACTTCGAAACACTGCGTGGCGATATCGCCTGCCTGCAATCCAGCCCCAAAAAACTGGCTGGCGATAGACTCAATAAAGGTTTGCGCCCGTTCGAGCTTTGGGGCGAGCGTGGCGTGATACAACCCTGGCTTATGAATGACTACAGGATTGTCGTATCTGACTTTTCTTCCGGGCCGTATAAACAGGATGACCAGGGCGACCAGCACGATGAGAAAAAAACCTTCGTACATTGTTCTCTAACAAAAAAGGGCGGGCAAACTGCCCGCCCTTCCTGTCAAATTGTTAACCGCGACGTACGACACGGCCGTGAGTGTTGGAACTCTCGATCCACTTCTTGACGCGATTCGCATCGCCTATGCGGGTCGTTTTTCCAACCGAGTCCAGCAACACGATGATGACCGGGCGATGACGAATATTCGCCTGCATGACCAGGCATCGCCCCGCCTCATTGATGAAACCGGTCTTGCTCACGCCGATTTCCCACGAAGCATTTTTCACCAGCGGATTGGTATTGTTAAAAATCAATTCGCGTCCACGCTGTCCTTCTACCAAATGCGTAGCCGTGGTGGTGTACTGATGGATCAGTTTGTAATTGCGTGCGGCTGAAACCATCTTGACCAGATCACGGGCTGTCGAAACATTTGCACTGTTCAGACCGGTAGGATCGCGAAACGTCGTATTGAGCATCCCCAGCTTTCGCGCTTTGGCATTCATCGCAGCGATCGCCGCTGCGGTACCGCCCGGATAGCTGCGCGCCAAAACAGAGGCTGCACGATTTTCCGATGACATCAGTGCCAGTTTGAGCATTTCGCTGCGGATAAAGGTTGTGCCTACACCAAGACGGGAATGCGTGCCCTTCAAAATATCCAGATCCGCCACATCCACACTGAGCTCCTCATTCAGATCGGGATCAGAATCCAGCACGATCATCGCGGTCATCAGCTTGGTTATCGAGGCGATCGGTGCTACCGCATCCGGATTTTTGGTGTACAAAGGCCGCTGTGTTTGTTCGTCATAAATCAAGGCGATAGAGGACGCCAGCTTGGGGCTCGATGCCGGCTGAAACGACGCACCTGATAACTCATTGTCGAATTTAACCGCGACGCGAGTGGGTTCAGCCTCACGAATGCGCTGAACATGCTGCACAACGGTATGTCTGGCATGATGTACAGCAGCGAGTTTTACGTGGTGGCGTCCGTGATGCGCAGCGGCATGATGCGCAGCTTTTACATGATGTGCGGCAACGCGTTTGTGATGCGAACCAGCCGGCTTGTGCTCAGCCGCCTGCGCAACTGCGCCATACGCCGCCAAGATGCATACCAATAGTATTTTTTTCATTTTATGCTCACCCATGCTTCCAAGGCTAAAAGAATACCCCAAAATAAAAATAAATCAATATAAATCAAAAGACAGGCGGCTCCTGCTCGACACGTTTCTGAAGATTCCACATCTGCTCGTATAAGCCGCCTTGTTGCAGCAGTTCGTCGTGTGTGCCGCGCTCGACAATACGGCCCTTGTCCATCACCAATATCTGATCGGCATCCACCACCGTGGAGAGACGATGCGCGATGATCAGCGTGGTGCGGTTTTGTGCGATGCTGCGCAATTCCGCCTGTATCGCCTTCTCCGATTTCGAGTCCAGCGCCGACGTCGCCTCGTCAAAAATCAGTACCGCCGGATTTTTCAAAATCGCGCGCGCAATCGCCACACGCTGCTTCTCGCCGCCGGATAATTTCAGGCCGCGTTCACCCACCTGTGTATCGTAGCCTTGTGGCAGGCTTTCGATAAATTCGTGAATGTGCGCGGCCTGTGCCGCTGCAATGACGTCCTCGCGTGCGGCATCCGGACGACCGTAAGCGATGTTGTAATAAATCGTATCGTTAAAAAGCACGGTGTCTTGCGGCACGATGCCGATCGCCGCGCGCAGGCTGCTCTGCGTCACCTCACGTATATCCTGCCCGTTGATACGCAGGCATCCTTCCTGCACATCGTAAAAGCGGAACAACAGGCGCGACAAGGTCGATTTTCCAGCTCCGGAGGAGCCCACCACGGCCACGGTGTGTCCTGCCGGAATCGTGAAATTCACGTCATACAATATTTGTCGATCCGGATTATAGCCAAAGCTGACATGTTCGAATGCAACGCAGGCGTTGCCGGGCGATAAAGCGGGGGCTGCGGGCGCGTCGGCAATTTCCCGCTCCTGGTGCAGCAAGCCGAACATTTTTTCCATATCCGCCAGCGCGTGGCGAATCTCGCGATACACAAAACCCAGAAAATGCAGCGGCATATACAACTGCAACATGAACACGTTCACCAGCACCAGATCGCCCAGTGTCATCGTGCCCTTGACCACTTCATCCGCTGCCAGCCACATCAGCGCCGTGATACCGATGGCGATGATGACGCTTTGCCCGGCGTTCAGGAAAGCCAGCGAAGTCTGGTTGCGCACGGCAGCCGTTTCCCAGTGCTCCATATTGTGATCATAGCGGCGCGCTTCATACTGCTCGTTGCCGAAATATTTCACCGTTTCATAATTGAGCAAGCTGTCGATGGCGCGGCTGTTCGCCTTGGAATCCAGCTCGTTCATCGTGCGCCTGACCACCATGCGCCACTCCGTGACGAACAGCGTGAAGCCGATATAGAAAATCAGCGTGACAAAGGTAATGCCCGCGAACCACACGTTGTACTTGCTCAGCAGAATAGCTGCGACCAGCCCGATTTCCAGCAATGTCGGCAGAATATTGAACAACATGAAATTGAGCAGAAAGCCAATACCGCGCGTGCCGCGGTCGATATCGCGCGACACCCCGCCTGTCTGCCTGTCCAGATGAAAGCGCAGACTCAGGCTGTGCAGATGTTCGAACACCTGCAGGGCCACGCGACGGATTGCACGCTGCGTCACTTTGGCAAATACCGCGTCGCGCAATTCGCCAAACAGCGTGCTGAACAGGCGCAGCAGTCCATAGCCCACGATCAGCGACACGGGAATCATCAATACCGCATGCGATTTATCCAGCGCATCGATGATTTGCTTGAGCACCAGCGGCACGGTGACGTTGGCAAGCTTGGCGAGTATCAGCAGAGTCATCGCCAGAATCACCCTGCCCTTGAATTCCATCAGGTAGGGAATCAGCGAACGGAGCGTGTGCCAACCGCCGCGGGTATCGTGTTCAGAGGATGAGGTTGAATGTGGTTGCATGATCTGCGAACAAAATCTAATGAGCGTCAATTATAGCCCCTGCTGTCAGGCATAATACGCCATCATTTGCGCGCCTTCTGCCATGAACCCTATCACAGCCCTCTCCTACCACCGCAGAAGCCTGTTGAACAGGCTTTCCAGCCTGCTGGCGCGAAAGTGGAAAACCGGTTTTTACCTGTATCTGGCAGGGCTGTTCAGCGTATTGATCGTGGCCGATACCGCCCTGCTGCACCTGACCGCCAATATGAAGCAGGGTGCATTCGACATGATGGTGAAGTACCGGCTGATCGTGCCAGCGCCGGACAAAGACATCGTCATCGTGGACATCAACGAAGCCAGCCTGGCCGCCATGGCACGTGAATATGGCCGCTGGCCGTGGCCACGACAGGTGCTCGGGGAATTCGTCGAGCAGATCGAAAAGCAGCATCCCAAAGCCGTGGTATTCGATATCCTGTTCAGCGATGCGGATGTATACAATCCTGACAGCGATGCGTATTTCGATGCGGCCATCGCGGCTACCAATAATACTTACTTTCCGATGCTGCGGCTCGACCCCGCAGACGACGAGTTGAGCCAGATCAAACCGGGCATGATTCCGGGCGTCACACCCGGACCCGATGCCAATCCGGACGCCACGGTGGCGATGGTGCTGCCCTTTTTCAAGTCAGTGCTGAACAGCGGCAGGATGGGTCTGCACAACATCTACCCGGATGCAGACGGCATCGTCCGCCAATATCCGGCATACCTCGACGACTACGGCTGGAAAATCCCCTCGCTGCCGCTGCGCATCGCACAACAACTGTCATTCACCCAGCCCGATGCGTCGCGCGTGCTGCTCAACTGGCGCGGCCCGCCCTTTACCTATAAATCGGCGAGTTTCAGCGACGTGTTCACGGATTTCTCCAGTCAGAACAAACGCCGCGCGCCCGATGAATTCACCGGTAAGATCGTCATCATCGGCTCGACCGCACCCAGCCTGTTCGACATCAAACCGACTCCGCTTTCCCGCACCCATCCCGGCGTGGAAATTTTGGCTACCGCGATCGATAACTTCAAACACGGCGACTTCCTGCGCTTCCCGGATGCGCGCTATATTTACCTGCTGCTGACGCTCGCCGTCATCTGGGCAACCGCATGGGGCTTCTATCGCAACGCCGGACGCGACAAGATAGACGGACTGTTCGGGGCTTCGCAATTCATTCTGCTCGGCATTTCCTATGCCAGCATCAATCTCACCAACACCTACATCAACCTCACCGGCCCGGTCACACTGGGCCTGGCCTATTTCACCATTGCCAGGCTTTATGACTTCGCCACCAGCAAGGAGCTGGTACAAAACACTGTCCGCGCAGCCGAAGCGCGCAGCGGAGAATTGCGCGGCACACTGATGCTGATTCACCTGGGCGGGCACGACGGCATGCTGAACGACGGGGTGCGCGAAAAAATTCGTTCAGGACTGGATAAAATTGGCAGCAAAAACAAGAGCGTCGAAATTATCAGGGGTGGACAGCGTGGCCTGTGGGATTTGTTTGAAGACACATTGGCCATTTCCTGGTTGCACGATGCGAATGAAGCCCAATGCCGTCTGCACATCGCCCGCGACATTCAGGCATTAGAACAGGCAATCGGGCCGCTGTTGCATAAATACTCCGCCACTACCGATAATGACGTATCCAGCGTCGTCTTTGAGGGACACATCGCCGGCGGTGAGCAAGCACGCGACAGCTGGCGTACACTGTTCGCCGAAACGCTGCTGAAGTGGAACGAGGAAAAAAACAGCTAGTCGTTAGTCGTTAGTGGGAAGTGGGAAGTGGGAAGTGGGAAGTGGGAAAAGCGTAGCGATGAACCTTAAAAAGGAAGAGCCATGACATTACGATTTAATCATTTACTGCTGGCCGCAATGATGCTGATTGCCACTGCAGCACAGGCCGGCGAAAGCGGCACGACCGTCAAGGCCGATACCCTGAAGGCGGCACCGTTTTCCGATGCCAAAGTCATCGCCACGCTGCCATCCGGTGCCAAAGTTGAAATCCTGAAGAAGGATGGCGGCTGGTATCAGGTCAAAAGCCCTCAGGGCAACGGCTGGATACGTCTGCTCAGTATTCGTCGTGGTGGCGCAAAGGCCACTTCGGCTGGCAGTGAGTTGTCCGGGTTGTCAGGTCTGGCATCAGGGCGCTCGGGCACCGGCCGTGTCGTCGCCACCACCGGCATCCGTGGACTGAACGAGGAACAACTCAAGGCCGCCAAATACGACGAAAAGCAGGTAACCCTCGCGGAGTCCTACTTAACCAGCCGTGCGGATGCAAAAAAATTCGCAGCCAGTGCCAAACTTGCTGCCAGACAACTGGACTATCTGCCTGACCCGTCCACGGGAGAATCCAAATGAAAACCATGACAATCAAATACCTGGCATTTTTATGTCTGGCGTTAAGTCTGTCCCGGGCGCAGGCCTTTGACCTTGGGCAGGAACTGAGGAATGCTGCGCGGGATTTGCAGAAACCCGGGTCATCCAAGGTGCTGGGTGGTTACTCCGAAGCGGAAGAAGTCGCCATCGGCCGGCAGATTGCGGGCAACCTGCTCGGTGCGGCACCGCTGGTACCAGACAGACAGCTGCAAAAATACGTCAACAACGTCGGCCGCTGGGTCGCCAGCCAAAGCGAGCGTCCTGATCTGGCCTGGCATTTTGGCGTGATTGACTCGCGTGACATCAACGCCTTCGCAGCCCCCGGCGGTTACATTTTCGTAACTGCAGGCTTGTACAGGCTGCTGAACGACGAGGCTGAACTGTCGGGGGTGCTTGCGCATGAAATCGGCCATGTCATCAAAAAACATCACCTGAAGATTTTGCAACAAAGCAAAATAGTGGATTTAGGCGGCAAACTGATCGGTAAACAGGTGGGTGGCGACGAGAAGATAAGCAATCTGATCGGCAGCGGCGCCGAGATCGTTTCGCGCTCACTCGACAAGGGAGCCGAATTCGAGGCGGACCGCATCGGTGTGGTGCTGGCGGCACGCGCAGGTTACGATGCATACGGGTTGCCCGGCGTATTGCAACAAATCGGCCATACCGCAAAAGATGACAGCAGCAGCGTGGCACTGCTATTCAAAACCCACCCGCACCCCGACGAACGTCTGGCCAGATTGGGTGACGCAATGGACAGCCGCTTCGACGGAATCAAGGGACAAACGGTTGAAAAACGCCTGTACAGAATAAAATAGCATGCACAACCGGTTGCTTATCGTGCGAACAGCTGACTTCGACAGCCAGCTAGACGCCGCGTTTTCCATACCCCAGCACGCCTACCATCATGCGCACCACGGCATAGCAAAGCCTGGCCAGCAGACGCCCGCCCCAACCCAGCCGGCTCCAGTGCATAGGCTCAATGCGCCGTGCATCCTGTGAAATAGCCGAGAACAGGTCGCCGCGCAATTCTGCGGCGAAACCTGTGTCAAACACGGCAAGATTAGCTTCCCTTGCCAGCAACAAACTGAACGGATCGATGTTGGAAGAACCCACCGTGGCCCACTGCCCATCCACCACGGCCACCTTGGCGTGCATATAACTGGTCTGATATTCATAAATCTCGACACCGGCGGCCAGCAGTTGCTCGTAGAGCGCATGAGTCGCATAGTGTTGCAGGCGGTATTCCACGCGGCCTTGCAGCAACAAAACCACGCGCACGCCGCGCCGTGCGGCCTGCTTCAGAGTCCGGCGAAAAATCCGTCCCGGCAGAAAATAGGCGCAGGCTATCAGCACTTCGTGCTGCGCACCGGCAATCGCCCGCAGATAAGCGCGTTCAATATCACGGCGATGACGCAAGTTATCGCGCAACAGAACCGATATATCGGACCGTGTGCCGCCCAGCCCCGTTTCCGCGATGAATCGTGCAATTCGCTCGCCGCGCAAGTGAGAGCGGGCCCATGACACCGAGCTCCACAGGCGACGCGTGATGCCATGAATTTCGCCCGCGATACTGCCTTGCACACGCACCGCAAAATCGAGACGCGGCGCACCGGAATCACCATTTCCCGTTACATCGTCGATGATATTGATGCCGCCGATAAATGCCACCTCGCTGTCCAGCACCACCAGCTTGCGATGCAGGCGGAACAGGCGACGCTTCCGGTTACTCTGCCAGGTAAAAGGGGAGATTTCTCGTCTGAACCATTGCACCTGCACGCCCGCCTCGCGCAGTTCGAACAACCAGTCAGGCGGCAAGTGTGCCGAACCATAACCATCCATCAGCACGCGCACCACCACGCCACGCCGCGCGGCTCTTTGCAAGGCGTCACTCACACGACGCCCGGTTTGGTCTGCGGCAAAGATATAGGTTTCCAGATAAATCGTGCTGCGGGCGACATCAATATCGGCACATAGCTGCGGAAAATACGCTGCACCATTTTGCAGCAGCGTGAGCTGGATCCCGTCTACCTGATGCGTGTCAGACATTCCGCTTCAATGTCGCCGAAAGTGCAGCATGATCAGACAGACGTTGCCAGGCTCCGCCGATATGCACGTTGCTTTGCAACACCGTAAAACCGCGCACGTAAATACGATCCAGACGAAAAAACGGCAGCCGCGCCGGATAACTACGCGCCACACGTCCACCATGCAGATGAAACACATCGTGCATGTCAAGTTCGCTGGCGATGGCATGACTCATCTGATTGCGCCAGTCATTGAAGTCCCCCGCGATAATCACCGGTGCATCAATCGGAATCTCGTTCTTCACGTATTCGATCAAGGCGGTTGTTTGCGCACGCCGCCCTTTGGCGAACAGGCCGAAATGCGCGCACAGACTATGCACGCGCTGCCCGTCACCCAGCTCGATTTCGCAATGCAGCAGGCCGCGGCTCTCAAAACGATGTGCGGATATATCCGTATTAAGCGTCTGCACGATCGGGAAGCGGCTGAGTATCGCGTTACCATGATGCCCTGCCTCATAGACAGAATTTTTGCCGTAGGCGGAATGAGGCCATATTTTCTCGGCAAGAAAATCGTGCTGTGCACCTTCAGGATAATTGGTAAAACGTTGCCCATGGTGTGCATGTTCGCCCTGCACTTCCTGCAAGAACACGATGTCGGCGTTCAACTCGCGCAGCCGCTCGCGCAGTTCATGCATCACCACACGCCCGTTGAAGTGGGAGAATCCCTTGTGAATATTGTAGGTGGCGACAGTGAGTGTAGTCATGGTTCGTGTATGTCCTAATTTTCGTTGCCCGCCACCCGTCATTCGTCATATACCGGTTTAGAGACGTTGCAGACACTGAAAGCAGATGCTTTGGTGAGGAAGCAACTAACCAAAGGCAAAACCGTCTTTAGTCGACTGATCCAATCCGGAAGGTATTTTTGCCTGCCAATTTTGCCTCATACATCGCCTGATCAGCTCGCTTCACCAAATCCTCCTCCTTGCTTGCTTCTTCCGGGTAACGCGCAATACCTATGCTAATCCCGATAAGCGTTTCGCTCCCCTCCAGGTCGAACGGAGCGGAAATAGCCTGAATAATTTTTTCTGCTTCCCCGGCCACATCTTCATGCTTGTACATCCCGTTGAGAATGATAGTGAACTCATCCCCACCCAGGCGCGATACCGTATCGCTCTCTCTGACACACCTGGATAAGCGCTCTGCCACCCCTATCAATATCAAATCACCCGCATGGTGCCCTTGGGTGTCGTTCACCTTCTTGAATCCATCCAGGTCCATGTACAGCAACGTCAACCCATCTTCGTTACGTTTCGCCAGCGACAGTGCCTGCCGCAAGCGATCATAGAACAATGCCCGATTCGGCAAATTGGTCAACGTATCGTAATGTGCCATGTGTTCGATACGCTCTTGTGTCATCTTCTGTTCGGTAATGTCTTGAACCGTGCCGATTGACCGGAATGCCCGTCCTTCCGCATCGTACAAAGTCTCACCTTTTTCATGGACAAATTTGATTCTCCCGTCGGGGAAAAGCAAGCGGTGTTCGATACTGTACGGTATCCGGGTTTTAACCGATTCAGCATAAGCACTGTCCACCAGAGAACGGTCTTCCGGGTGTATGACATTTAAAAAGGCATCATAGGAAGCGCCAAAAGAGGCTGGATCGATCTCGAAAATACGATAAATCTCATCCGACCATGTCAGGGTGTTACCCGCTATATCCAGTTCCCAGCTACCTGTATGCGCCATGCGTTGTGCTTCTTTGAGTTGTTCTCCGCTCTCCCGCAATTCGCGTGTTATGTCCTGCGCCAGCTTGAGCGCCCGTGCGCGCCCGCTGGCCAGCTGCCAGACCAGCAGCGACAGCAGCACACTCATCAGGAGACCGCTGAGCCGTATCACGGTGACGCGCCCAGTGTCGATGTTCGCTTCAAAGACGGGCAGGGAGTGCAGCCTGATCGTCCAGGCATGGCCGATGATTTCGACATGCCGGACGGAGCGGAATAACGGCGTGCCAAGATGGCTCTGGTCGGAACGGCTGTCATACATCAGCGTTTCAGGCGTCTCATTTTCGCCATCGTAAATCTCGAGGTCAATATTGTGAATCTGTTCGCCGAGTACGCCTTGCATCAGGTCATTCATCCTGAACGGGGCATACACCCAGCCAATGATGCTGGCGCGGCGGTTTGCCACGGTTTCCTGCGAGCTGCCGTTGCGGTACACCGGCAGATACACCAGAAAGCCTGACTGCATGTCCTGGTCGTTTTCCTGCACCAGTCTGACCTTGTCTGACACGACCGATTTATCCAGGTCGCGCGCCTGCTCCATGGCGGCACGACGCACTGCTTCAGAATACATGTCGTAGCCCAAGGCGCTCAGGTTGCGACCGGTAAACGGTTCCAGATAGATGATGGAGGTATAGAGGTCGCGTTCGCCTTCCGGGCGCACGGTGTAGCTGGGAAAGCCTTCCTTGCGGACAGCCTCTATATGTCTGGCTTTTTCTGGTGGCGGGATAATCAGCGAAAAACCGACACCCTGAATGCCCGGATAATGTGTTAACAGGTCCAGCGTGGCCACGTAATCACGAAATTCGTCTCGCTCAACACCCTTCGACGCGACATACAGACCTCTGACACCGCGCAGGACTTGTTCATAGGCTGTCAGCCGTTCCTCAATGCGCAGCGCGATCTCGCGGGCCTGGTAATCGAAGTTGTCCTGCTGAATCTGGCGTGCGGTATTAAAGGCCGTGTTCTGCAAAAAATAAATTGTAATGAGTCCGGTCAACAGCACCAGCAGTATCGGAACTGCGATTGAGCGAATGCGGCTTTGCCACTGTGCGAGCGGCTCACCGGCGACGATCATGACCAGCGGGAACACCACCACCACACCGAGTGTATCGCCGAACCACCAGGACGCCCAGTTTGTTGCAAAGTCGGCTGCGTCAACGAGGCCGAGCGCCCAAAGGCCGCTAACGGAAAGGCTTGCGCTGATCAAACAGATGACTGGTGCCAGCAGCAAGAAACGCAAGGCATTTCGGATATTATTGAGAGAGGCTGTGTAGCCGATCATCCGCCGCAATCCCCATCCCCCTATCCCAGCTTGCAGCACTGAGGCGATGGCTATGATGGCCGCCACCACGAAACCTGTGGTGGTAATTTGCTGGTTGGCCGAATAGCCTACCCAGACGTTAAGCAGCAATGAGCCGAGAAAAATCCATGGCAATGCCTTTTTGCCGCCAATCAATGCTGCAGCAACAGCGATTCCGGCGGGGGGAAAGATCGGGGATGCATAACCGGGCGGGAGCGCCAGCATTAATGCCAGTTTGCCGCTGACCACGTAGGCTATGGTCAGCAGCAAATACACCATCAATTCCATTTTTATACCGATGGTTGTTTTCTGAGCTGTGGTAATAGTTGGCATTTACTCGGTTTTTTAAGTTGACAGGATAGCAAACGTCACATTTTGAAAATATAACTTGGGTAAATCTTCAAAAAACGATGCAGCCCCCCTTTTTTTAATGTTGATCACAGCTTATACCTAACTAAAGTATTCCGCTATTGGCACATTACTTAACACCGAATATGCAGCTTTGCATCCAAAAAGCAGGCGTTCACTCCGTCATATTTACCAGGTCTTAGGCAATTTCCGACGAGGATGAAAAACCTGCAACCTGCCAAAAATTATTTTGTGCGACCGATGGCTGCAGCCAGAATATCAAGCTGATTGCTCAACTCATCCGGCAAATTCATGCTCATAATGCACCTCCAATTTTTTGTATTACAACGCTGACTTTGTAAATCGAAATCGCGAGTTTGGTTGATTTACACATGAATCAAAGAGTTTTAGGAGGCTGGAATATTTTTTTAGCTTGATACTGCGCTCGGCCAATGGAAACAGCGACATTCCGGTTATGGCACTGAGTCGCCCATGGCTTTGCTACTGTCAACTATGAATTTTTGCTTCTTGCAGAACTTCAAGCAGATCAGGCTTGCTTGAGGCCACGACGGCATCTGGAAGATGCTTGTGATGCGGGAAAGTCGGCAGCGCAGGGAAGTGAAGCGTGTGTCATAACGGAACATCAACTCATTGCCTGCGCTCTGCAAATGGTAACGATAGCCCAAAGTTTTGAGCATGCCCTTTTCAACGATGACGGCTTCGTTAATCTCCAGCAGTCCGCCGCTTTGAAAGCGCAGACGTATGCGCAGGTTGGCACGTTCAGCGGTCAGAATTTCCTCTACATAATTTTCAGTATATGCGGGTAACTGAGCGACAACCGCCTCAACTCTCGTAAAGTAACGTTCCAGCAAGTCATGCAGCGACACGCAACTGGCTCTCTAATTGCTGGTGCAGCGCAATGTAGTGCTGATATGCGTTTGCCCATTCTATCGACTCAACATCGTCGCCGACCAAACCCTTCTGGTAGCGGTCGAAAAACGTTTCCGAATCTATGCCGCGCCGGTTTTCGTACAGGCTGAGTTGCTTGCTCATCGCCACCAGCGCATCCAGAGGAGATGTGTAAATATCACGCTGTTTTCGCATTTGGCATCCTCCGCAAATTGAATGGAACGCGCATATCCTACCCCGCAAAGGAATTATGCGAGAGCCTGTTTAAGACGAATCAGGCGTTCCCGATGCCGCGCGTGGGCAGGTTGATCTGCCTGGCAAAATCCAGCATGCGCTGTATCGGCAGTACGGCGCGCGGAATGATGGCGGGATCGACGATAATTTCGTTGCTGCCGGTTTCCAGAACCTGAGCCAGATTTGACAGGCCGTTCATCGCCATCCACGGGCAATGGCTGCAACTGGTGCAGTTAGCCCCCACACCTGCTGTGGGCGCTTCGAGGAACAGCTTGTCCGGGCAGAGCGTGCGCATCTTGTGCAGGATGCCGTTATCGGTAGCGACGATGAATACCTTAGCGTCAGAATTCTGCGCCGCCACAATCAGTTGGGTGGTCGAACCGACCACGTCCGCCAGTTTGACTACCGCGCGCGGCGACTCGGGATGCACCAACACGATGCAACCCGGATGCTTCGCCTTGAGGGCGATCAGTTCCTGCGCCTTGTATTCGTCATGCACCACGCATGCGCCTTGCCACAGCAGCATGTCCGCACCGGTCTGCTCCTGCACATAGTTGCCCAGATGGCGATCCGGCGCCCAGAGGATTTTTTTGCCCTGTTCGTGAAGATGTTTGACCACAGGCAAGGCGATGGAACTGGTCACCATCCAGTCGGCACGCGCCTTCACCGCCGCACTGGTATTGGCATACACCACCACTGTTCTGTCAGGATGCGCATCGCAAAATGCGGCGAACTCATCGGCCGGACAGCCCAGATCCAGCGAGCATTCCGCGCCCAGGTCAGGCATCAGTACGCGCTTTTCGGGATTGAGTATTTTTGCGGTCTCGCCCATGAAACGCACACCCGCCACCACGATGGTTTTAGCCTGATGCTGATGACCAAAATTGGCCATATCCAGCGAGTCGGAAACGATGCCGCCGGTGGCTTCTGCCAGATCCTGCAAGTCAGGGTGTACGTAATAATGCGCCACCAGCACCGCATCCTGTTCGATCAACAGGCGCTTGATGCGCGTGATCAGTTCGGATTTTTCAGACGCATCAGGTTCACCTGGCAAACGGGCCCACGCCTGCGCGGTCAGCAAACCGGGATGGTCATAGGGTATGGAAATAGTATTTTCGCTCATTGCATTTTCCTGATTACGCGCTGCGTCAGTTGCAGGATCGCCGCCCGGTTGCTCGGCGAAAAAACCTTCTCTGCCGCTTCCTGCCACGGCAACCACTGAAAATTCAAGTGTTCGCGAGGGGATATCGTTATCGCAACACGGGCAGGCAATTGCAGGCCAAACACATGCTCGGTATTTTGCGTGACGCCCTCGGCATAACGATATCGCCAGTGCGAATAAATTTCATAGGTGTTTTGCAACTGCCAGTGAGTGAACTCATATTGATTGGCATCCAGGCCGGTTTCTTCCCGCACTTCACGTATCGCCGTGTCGCGCAGCGCTTCATCGCCTTCACGGCTGCCGGTTACCGATTGCCAGTAATCGGGATGATCCGCACGCTCCAGCAACAATACGTCAAGATCTGAGGTGTAGATCACCACCAGTACGGAAACAGGCTGTTTTTTACCATTCATTTCCCTGACTCCATTTTGATGGTGAGACAAGGCGGCGACGAGTGAGCGACGCGGGCAGTGCTTATAGCACGACTATTAGCAACCACTTGGCAACCATATTCTGGTTGCTTAGTGGTTTGGTTAGTCGTTACATCAGGAGCGAACGAAAAAGCCAACACAGTATCACCGATAAAATTAAGTCAGGCGAAGAATATCCAGAACGGCTTGTTGCGCTGCCGCCAGTACACCACCGTGTCGTCAAAGATGTCCTGCGCGATTTCACGGTCGTTGGAGGACAGACCGAGTGTCGGGCTGACATTGCGCAACAGCAGCACATAGCCTGGCGCAGCATCCCATGACAGGTCGCACAACACATCGACCAGCGCGTCCCAGTTCGCACCAAACTCATCAGGAAATTCGGTGGCGCGTGCCAGGGCTACCAGCAGATTCTTCTTGCCCTTGATCCCCTTCAAATCCGCATCAAACAGCGCAAAACCGGCCGCATCGGCCGCATCGAGAAGCTCTTCCACACTACAGTCCAGCTTGTGGCAGCCCGCCGCTGCGAGATTGTTCAGTTGTGGTGCTGCGGCTACGTCCATGGCTACTCCCGTATGCGTTTGAAAGTTTGATAATGATCTGCGCTGTAATAATATTCGCCCGTGCTACCCGCGATAATACGACGAGTACCCCGGTTATGAATACCCGGTGTTTTCACCGTGTATTCATGGTAATAGCCGCGCGGCTGTTTTGGCAAGACCCGCTCAAAATTGCCGAACACCACGCCGTCACGATCATAGGCAAACGGCCCGCCCTGTTTGATTGCGCGCAACGTTTCATGCGCCTCAGGCGGCAAATCGGCAAGCGCCAGCTCCCCGCTTGTTACACCGGGGCCTGATTGACTATGCCGTGCCGCGTTGGTTCCATGATGCCCGGCACTTCCCACTTTACCCTGATCAGGCTGACAGGCCTGCAATGAAGCAAACAGCAGGACCAGCCAGACAATACGCAAGCCGTTAAACACGCCCATATTGTTGATTAATAAGAATAATCAAGCCTGGGAAATTTCAGCGGTAGTTTGCACTTGCTGGCGCAGACGGATGTGCAAATCGCGCAACTGGCGCTCATCCACCGCACTCGGCGCTTGCGTCAACAAACATTGCGCACGCTGCGTCTTGGGGAAGGCAATCACGTCGCGTATCGATTCCGAACCCGTCATCATCGTGACGATGCGATCCAGGCCGAATGCCAGACCGCCATGCGGCGGCGCGCCATATTGCAGTGCGTCGAGCAGGAAGCCGAACTTGAGTTGCGCTTCTTCCGCGCCGATGTTGAGCGCGCGAAACACCTGGCTCTGCACTTCTGCCTTGTGGATACGCACCGAACCGCCGCCCAGCTCAGATCCGTTCAATGCCAGATCGTAGGCCTTGGCCAGACACTTGCCCGGATCACTTTCCAGCAATGCCAGATGCTCGTCCTTCGGTGCGGTGAACGGATGGTGGCAGGCAGTCCAACGCTTCGCTTCTTCGTCGTATTCGAACATCGGGAAGTCCACCACCCACAACGGCTCCCAGGCACTGCCATTGACGTAGCCCTTGTCGTGACCGATCTTGCAGCGCAATGCGCCCAGCGCATCGTTGACCACTTTTTCCTTGTCCGCGCCGAAGAAAATGATGTCGCCGTTCTGTGCGCCGGTGCGTTCGATAACGGCACGCAACGCCGCTTCGTGGATATTCTTCACGATAGGCGATTGCAGACCGGTTTCATTCAGTTGCGTAATGTCGTTGACCTTGATGTAAGCCAGCCCCTTCGCGCAGTAGATGCCGACAAACTTGGTGTATTATTCGATTTCGCCGCGGGTGAACGCAGCCCCGTTTGGCACGCGCATCGCAGCGATGCGGCCGGTAGCCGAATTTGCCACACCTGCGAATACTTTAAAGGCGACATCCTTCATCGCATCGGTGACTTCGGTCAGTTCCAGCGTCACGCGCATGTCCGGCTTGTCAGAGCCGAAGCGCGCCATCGCTTCACTGTACGCCATGCGCGGGAATGGATTGGGCAAGTCCACATCCAGCGCTTCCTTGAACACAGTGCGGATCAATTCTTCGGTCAGCGCGGTGATTTGCGTCTCGTTCAGGAACGAGGTCTCGATATCCACCTGAGTGAATTCAGGCTGGCGGTCGGCACGCAAGTCTTCGTCGCGGAAGCATTTGGTGATCTGGTAATAGCGATCGAAACCCGCCACCATCAGCAGCTGTTTGAATAACTGAGGGGATTGCGGCAAGGCAAAAAATTCGCCCGGGTGTACGCGCGACGGCACCAGATAATCGCGCGCGCCTTCCGGTGTGGATTTGGTCAGCATCGGTGTCTCGATATCGATGAAGCCGCGACTGTCGAGGAAGCGGCGGAACGCCATGGCTACCTTATAGCGCAGCATCATGTTCTTTTGCATCTGCGGACGGCGTAAGTCGATCACGCGATGGGTCAGACGCACGTTCTCGGACAGGTTCTCGTCATCCAGCTGGAACGGCGGCGTAATCGACGCGTTCAGCACCTCGATTTCCTGACACAGGATTTCGATTTCGCCACTGATAAGGTTGCTGTTGGACGCGCCTTCAGGGCGGCGACGCACCAGGCCTGTGATGCGCAATACAAATTCGTTACGCACCGATTCGGCGACCTTGAACATCTCAACCTGGTCAGGATTACATACCACCTGCGCCAGACCTTCACGGTCGCGCAAGTCGATGAAAATCACTCCGCCGTGGTCGCGGCGGCGATGCGCCCAACCGCAAATACTCACGGTCTGGTCAAGTTGATCGGTATTGAGTGTGCCGCAATAATGTGTACGCATAATCTGTTCTCTAGGAAAAATTGGTATTGGCCGCATGGGGCTTGTGAGGTGTCGATTCAACATCGGACACCACACCCATCGAAACAATGGAGCGCAAGGCCACATCCACCGTCATATCCAGCACGATGGTGTCGGCGCGACGCACGAAAAAATAAAAGCCGTTAACGGGACTGGGCGTGGTGGGGATGAACACCGCCACATACTCGTCTTCAAGGCGACCAGCCACTTCGTTCGGCACATTAGTCTGAAACGCCAGCGACCATGCATCCGGATGCGGATAGCGCACCAGCAACACCTTGCGGAACGAATTGCCGTTACCGGACAATAAGGTATCGCTGACCTGCTTCACACCCTTGTAGATGCTGCCGACAAAAGGAACATGCAACATGCCCTTTTCGGAGGCCGCCCACAGCCGCTGACCGAACACGTTGCGGATCAGCAGTCCGGTCAACAACACCACGGCGAAGGTCAGAATAATCCCCAGACCCGGAATATGAAAGGGCAGCAGATAATCGGGCTGCCAGTGTTGCGGCAACAACAGCAGGGTCTGATCCATCGTGGTGATGGTCAGGTTCAGCACCCAAAACGTGATGCCGAGCGGTACCCAGACCAGCAGACCGGTGACGAGAAATTTCTTCATTGCTCAGGCGTTAGCCGCCGGGCAAGAACCGGCACTGGCGCAAGGCGCGCACTCGGCCTTGGGCTTGCTCTTGAAGTCGGTCGCGTAATAGCCGTTGCCTTTCAACTGAAAACCGGCAGCAGTTAATTGTTTGGTGAACGTCTCCGTGCCGCATTCAGGGCAGGTTTTGAGCGGCTCATCGCTCATTTTTTGCATCACGTCCTTTTGCAGCCCGCATTCGGAACACGCATAAGCATAAATTGGCATGGTTTTCCTGTCGAATGATTTGAAAATTGGACATTATACATTAGCGTTTCGCTATAGAGCAGCCCGGGAACATGGTTTTCTACTTACTGAAGTGGCGCCCCCTCATGAAAACGTGCAAAACTTGCCGAAAATCGCAATAACAGGTTAAATCCGTTCCACTGTATAAATTTAGCGAGCTTTCAACTTATATCAGACGCGAAGAGATGCGGCATTACCTGACGGAATAACATGCATACATCGCAGGAACACCTGGAACTGGGCCAGTTCATCCCCTTCATTTACCACCACAACATGCTGGCTGATCCTGCGCGCATGAGCGCGTTCCGCTACGCCATCAACTTTGCAGTGCCGCTCGGCTCCAAAGTGCTGGATCTGGGTGGCGGCACCGGTGTGCTGTCATTCTTTGCGGCACAACGGGCAGCCCGCGTGTGGTGCGTGGAACGTAACCCGGAACTGGTCCAGGCCGCGCGCCGCCTGCTCGCCATGAATTACGGCAGTGAAAAGGTCGAAGTAATCCAGGCGGACGCCTTCGACTATCTGCCGCCCGAACCCGTGGATGTAGTGATCTGCGAGATGCTGCATGTGGGCATGCTGCGCGAAAAACAGGTGCCGGTGTTAGCCGGTTTCAAGCGCCGTTATCTGGAAAAATTCGGCGCCCCGCTGCCGCTGTTTCTGCCTGAAGCCTTCATCCAGGCCGTGCAACCCGTTCAGCAGTCTTTCGATTTCGGCGGCTACTACGCACCCATCCCTTCACTCCAGGATCCATCCGCATTGCATCCGCGCACCATGGAATTAGCAGCACCCGCGCTCTTCCAGCTGGCCAGCTACGGGGAATCGTTGCCTGTGGATTGCGCCTGGCAGGGCGAGATCACCCTTGCACAGAGCGGATCGCTCAATGCGCTGCGCTTTATCACCAAGAATGTGCTGACCATCGTCGAGAAAGAACAGCGCAGCGTCGACTGGTTCAGCCAATACCTGATCATGCCGTTGTCCGACCCGCTGATTGTTGCAGCAGGTCAACGAATATCGGTATCTTTTGCCTACCTGCTGGGCGATCCGATTGCGACCCTCAAACCTGTTGTGACGCTGATCGGTTAACGCGCCTGCCATTGCCAAACCGCTTTAACGCCCACTTTCAACACTCAGTCCATGTATAATGCGCGTGCCCTGCGTAAAACCAATCAGCGCAGCGGTCTCTTACAAACTCCCGATCTCTTCGATCACACATTTCGTCTGCCCCGATTGGTGCCGCTTATACCTTAAGCGTCAGGCCGTCGCAGGAGCCATGCTTTGCCAAATAATACTATTGTTTCACCCATTACCTTTGCCAGTCTGAATCTGGCTGAACCCTTGATGCGCGCCATAGCCGACGCCGGCTACACGCATCCCACACCGGTACAGGCACAGGCTATTCCGCTGGTCCTGGCAGGCGGCGACTTGCTGGCCGGCGCACAGACCGGCACCGGCAAGACCGCCGGCTTTACACTGCCGGTCCTGCATTTGCTTAACGCAAAGCCTGCCGCAAACCCGCGTGCAGGCGCTCCTCGCTGCCTGATCCTGACACCGACGCGCGAACTCGCAGCCCAGGTTGAAGAATCGGTACAGGCCTACGGCAAATATCTTCCCTTCAAATCACTGGTGATGTTCGGCGGCGTGAATATCAATCCGCAGATCAAGGCCTTGCGCAGTCAGGTGGACATTCTGGTGGCAACGCCGGGACGCCTGCTCGATCACCTTAGCCAGAAGACGCTGGATCTGTCCTCCGTGGAAATCCTGATACTGGACGAAGCCGACCGCATGCTGGACATGGGCTTCATCCGCGACATCAAGAAGATCCTCGCGCTGTTGCCTAAGAAGCGCCAGAATCTGCTGTTCTCGGCGACGTTCTCCGAGGAAATCAAAACGCTTTCCGACGGACTGCTGAACAACCCCGGCTTTGTTGAAGTCGCACGCCGCAATACCACCTCAGAACTGGTCACGCAAAGCGTGCATATGATCGCGCAAAAGCTCAAGAGTCACCTGCTCTCGCACCTGATCAAGCACAATGACTGGAAGCAGGTACTGGTATTCACCCGCACCAAGCACGGCGCGAACCGTCTTGCCGAAAAACTGAATGCAGACGGCATTCCCGCCGCCGCAATTCACGGCAACAAGAGCCAGTCGGCGCGCACCAAAGCCTTGGCGCAATTCAAGGATGGCACGATGCCGGTACTGGTTGCGACCGACATCGCCGCACGCGGTCTGGACATCGACATGCTGCCGCACGTAGTCAATTTCGAATTGCCGAACGTGCCTGAAGATTATGTACACCGCATCGGCCGTACCGGTCGCGCCGGCAGCAGTGGCGCTGCGATTTCGCTGGTTGACAGTGAAGAAATGCAGCACCTCAAGGACATCGAACGCCTGATCAAGACCCAGATTCCAAGGGTTGCTATCGACAGCTTCGTGCCGCCGACACATATTCCGGCTGAAGCACCTCGCCCTCCTCGTCCGCAGCACGGGCAGAAACGTCACAGCAACACGACAGCCGGCAATCGCCCGGCGCGCGAAGGACAGGCACCGGGTCGCGCGCCAAGGGAAGGACAAGCCCCGCGCAATCCTGATGCAGCAAGATCTCGCCAGCCGCGCGATCCACAAGCACGGGATCAGCGCAGCCAGCAACCATCGGGACAACCTCGCACCGGACAACCGGCAGCAAGACCGCGTCCGGCTCAGCCAGCAGAAAAGCTGTTGTCCGAAGCCGCGCGCCATCAGGCCATGCCTCAACCCGCGCTGTTCTCACCGAGACCTGCGGCAAGACGCGGCAAGTAACTAGTCGCTAGTCGCTAGTCGCTAGTCGCTAGTCGCTAGTCGCTAGTCGCTAGTCGCTAGCGAACTATCCGACATTACTGATAGCATTATTGTTTTATCGGTTTATTTATAATTTTATTTCTTGCAATGCGAAATCATTGCAAGAACGGGCACATTCACCATGGCAAAAACAAATTACACCTTCGAAAAACGGCAGAAAGAATTAGCCAAGCAAAAGAAACAAGCCGATAAGCTCCTGAAGAAAAATGCATCGAAAGAAGAGCAGCCTCAGGACGAACTGGCTCAGGACGAACTGCCTGATTCACCTGCTGGCGAGAACACCGTCGCGCAGTAAACTTCAGCAAGAACGTCAAAGTATTTTTGTATTTTGAACAAAACTGCTGCTGCGCGTCGCGCAGCAGCAGTTTTGCTTTCACCCCCTCCTTGCTTGCCACCATCTTCGGCATCCGCACAGGGGATGATAGTAAAACTCAAGCGCGCATGCTGCGCCTCACCCTTCAGCAGCACTCAAAACAAGCTTATTGACGCCCCAAGCGAATTGCCTAACTACCGGCAAATACATAGGCCGTTCGGCATATTGACACCCTCACTCAACGCGGGGAGACTGCCACATGGTTCGAAGTCATCATAAACCCCCGATCCAAACCAGCTCCAAGGTATGTTTCACGACTTCACCATTTACCAACCGGGTGCGCAAAGATCATGCAAGCAGCTGATATTGAACAAGTTCCCCATATTCATAACTTCTTAGCCACCTGTCCAGCTAAAAGATTTAGTTGATTATTGGGAGCTACGTTACGTTAGGCGGCAGATGAACGACCCAAAGGCACATTTGGCAAGTCCACGTTTCCAAGGCATGCGGGAGCATCTGTCGCGAGCAACGTTCCTGCTCGAGATCGCTCGCACCTCCGACGCCATCGCAACCTATCGCCTGCAACTAGCTGCCGTCTATTCATACCGAGCAGTCGTCGAGCTACTGCTTGAGGCAGCGGAGAAGCAAGAGGTTAGAAATCCAAGCGAACCAACCGCGTACTGGACTCGGAAGGAACTCGAAGACTATATGCTGCCAAAACTACCCTTCTACTCGCTGGTGGAAAGAATCCGAATTCACGACTTCCATCGATTTGTTGTAATTCCACCGGAGCAGGGGCTACAACAAACCTTCCTGGGTGGACAGATGAAACTGGTAGCAAAAAAAGGCGCAGTGGCCGTCTTCCTTGGCGCAAATGGCCCAGTCAAACTCACAAGTGGCAACTCTGAGGTCAAAGAGCGGCGCCCTTTGCTGAACCACGATGGCCGCTTCTTCGATGAAGACTCATCTTGCTACGTAGCACTTGACGAGATCCTTGGGAAATTCATTGGGTCAGCACATGCGGTCGTTGCAGAAATAGCGGCGAATGCGGCCTAACAACACATTCCAAGGGACGCTACGCGTTAAAGCCGCGCAGCGCCCCTGAATTCGACGTTAGAGCGCAGCAAACCGCCGCGCTCCCTTACCCATATGAACATCTCAACGAACAACACGAACGCAATCGAAAACACTGCGAGCCCCATATGCCCATAGAAGTTATCTCCGCTCTCGTCGGTGCTTTGCTTGGCGCTTGGGCAACGTACCGCCTCGCCCTTCATCTCGGTAGAGAGCAAGCCATTCATGCGCGGGCCCTGTCCGACTATGAGGCTCTCCGTGTTGCAAAGGGCAAGCTTCGTGCCGCTTTCGCTCCTGAGATTGCCGAGTTGCGCGTCTTGGGAAACTACAGGAATCAGCTCCCCCGCCCAAACACCGCCAACGGAAATGTTGTTTGCGATCTTCTCTCCAAGGCATATCCGCGCCACGCCACCGCCGTTGAAGAATTCCGGGCTTATGTCCCCCCCGAAAGCAGCAGTGCTTATCAGCAGGCATGGGAAGACTGCTACCAAAATGGTTTTGAGGACTATGACGGATACGATAAAAAAGGAACCCCGTTCACTCTTTTCGAGGAACGCGTCAATGCCATCCTTAAATTCGCCGCGCTCTAACATGGCGGTCAACTGGATCTGCGCGAAAAGCTGCGCAGGCCGGTTACTTCTACGTTATGGTCATCGAGTCAGACTCGAATTCCCATTGCAAGTAATTTGGATGGTTCTATTTACCGATAGCCAGTCGATTCTAATTTTGTTGATGCGCGTCATGAATTCCGCCCTCAACCCCTGTGCGCCGCCGAAGATAGTCGCAAACAAGCGGTGAAGTAAGGCGAGCACTGTCTGAGTCCCGAGCGGCAGCGAGGTCGAGTTGCGCAGCCCCGCTTGCTTGTGACTATCGAGGGAACGCTGTCTGACTGTTGGCAGTCAGGCAGTGCGGCAAACCGGGGGCGACTTCTTTTGGTTACTTTTCTTGGTAAGACAAGAAAAGTGACTAGCTGCCGGGCTACCCCCGGCAAAACAACAAACCATTGTTTCTAACTCCCTGAAAACGGCGATTTATTCGGCTTTGTCGTTCCCGTGCACAAGTAGTGACTTTGCAATAGCTTCCTGATTGCTTAGTCAATACTTAGTTGTTTCATCAGACGGGAACCCAGCAAATAAAAGCACTGGATTCCGGCTTTCTCCGGAATGACGAACTATTCGACACATCCCAAGAAATCACCCTTCCCTGTTTCGCATGTGATCGGCGACCTTGGTGAACGCGTCCGACAGCTCATGGCGCAAAGCCGCATCTTCCACCACCTCATTCAAGGCCTGATTCATGCACAGCATCCACTGGTCGCGCTCGGCATCACCGATGGCAAACGGCAGATGGCGGCGGCGCAGCATCGGGTGACCATACTCTTCGATGAACAGTTGCGGCCCGCCCATCCAGCCGGATAAGAATTTAAACAGCTTGTCATTGGCGCTTTGCAAATCGTCTGCGTGCAATTTTCGAATACCGTAAGCCTCCGGCAGTGCATCCATCAGCTCGTAGAATCTCTTAACCAGTTCACGGACTTTTTCCGCTCCGCCGATACGTTGGTAGTGTGTTGTTTGATCCGCTTGCATATTTACCATTCCCTGAATGAAAAGCCCAACCCGAATGTATTCTGTCTGTGATTATAGTCAATCAGACTCTCACCAAAACCCGATGTGACTTGTGCATGTAGCCGTGCCGCATTGCCCAGCGCTACCGGCAACGACCAGTCGAACTGAACGAAGCCACGGTTTTGCCCCAGGCGGAGATTGTTGCGCAGCAGGAGGACTGCGGCTTGCGATTTATCGTCAGGCTCCCAGCGCGCGACCAGATCGGCCAGGCCGACATAAGCGGTGATGTCAGGGTTGTCGTCTTGCAAGGAATTCTCAGGAATCCGATACCAGCCGCGCGCCAGAATAGACGTGCTGTTGTTCCACTCCCAGCCGCCCTGCACATAGGCACGGTTCCAGCTGCGCGATTCCGGGGCGCGATGCCCGTTCGACTGATGCGCAAAACCCAGATTGACCATTTTCAGTCCCTGCGCACTGCCCGTGCCGAAGGTGGCGATCAGCTCCGGCTCGTAATTGGTTTCGCGGAACGGCGAAGAATTGCGCGCGTTGAGCATCTGCCAGTTGGATTGCTGCGAATAAGCCCCCCACACGCGCAATGTCTTGAAATCCCATAAATCTATATCCCTCTGACTGCCGATGTCCGCCTTGAAACTAAACTGGAATTTGGCTTCCAGCGCATCCAGATCATTGGACACGAGCGTACTGTGGCCGACGGCGGGCGATGCCGGCAGATTGTTGACGTGGTTGGTTTTCCTGATCAGCAAATAGCTTTGCCGGTGCGGTACAAGACGGCCCAACCGGCTTTCGTCGCGACTGGTCAGATCATCCAGGTTCCAGGCACGGGTCAGGTAGGATCGTTTGGCAGTCGGCAATGCGGTCGGCAATGCATATTCATCTTCATCCTCGTGCGCGCTGGCTTCAGGCAGCAATACAACGGGAGCGGAAGCGGGAGAGGCAGCGTTATCGAAACATTTCAGCCGTTCGACATCGTTATTCTGAAAGTTCTTCGCACACTGCGCAAAAACTTCGCTGCCGGCACAGGCCGACTGCACCAGGCCAGAACATGACAAGATGAACGCTATTATTCTGAATTTATTACTATTTTTTATCATGCAATATTCTTTTTTGATAATGGGAAACGCGCCAGCACCTGGTAACTCACACCACCTTCCTGCTGTTCCGATTGCAGCAACACAAACTCATCGATCCGCCAGCGCACCGGCGTCATTTCGGGCAGCGCATCATCGCGCCAGAGCGCTTTGCGCAATAGTGTGACATGCGGCTTGTATTCACGCTGATCAAACTTGAAGCGATGCGCAATTAAATGGCGCTCCAGTTCGCTTACCAGTTGCACAAGCTGAGGCGGCACGACACCGGGTGCTGCATACAGGATATGGTTGTGCCCCCAGTAACGAGCCTGATCGAAACACAAATTAAAACGCGCAGCAGTAACTTCATCAGCTGCCAATTTCAGCGCTTCCAGACGCGCCATCTCAACCTCGCCCAGGAATACCAGCGTGTTATGCAACGTTGCAGGGGTCATCACCCGCCCGCCGCACAACGCTTTCAGCGCGACTTGCCAGGCAGCAAGCGCGCGGCGCTCATTGTCTGTGGGCCAAAGTGCAAAGAAGATGCGTGCGGTGTCCATAATGGCTGCTATTTTATCCGCAATCAGGTCAGGGTCGAGCGATACGCTGCAATAAGGTAAAATACGCGCCAGACAACTCATGGCAACCTGATTCCGTATATTCCCGCATAAGCGGTGTGACGATTATTAGTGGTTGCCGCAAGGAATATCATGACCGTGCGTTTACGTGAAATCCCCTACAACTACACCTCGTTTTCCGACCGCGAGATCGTGCAGCGACTGCTGGGCAGCGAGGCATGGGACATCATCAACACCTTGAGAGGCGAACGCCGCACTGGACGCTCCGCGCAAATGCTCTACGAGGTGCTGGGCGACATCTGGGTGGTGACGCGCAATCCGTATTTGCAGGACGACTTGCTCGGCAACAAGAAACGGCGCGGGGCGCTGATCGACGCGCTGCATCACCGTCTGAACGCCATTGAAGATCGCCGCCAGGACAATCAAGTCGTCAAGCGTTTGCTGGAGCTGGCACGCGGCGCGGTAGACAAATTCGCGGCTGAATTCGAACAGACGCTGCAGCTGCGTAAACGCGCACTGCGTGAACTCGGCCGCCATACCCGCACGGATAATATCCAGTTCGACGGGTTGGCACGCGTCTCGCACGTCACCGATGCGACCGACTGGCGAGTTGAATATCCGTTCGTCGTGTTGCATCCCGACACGGAACAGGAAATCGCAGCCCTGGTGCGCACCTGTATCGCACTCGGGTTGACCATCGTGCCGCGCGGCGGCGGCACCGGCTATACCGGCGGTGCGGTGCTGCTGGACAAATTTTCGGCGGTCATCAACACCGAAAAGCTGGACACTATTTCCGGCATTGAGCCACTCGTTTTGCCAGGCTTGACCGAGTCCTACGCCACCATCCATTGCGGCGCGGGTGTGGTGACTCGCCGTGTGATGGAAGCTGCGGAAAATAACGACCTGGTATTCGCGGTCGATCCCACCTCGGCGGACGCTTCCTGCATCGGCGGCAACGTTTCGATGAACGCAGGCGGAAAAAAGGCCGTGCTGTGGGGTACCGCGCTGGACAACCTGGCCTCATGGCGCATGGTCACACCCGACGGTCTGTGGATGGAGATCGAGCGACTGAACCACAACCTCGGCAAGATACACGATGTCGCCAGCACCACGTTTCGCATCAGCCGTTTCGAAGCGGACGGCAAGACGCCCCATGGCGCGCCTGAAATTCTGACGATAGCCGGCAGCGCGTTCAGGAAAGCTGGTCTTGGCAAAGACGTGACCGACAAGTTCCTGTCAGGTCTTCCCGGCATTCAGAAGGAAGGCTGCGACGGCATCATCACCTCGGCGCGCTTCATCCTGCATCGCGCCCATACTCACACCCGCACCGTGTGTCTGGAGTTTTTCGGTCAGGTGAGGGAAGCCGTGCCGGCCATTGTCGAAATCACCGAACTGTTCAACAGCACTCGTCCTTCGACATCCCCTTCTCCCTTCTCCATTTTCCCTTCCCCGGTTTTTCTGGCCGGACTGGAACATCTGGACGAGCGCTATCTGAAGGCGGTGGGCTATGCCACCAAATCCCGTCGCGGCACCCGCCCCAAAATGGTGCTGGTGGCGGACGTGGTCAGCGACGATGCGGATGCGGCAGCTGCGGCGGCCTCGGAAATCGTGCGCCTGGCTAATCTGCGCCACGGTGAAGGATTTATCGCGGTATCTGCCGATGCACGCAAAAAATTCTGGCTGGACAGAGCGCGTACCGCCGCCATCGCCAAGCATACCAATGCCTTCAAGATCAACGAAGACGTAGTCATCCCGCTGCCGCGCATGGGCGATTACTGCGATGGCGTGGAACGCATCAACATCGAACTGTCGCTGACGAATAAGCTGGATTTATTGGAAGCGCTGGATGAGTTTTTCGCTGGCAGCTTGCCGCTGTACTACCAGGACGACAAGCAACTCGGGGACGCCGAACTGCTGGGCAACCGCGTAGAGGACGCCAAAAAATTACTGGCGGATGTGCGTGCCCGCTGGGAATGGTTCAGAGACAATCTGGACAGACCTGGTTCTGAGTCGTTAGACGTTAGTTCAAAGTTAAACCCTCAAACCAGAACTAGCGACTATCAACTAGCGACTAGCGACTGCACTGTCTTCGAAGCCCTGCAGAATCATACGATCCGCGCATCATGGAAGCAGGAGTTGCGCGATCCGTTGCGCCACCTGTTCAGCGGCAGCACCTATCAGCCCGTGCTCGACCGGTGCGAGGGGATTCATAAGGAGGTGCTCAAGGGCCGGGTGTTCGTCGCGCTGCACATGCACGCGGGTGACGGTAACGTGCACACCAATATCCCGGTGAACTCTGACAATTACGAGATGTTGCAACGTGCCTACCGGGCAGTTGATCGCATCATGCAACTGGCGAAGGATCTGGGCGGGGTGATTTCCGGTGAACACGGCATCGGCATCACCAAATACGATTACCTCGAAGCAGATGAAATCGCGCCGTTCATCGCCTACAAACAGCGAGTCGATCCGGAAGGACGCTTCAATAAGGGTAAACTGCTGCCGGGCAGCAACCTTGATCGCGCCTACACCCCCAGCTTCAACCTGATGGAACTGGAGAGTCTGATTCTTGAAAAGAGCGAACTGGGCGAGATTGCCGACTCGATCAAGGACTGCCTGCGTTGCGGCAAATGCAAGCCGGTATGCACGACCCACGTGCCGCGCGCCAATCTGCTGTATTCGCCGCGCAACAAGATACTCGCAACTTCCTTGCTGATCGAGGCCTTTCTGTACGAAGAACAGACGCGGCGCGGGATTTCCATCCAGCATTTCGACGAGTTCAACGATGTGGCCGATCATTGCACGGTATGCCACAAGTGCCTGAATCCTTGTCCTGTGAACATCGACTTCGGCGATGTCTCGATGGCGATGCGCAACTTCCTGCGCAAACAGGGCAAGAAAAAATTCAACCCGATTGCCGCCACCTCGATGCTGTATCTGAACACCACCGATCCTGCCACCATCAAACTGATGCGCAAGGTGATGATCGAATGGGCGTACAAGGCGCAGCGCATCGGGTACCAGATCGGCCATCGCCTGGGACTGTTCAAAAAACAGATCGCCCATCCGCCAGCGACCGTCGGCCGTCCGTCGATACAATCCCGCGTGATCCACTTCATCAACAAACCGATGCCGGGCAACTTGCCGAAGAAGACTTCGCGCGCGCTGCTGGATATTGAAGACAACAGCGTAATACCGATCATTCGCAATCCTCGCCGTGCCAGCGAAGAGTCTGAGGCGGTATTTTACTTCCCCGGTTGCGGCTCGGAGCGCCTGTTCGGTCAGGTGGGTCTGGCCACACAAGCCATGCTGTATGAGACCGGTGCGATCACCGTCTTGCCGCCAGGCTATCTATGCTGCGGTTATCCGCAGAATGCATCAGGCCAGGGAGACAAAGCCAGTCAGATCACCACCGACAATCGCGTGCTGTTCCATCGCGTTGCCAACACGCTGAACTACCTGAACATCAAGACGGTCATCGTGTCGTGCGGAACCTGCATGGATCAATTGCAAAAATATCAGTTCGACAAGATCTTCCCCGGCTGCCGCCTGCTCGACATCCATGAATATCTGTTAGAAAAGAGCGTTACCCTAGGCAAGGGCAACGCTCTTGCGACGGAGGCCGACGGCCATAGTCAAAAGAGCGTCACGCTGTCAGGGGTCGCGGGTACGCGCTATATGTACCACGAACCTTGTCACTCGCCGATGAAAACCTACCAGTCGCAACAGGTGGTGGACACGCTGATGGCGACGCACGTGCCGATCAACGAACGCTGCTGCGGTGAATCAGGCACGTTCGGCGTGGCACAGCCGCACATCGCCACCCAGGTGCGTTTCCGCAAGGAAGAAGAGATGAGGAAGGGAGCGGACGCGCTGCGCGCAGATGGCTTTGACGGTGAAATCAAGATCCTCACCTCCTGCCCTGCCTGCCAGCAAGGGCTGTCCCGCTACAACGACGACAGCGGCACGACATCGGATTACATCGTGGTGGAAATGGCCAAACATCTGCTGGGTGAAAACTGGCTGCCTGACTTTGTTGCCAAGGCAAACAATGGAGGCATTGAGCGTGTTCTACTGTAAACGAACTTTAAACGACAGTTTCGGCGCAGGCTGCCTTAAGCGCAGCGGCCGAAGCCAAAACTGGCTGCCTGACTTTGTTGCCAAGGCAAACAACGGAGGCATCGAACGTGTTCTACTCTAGGATTCAGGATGCGGGATTCAGGATTCGGATAAAACCGGGGCTCCGCTTTTGACTCAATCCTGGCTCCTGACTCCTGAATCCTGACTCCTGAATCCTGAATCCTGAACTTTATGCTGACTCTGCCGCTTGAACCGACTGACGACCGCGCAAATCCGATTTTCAAGGATGCGGCCGGTTGCGCGCAATGGTTGAGTCAACTGCAACTGACTAATTTGCAACTGGCTCACAGCAAGTTACTCACCCAGATTAACGAATTAAACCGCTACCCGATGCGCGGGCTTGAACGCATCGGCATCCTGGAATTATTAAGGGATGCCGTCGGGTATGTACAAGACGAACTGGCCAAGAAACTGGTGGCCAAACCGTTGCCGTTGAATGAAAGTGAGCTGATGGTATTTCTGTCCGTCGTGCAACTCTGGCAGGCAATGGTGACGGGCTATCAGCGCGGCTTGCAAGACTATATCGCAGGTGATAAATCACTCGTCGAACACGGTGCGCTGCTGTGCCAGCGCTGTCTGTCCTACAGCGGCATGAAAATCTTCGAGCACCTGCGGACAGGCTATGAATGCGGTCCGAGTCTTTGGCGTCAACTGCACGAACTGTATGCTTTTGCCGAGCAACAAGGCATCCATAAAAGCGGGGTAGCCGACCTTTTAAGCGGCCAGCAAACAAGCTGTGTCAGCAGCTATGTCAAAACGCTGCTCGCCTGTTATGCAAACCCCGCTCAAATGACACGCTGGCAAGTGCAGCAAATGGATCGCTGGCTGTCGGGATGGAGCACTGCGATAACTGTAACTTGTAGTTATAGCCTCAGCAAAAATGATGCTCAGCCGCTGGCAGTCGATTTGTCAGGCACACAAGGGTTACAAGGCGTTGCAGGGCTGCCAGATAAAGATACCCTGCGTTATCTGGCGATGGTGCCATTAAGCAAGCTGTTGCGGGTCAAGACCATCCTGTTGCAGCAAGGCCAGACGCCCCTGCAAGCAGGACTGTGCGATCAACAAGACAGCCATGCCTGCCTTGAATTCCTCACCTTTTTGCATCAGTGCTGGTGCGAAGACAAGCATAAACGGTCGTTTGAACGACGGCAAGTTACCCTGCATGCAGCGCTTGGCTTCAGCCTCGACGGCATCTATGCGCAATTAACCGGCAAGCCATTACAGACGCGTGACAGCACGGAGCATGTGCAGCAGCCGGAAAACTGGCAAATTAAAAATGAAAGCATCATGGGTGCGTGCCTGATCCGTGACGATGTGATTGGCGGACGCATCAGGTGCAAACAGTTGATTGCGCTGCGCACGGCACAGTCCTTCATGCTGGGCGCTGCGGTCTGGGCGAAGGTGATGATAAACGGCAAGCTGCAAATTGGCGTCAAGTATCTGCCCGGCCAGCCGGAGGCTGTGTGCATCCGCGCCATCAACCCGTCCGACCTGGTTGCACCGGCTTTTCTGTTGTCTGCATTGCCTTCGCTCAAGACGCCCGCCAGTCTGATTGTTCCGCGCGACTGGTTTCAGACCGGGCGCGTGATCGAGGTATTGCATCAGAACGGTGAGATTGTCGTTGTGCAACTGGGCTTCAGCGTGGAGTTCGGGCTGGATTATCAGCGAGTCAGCTTCACGATCCTGAATCCTGAATCCTGAATTACACTGCTACTCGTTTTTCCGGAAACACCAACAAAAATGTACTGCCGCGACCTTCCTCGCTGACCACTTCCAGGCGGGCCTGATGGCGCAGCGCGATGTGCTTGACGATAGCCAGCCCCAATCCGGTGCCGCCGGTTTCGCGCGAACGGCTGCGATCCACCCGGTAAAAGCGTTCGGTCAGGCGCGGGATGTGTTCCGCTTCGATGCCGATGCCGCTGTCCTGCACCGAAAATACAGGCTGGCCTGCACGCACGAACCAGCGCAGCTTGATCGTGCCACCTTCGGGGGTATAGCGCACCGCATTGCTGACCAGATTGCTGAATGCGCTGCGCAACTCCTCGCGGTTACCGGACAACCTGGCGGGTCCTGTCATTTCCAGACTGTGCTGATGTCGTCCGTCACTCAACAGCTGCCCGTCATGATAAACCTCGCCCAGCAGGGCTGGTATGTCGACTACCTCTGTCCGCAACGGACTCTGATCGCTTTCCAGCCTCGACAAAGTCAGCAAGTCCGACACCAGATGATCCATGCGGCGCGTCTGCTCAGCCATCAGATGCAAGGCGCGCTGTATCTTGTCGTGGGAGAGATCGTGCATATCCTGCAGATTTTCGACAAAGCCGTTCACCACCGTCAAGGGCGTGCGCAACTCGTGAGAGACGTTCGCGACAAAGTCGCGGCGCATGGTTTCGATGCGTTCCAGTTGAGTAATGTCGCGACTGATCAGCAATCGCTTGTTTCCGCCATAGGAAATCAGCTTGATAGACAACACCATGTCGTCGTGGCGCGCCGGCATCATCACCAGTGGCTCGCCTAAATCTCCTGCCTGCAGATATTCAATGAATTCCGGCTGACGCACCAGATAGGTGATGTCCTGCTGGATGTCGCGCTGTGCATTCAGACCGAAATGCAACTCGGCGAGCGGATTGCACCACTCGATGCGATGCGCTTCATTGAGACTCACCACACCCTCAGGCAGCGCGGCGGTGGCTTGCTCGATATTCAGCAACTCGGTGGCCAATTTTTGCTTGGTCTGTTTATGCCGCTTGACCATTTTGTAGAGCTTTGAGAATACCTCACCCCACATACCGTCGGCCTCAGGGATCGTTTCGATACGCGCCTCTTTGAGCCATTCACCGAGCTTGTATAATTGCCGCGCATTGCGCGCCATCACCAGCAGCAGCACCAACAGCATAAATGACAAGGCAGCGACAGCCGAGAACAGCCCCCACAGCAACAACGCCGCCAGTGCGCTGAAAACGACAGGCAAACTCACGCGTAACCAGAATTCCTGCAAAGCATCCACTCTCTAAATAAAAAAAGCATGAGATAACGACTAAATGTCGTTAAATCAACTACTTATAATTTGTTGAAAAACGATAACCACTGCCGCGCACGGTCTGGATCAGACTGTCCAGTCCTGTGGCTTCCAGCGACGCGCGCAGCCGGCGGATATGTACATCCACCGTGCGCTCCTCGACGAACACTTGCGTACCCCATACCTGGTCGAGCAATTGCGTGCGACTATACACGCGCTCTGCGTGCGTCATGAAAAAATGCAACAGGCGAAACTCAGTCGGACCCAGTTCGACAGACACACCCTGCGCCGTCACCCGATGCGAAGTCGGGGACAATTCCAGACCACCGGCTGCCACTTTTTCATCCGACAAGGTCGGTATGTGGCGACGCATCACGGCGCGTATCCGCGCCATCAACTCGCGCGGCGAGAACGGCTTGGTGATGTAATCATCCGCACCGGATTCCAGCCCCAGCACCTTGTCGCGCTCATCGCCACGCGCCGTCAGCATGATGATGGGAATGTCGCGTGTTTGTGCCTCAGAGCGCAGTTGCCGTGCCAGTACAACGCCGCTGGTGGAGGGCAACATCCAGTCCAGCAAAATCAAATCCGGCGCATGATCGCGTATCTGTTGCCATGCCTCTTCTGCATCCCCTGCGCGCAAGGCCACAAACCCGGCCTGCGTGACATTAAAAACCAGCAATTCCTGGATCGCCGGTTCATCTTCCACAATCAGAATCTTAGCGCTCATCATCACTCCTTCAATTGAAGCTGCCAGAGTATGAAGAATTTATGACAGTATGATGACAGAAATTAAGCTTTAGCATGGGCTGCGTGATGGCGATGCATCAGGTTAGGCAATAAAGACCCGATCAGCATGCCCGCTGCGCTCAACAGCAAGCCCACCAGTTGCGGCGGCCAGATCGTGCCGGTATAGAATTTCTCCATCAGCAGCCAGGAAATCAGGCCCAGCGCGATGGAGAGTAACGCGCCCTGATTGCTGGCGCGCTTCCAGTAAAGTCCGAACGCCAGCGGCACGAACGCGCCCACCAGCGTGATCTTGTAGGCATTTTCAACCATCTTGAAGATGCTCGCGTTGGAATTGAGCGCGAATGCCAGCACGATGCAGCCGAACGTCACCACGATGATGCGCATCGTGCGCAGCATCTGGCTGTCGCTCATGTGTTTCAACGCAAAGTGCTTGAGGATATTCTCGGTGAACATCACCGAGGGCGCCAGCAAGGTGGCGGAAGCCGTGCTCATGATAGCCGACAACAATGCGCCAAAGAATAACACCTGAGCGATCAGCGGCGTGTGCTGCAAAATCAGATTAGGCAACACCATCTGCGAGTCAGTTTCGATCAATTTACCAAACACCTCAGGGTCGATCAGCGTCGCTGAATAAGCCAGAAACATCGGCACAAAAGCAAAGCCGAAATACAGCACGCCACCCAGCACCGAGCCGCGTACCGCCGTCTTCTCATCGCGTGCCGAGGTCATGCGCTGAAACACGTCCTGTTGCGGGATAGAACCCAGCATCATGGTCAAAGCAGCCCCTACGAAAGGGATCCATACCTCATAGCCGCCGTGCGGGAAGAGTTGCAAGCGGCCTGAATCATGCGCATGACTGATGACATGGCTCACGCCGCCCGCATTACCGCCCACCAGCACGGCGATCAGCAACATGGCCGACATGATGACGGTCATCTGCACGAAATCCAGCAAGGCCACCGACCACATCCCGCCGAACATCGTATAGCCCAGCACGATGGCCGTGCCGATCACCATGCCGGAAGTTTGTGCAATAGCGCCGCCGCTCACCAGATTGAACACCAGGCCCAATGCCGTCACCTGCGCCGACACCCAGCCGAGATAGGAAATCATGATGCAGATGGTCATGATCAGTTCCACTGTGCGACTGTAGCGCGCCCGGTAGTAATCGCCGATGGTGAGCAAATTCATCCGGTACAGACGGCCTGCGAAAAACAGCCCGGCGATGATCAGACACAGACTTGCACCGAACGGATCGGCGACCACGCCGCTCAAGCCTTCTTTGACAAAGGTAGCGGAAATCCCCAGCACCGTTTCTGCACCAAACCAGGTGGCGAATACCGTCGCGGTAACGACAGGCAAGGGCAGATTGCGCCCGGCAACCACAAAATCGCGGGCGTTGTGTACCCGCGTCGAGGCATACACGCCGATGCCGATGGAAAACAGCAAGTAGATAACGACGAACCCGATCAGCATGTTTGATAATTAAAAATGGGAAAACGAACGGATTTTAACGAAAAAGGCCATCCTGCGGATGGCCTTTTTCTATCCCCCGCCAAAGCGAGGCAAGTACTGCTTACAGTTCCTGAGCGTGCTCGGCCAGGTATTGCGCAACACCGGCAGTCGAAGCATTCATGCCTGCCTTGCCCTTGTTCCAGCCGGCAGGGCAAACTTCGCCATGTTCTTCATGGAATTGCAGCGCGTCTACCATGCGCAGCATTTCGTCGATGTCGCGACCCAGCGGCAGATCATTGACTACCTGATGGCGCACCACACCTGCCTTGTCGATCAGGAACGAACCGCGATAAGCCACGCCGCCTGCAGCTTCTACATCGTAAGCCTTGCAGATTTCGTGCTTGATGTCGGCAACCAGCGGATAACCGACCTGACCGATACCGCCCTTGTTGATTGGCGTATTTTTCCAGGCCAGATGGGTGAATTGCGAGTCAATCGACACGCCGATCACTTCCACACCACGGCTCTTGAAGTCAGACAGACGATGATCAAATGCGATCAGCTCGGAAGGACAAACAAACGTAAAATCAAGAGGATAGAAGAAAACAACCGCAGCTTTACCGGCGATGTAGCTCTTCAGGTTAAACGATTCATTCATTTCGTTGTTGCCCATTACCGCAACAGCGGTAAAGTCAGGTGCTGCATTACCTACGAGAACTGCCATGTTTATCTCCTGAGGGTTGGTTGAATCGGGTGACGCAATTTATGCCATTCGACCCGTCGCGTCAACCTTATACGGCTTGTGGAATTGTGTTCCCTGTAACCGCAAACTGAATACGGTGCAGCTGGGCATACACGCCGTTTTTCGCCAGCAATTCGGCGTGCGTGCCGATTTCAGCGATTTCGCCTTTTTGCAAAACCACGATCCGGTCGGCTTTTTCTATCGTGGACAGCCGATGCGCGATGACCAGCGTGGTGCGGCCCCGCATCAGGGTTTCCAGTGCTGCCTGCACAAAGCGTTCGGATTCGGAATCCAGCGCAGAAGTCGCCTCATCGAGTATCAATACCGGCGCATCCTTGAGTATCGCGCGGGCAATTGCGATGCGCTGGCGCTGACCGCCGGACAGTTTCACGCCGCGCTCGCCGACCAGCGTGTTCAAGCCTTCCGGCCATTCACGGATAAATTCCATCGCGTGAGCCGCGGTTGCTGCGGCGATTATTTCCGCTTGGCTGACGACCCGCATCTGCCCGTAGGCAATATTCGCCGAGATCGTGTCATTGAACAGCACTACTTCCTGGCTGACCAGGGCGATGTTGGAACGCAGGCTGGCAAGTGTCAGATCGGTGAGATTATGTCCGTCCAGGCGGATTTCGCCGCCCGTCGCCGTATAGAAACGCGGCACTAGATTAGCCAGAGTCGTCTTGCCGCTGCCGGACGCCCCGACAAAGGCGACGTTTTCTCCGGCGCGAATATCCAGTTGGATATTTTTCAGCACCGGGCGTGCATCAGGCGCATAGGTAAACTGGACGTTATCGAAATGCAGTTCACCGCGTACACGCCCTATTTTGACTGTCCCTTCGTCCTGCTCACCCAGGGTGTCGAGCAAAGCGAACACACTCTCTGCCGCCGCCAGACCCCGTTGCAAATATTCGCTCACACCGGTCAGGCGCTTGAGTGGCGCGGTCAGCATCAACATCGCCATGATGAACGAGACAAAACCGCCCACCGTGACTTCATCGGCGTTGGATTGCAACGTAGCCAGATAGACCACCACAGCCAAGGCGACTGCTGCGACCATCTGCACGATGGGCACGTTGGCGGCAGCGGCGGACGCCTGCTTCATCGCATGGCGGCGCACCCAGTTGGCCTGCTCATGGAAACGGTCGCGTTCGTATTGCTGTCCGCCGAACAGCTTGACCACCTTGTGCGCAGAGACGCTCTCTTCGATCACTTGCGTCATGTCACCCATAGACTGCTGGGAATCGCGGCTGGACAGGCGCATACGTTTACTTATCGTGCTGATGATCACGGCGATGACTGGCGCCATCAGCAAAGTGAGCAGGGTCAGCTTCCAGTTCAGATAAAACAGCCAACCCAGCAAGCCTGCCATGACGATGGAATCGCGCACCGAAATGGTCACCACCACCGTCGCGGCATTGGTTACCTGTGTCACGTCGTAGGTCAGTTTGGAGAGCAAGGAACCTGTGGCATGTTCGTCGTAGAAACCTGTCGGCAGACACAGCAGTTTGCGGAACATCTCCTCGCGCAGATCCATCACCAGCTTGTTGCCGACCCAGCTGATCGCCAAAGTCCCGACAAACGTGGCGATGCCGCGTATCAGGAAAATCAGGATGATGACCGCCGGCACGATGCGCATCATCGCCTGATCCTTGTGGACAAACGTGCCGTCCAGCATCGGCTTCATCAGCGCGGGCACCAGCGGCTCGGTGGATGCGACAACCATCATGCCGAGCAGTGAAATCGCAAAGATGCGCCAGTAGGGTTTGACGTATTTCAGGAGGCGTAAATAGAGCTGTGTACTGGATAAATTCATAGTGCGCACGTCAACGTAAAATTCGCATAGCGAATCGTTTGCCCCTTCCCTCGCTTGCGGGGGAAGGTTGGGAGGGGGGAAACGGGCATGCCTGTACCGTAATCGGTGCAAGTGTGGCGAATTTTATCATCAATGCGCCACACTTCCCCACGCCCGTTATCAGAAAAGCGCCTTTCCCGGCACACACGTGAGTGCCTTACTGCCAACATACGACTGTATAGTCCGGCAATTCTCATTATGGCTTTTTCTCCGTCGCGTCATTCCGGCCTGCGCAGGAATGACGGTCTTACGGTCAAAATATGAATTGCTGTGGACAGTCAATGCGGCCGCTGCTAGTCTGGCAGCGCTTCCATTTACCCTGTCCATCATGTTGCGAGAACTGCGTATCTTCCTCACCGCCTTACAATTTTTCACGCGCATCCCGGTGCCCGCGTGGGTAGGTCATTCCGCGCAGCAACTGGCCCAGGCGTCGCGCTATTTTCCGCTGACAGGTATCGTCGTAGGCGCACTTTGTGCCGCTGTGCTGATGATTGCTGCACAAGTGCTGCCGCTAACGCTGGCGGTGGGACTCTCCATGACGGCCGGCATCCTGATCACCGGCGCATTCCACGAAGACGGCCTCTCCGACTTTGCCGACGGACTGGGCGGCGGTTTTACACGCGACAAGGCGCTGGCAATCATGAAGGATTCGCGGGTCGGCGCATATGGCGCCATCTCGCTGATACTGGTGCTGCTGTTAAAATACCAGGCGCTGACAGCCCTTTGCGGCTCGCACTCGCTGCTGTTCGCAGCCAGCGCATTGATCGCGGCGCACGGCTTCAGCCGCCTGATGGCAGCCAGCCTGATGCTGACCCAGCGCTACATCCGCGACGACGACAGCGCGCGCGCCAAACCCGCTGCACAACAGATCAGCCCCGTCAGTTTTATTATCGCGCTGCTCACCGGCATCGCACCCCTGATCCTGCTGTATGTCGCAGGCGCGCACGCCTTTAACCTGTTCGCGGCCGTTGCGGCATCATTGCTGATGCGCGCCTACCTCGCATGGCGACTGCAAAAACGCCTCGGCGGCTATACCGGCGACTGCCTGGGCGCGGTGCAGCAACTCACCGAACTGGCGTTCTACCTGGGCTTGCTGGCTGCAATCTAACGGGCATGCACAGCCGATTCTGATAATGAAACCCGCCATCCCCGTTTCCCTCTCCTCGGCCCCTCGCTTCGCTCTCCCCTCCCGGAGGGCGAGGAGGCAATCGACGCGTTTCGCGGGCTTCACATTTTAGTGCAGACTTTGTACCTGATCCGTCATACCCGGCCCGACATCGCTCCCGGTCTCTGTTACGGACAGCTCGATGTCGGCTTATCGGGTAGCTTTGCGGAAGAGGCGAATGCCGTGCTGAACTGGCTGCCGCCCCTTGATCTGATCATCAGCTCGCCGCTGCTGCGCACCCGCAAACTGGCCGAATTTCTGGCGCTGGAGCGACACTGTGAACTAGGCAGCGATGCGCGCCTGATGGAAAAAAACTTCGGCGTATGGGAAGGGCGCGCGTGGGACGACATTGCGCGCCATGAAATAGATGCCTGGGCCAGTGACGTCATGAGCTACGCCCCGACGGGCGGGGAATCGGCGCAGCAGGTGATGCTGCGGGTGCAAGCTTTCCTGCAAGAACTCACACGGCTTCCGCAGCAGAACATTGCGTTA
>JAUSNM010000013.1 GCA_030645535.1 Gallionella sp. | reverse complement strand
AAGATTGATCCGGACAAGGTTTTGTCGGTGGAAAATATGCTGAATTCTGAAAGCATATTTGCAGACCTGCTTGAATTGATTGAAGGAAACGACAAACTGAGGAAAGTCGCTCACATCATTGATCAGGGCAATTCATATCGCCAGCTCATCGCCGACATCCGACTGCCCGCACCACTTTGGTTCAGGTTGACGGTAGCCAAGGAAAAGTTTCCTGTTATCTATAAACACAGCCTGTTGATGATTGTCATCTGTGTTTATCTTGCTCGCTGCGATGAATTGAGCCGTGATGCAGAAGTGTGCGTAGCCTTGGCGGCATTGTGCCATGACATCGGACTGTTGCACGTTGATCCCATGCTGCTCGATGCATCGCATGTGATGAGTACCGTTGAAAGGCGGCATCTCTACGTACATCCCATGACCGCCTATTTGTTGCTTAGTGAATTCCCGGAGTTGCCAAAGTCGATCGCAGATGCAGTGCTGGAACATCATGAAAGAATGGACGGGAGCGGTTATCCGCGCAGCCTGCGTGTCGGAAAGATCAGCCGTTACGGGCAAATTCTGGCTGTTAGCGAGGTTGTAGCAAAGGCTTTTGATTCGGACATGCCCAGCGTTCCATGGAGCAAGCTGGAAGTGATGCTCAAACTGAATTCCAAAAAATTCGGGCAGGATCTGATCGGACATCTCAATATTTTCCGCGATGATGTGGAAGATGTGCCTGCGCACATTAATGAGCCTGAGCGACTAAATGAACAGGTAAACCTGATTGCCAAACTATTTGAAAATTTCAAAAGCCATGCAGGTGCATCGCTCGGTGCACAGATTTTTGATTTTGCCCAGACTCGCATGTCCGAATTGCTGCAGAGCCTGTTTGATGCAGGACTTGATCCTCGCAACCCCGATGCTTTGATCCGGATGTTCAAGGATGATCCGGAGTGCATGGCTGAATACGCGCCGTTGCTGGAGGAGACTCTTTGGCAATTCAGAACGCTTGCCTTTGAAATTGCGCGGCAATGGCCAGAAGTCCTCGAGAAGTCCGGAAATGAGAACAAAAAATCAAAGTACGCTTGGTTCTGGGAGATGAAACAGACGTTATCCGCAGCCAATTCTGACGAAAAGCTTCTTTCGTAGTAACTTAAAACGCAACTCAAGGAAAAAGTTGAACGTGTGATTTTTGAGTTGGAAATTATTTTGTGATGACATGGCGACCTTCCGCTATTTACTCGGGATCACCCTGCGTGCGTCCTGCGCGAGCGATGCTCGCTGGTCGAACCCAGGTGGGTTTGTCCACCCACCCGTCTCCAAAATTAAAAAGGACACCCTGATGGATGTCCTTTTTAATTTGGCGGAGAGGGTGGGATTCGAACCCACGGTAGGCATATACCTACGCCTGATTTCGAGTCAGGTACATTCGACCACTCTGCCACCTCTCCGGGGCGCGAATTCTACCAGATACCGGAGATTTCGTGCAGAATGATGCCATGAACAGACATATTATTTTAATCAGGTTATTTCAAATCGGCGTATTTCTGTCGCTGATGCTGTTCGGCTATACCCATCTAAACAAGCCCTTGGCTTCCTGGCGCGACGAGGAATTGATCGTCGTCATCGCGCAGGATACCACCCTCTCGGACGAAGAATTTTCCAAACAACTGGCACAACAGTTCGCCGATCACCTCTATGTTCCCCTGAAAATCATTCTGGTTCCGGCAGATCAGATTGAAACCACCCTGCGCAAACACAAGGCGCATCTATCGGTTTCCGGCTTCAGGCTGGATCAAAAAAACAGCGGCTTACTGTTGGGTCCTGGCTATTTGACGGCGATTGAACAAGTTGCATTCAATCAGGATCAGGATGCACCCCGCCGCTTAAGCAACCTCGTGGGAAAACACATTGCCGTGGTAGCAGGATCAATTCATGAAAAGGCGCTGATCACTCTCAGCGAAACAATACCTGAACTGACATGGGAGTCGCGCACCACGCAAACGGTTGAAGACTTGCTCAAAGAGGTGGCGCAAGGCAGTCTGGACTTCACCATTGCCAATCATGAGCAGATTTCGCAAATGCTTAATTATTATGAAAATTTAGCCGTTGCATTCGACATCGGCAAACCCTCCAAGCTGGCATGGGCATTTCCTGCCGACGCGGACAATGAACTGATCGCCGAGGCAGAACAGTTCTTCGCTGAAATACAGAAAAATGGTGAGCTGCACAAACTGATGGATCGCTACTATGGCCACAATGACAGGCTGGCGCCTCTGGATGCGGCCAAATTTATCGAGCAGACCACCACGACGCTGCCGAAATTTCAGGCGCTGTTCGAAAAAGCGGGTCGTGCAGTCAATGAGGACTGGCGGTTGATTGCCGCAATCGCCTATCAGGAATCACACTGGGATCCGCTGGCAACTTCGATTACCAACGTGCGCGGCATGATGATGCTCACTGAAGCGACAGCCGACCGGATGAACGTCACCAACCGGCTCGATGCCCGCGAGAGCATCATTGCAGGCGCGAAATATCTGGAACTGATAAAAAAACAGCTGCCACCACGCGTCGAAGAACCCGAGCGCACCTGGCTGGCGTTGTCCGCCTACAATCAGGGCCAGGGTCATATGGAAGATGCGCGCATCCTGACTCAGCGCAAGGGTGGCAATGCAGACACCTGGGTAGAGGTGAAAAAGTGGCTGCCGTCGTTAAATAATCCTGCTTATTTTGAAACACTTAAACATGGTTATGCGCGTGGCGGCGAGGCCGTGATTTTTGTCGAGAATATCCGCGCTTATTACGACATGCTGTCCAGACTCACCGGCGATACGGGCAGCACCCCGGCTCATGATTACCAGCTTGTCAGCACGCGCGACAAACCCGCCTTTTCTTTGCACACGCCACACAAGTCAAAAGCGGTTCCTGACACCGAACTGGCGGAGTCAAGCTATTCCCTGTCCGAATAAACCTTGGCCGGGCAAGCCGAAACCAAAACATATTTCACGCGGAAACGCGGAGAAAACCAAAATAAAACCAACTGTAAAAACTAAACCCATCTATATGGAATAAAGAATGTATTCCATATTTAAAGAACTTGTTTCAAGTTTTAGTTCCTGGTTTTAGATCTAACTCCTGGTTTTCTCCGCGTCCTCCGCGCCTCCGCGTGAGAAGGTTTTTCAGGATCAACTTACGCTCAAGACTTCCATACCGCCCATATAGGTTCTCAGCACTTCAGGAATGACAATACTCCCGTCGGCTTGCTGATAATTTTAGCTACGGACTAACTCAGCCTTTTGTCTTCGCCAAAACAACAAATTCTCCGTCTGGAGAATTTGTTGTTTCTGTCAAGGCTGATTAACGAAGTGCATGTCAAACGAGTGTAAGCGCACCGCCGCAGACTAAAACAATCAACTCGCGCGAAGTACCTCTAGCCCACCCATGTATGGCCTTAACACTTCTGGAATTGACACACTGCCATCCGCGAGTTGATTGTTTTCAAGAACAGCAACCAGCGTACGGCCGACTGCCAGGCCTGAGCCATTCAGGGTATGCAGCAATTCAGGCTTGCCTGTGCCGCACTTAAAACGCGCCTGCAGGCGGCGCGCCTGAAACGCCTCAAAGTTGCTGCATGAGGAAATTTCGCGATAAGTATTCTGCGCGGGCAACCAGACTTCGATATCGTAGGTGGTTGCGGCAGAAAAACCGATGTCGCCGGTGCATAACCTCACCACGCGATAATGAAGCCCCAGCATCTGCAAAATCGACTCTGCATGTCCAAGCAGTTGCTCAAGCGCCGCGTAAGACTCGTCGGGATGCACGATTTGCACCAACTCCACCTTTTCGAACTGATGCTGGCGTATCAGGCCGCGCGTATCGCGTCCGGCCGAACCCGCCTCAGAACGAAAACACGGCGTATGCGCGACATACTTTAACGGTAGCTGCTCCATCGGGATGATTTCGTCGCGCACCATGTTGGTCACCGGCACTTCGGCGGTCGGAATCAGGTAAAAATTCTGTTCACCCGATTCGCCCATCTGACGAGGCACACGGAACAAATCTTCCTCAAATTTGGGCAATTGGCCGGTGCCGCGCATTGAATCAGCATTCACGATATAGGGCACATACACTTCGGTGTAGCCGTGCTGATCGGTATGCGTGTCCAGCATAAACTGCGCAAGAGCCCGGTGCATGCGCGCCAATCCACCCTTGAGCACCGAGAAGCGTGCGCCTGAAATCTTGGCTGCCGTTTCAAAATCCAGACCGCCCAGGCCTTCACCCAGCTCAACGTGATCTTTCACCGCAAAACCGAACTGCGGAATACTGCCAATCTTGCGCACTTCAACGTTATCCGCTTCAGTCTTGCCAACCGGAACGCTGTCGTGCGGCATGTTGGGCAGTCCTTCGAGCATTTGCTGCAACGCGACTTGCAACTCGCCGAGCTGCACTTCCATCAATTTTAACTCATCGCCGACCAGGGCCACTTCTGCCATGATGGCCGTCGTATCTTCGCCACGCGCCTTGGCCTGCCCGATCAGCTTGGAGGAACTGTTGCGCTTGGATTGCAATTCCTGAGTGCGTACCTGAATCGCCTTGCGAGCAGCTTCCAGCTCCCCAAATCGCTCCGTATCCAGTACAAAGCCACGCGTTGCAAGGCGTGCCGCGACCGTGGTTAAATCAGTACGTAAAGTTTGTATATCTAGCATGTCATTCTCGTTTTGTTACCAACAATTTTTAAAGATAACAACTTATGTGCGAACCAGGAACGGCCCCAGCACGAGCGCGTCCAGCCCTGCGGCCTGGAATGCAATGATCGCTTCTTCCGCAGTGCGCACGATAGGCTCCTCGTGCATATTGAAGCTAGTATTAATCACGCTAGGCACTCCAGTTATTGCGCAATACTCTTTGAGAATATCGTAATAGCCAGGATTATCTTCGCGCCGAATGACTTGAGGACGTGCGGTTTTATCAACGTGGACAGCGGCGGGAATATTTTTTTGTGCAATCTCGGACGCGTCATATGTAATCGTCATAAACCGCGCGGCAATATGGCTCTCGTCCCAATCGGGAAAGTACTCTTGTGCATGCTCTTCCAGCACTACAGGAGCAAACGGCATGAACTCGGTACGCGCGAACTTCTTGTTTAGCCACTGGTTGATGCTCGGGTCATGGCAAGGAGCCATCACAGTGCGATTACCCAATGCCCTAGGACCATATTCCATACGGCCATCCGCACGGGCAACCACTTTGCCCTCAGCCAACAAACGCCCAACCACTTGTGCCAGATTTTTTGGCTCTTCGTAGCAAACGCCCAATTTCTGCAACGCTTGCAGGGAATTTTCACGATTGATTTCAGTGCCCATATATACATCGCCCAATTCGGGGCGCAAACCGCCGTTTAGTCGTGCATAAACTTCATAGGCTGCGCCACTCGCCAAACCACCATCACCCATATTGGGGTGAACGTAAATATTCTCCACGCCAGGCAAAGCAAGAATGCTCTGGTTCAATTTCACGTTGGAAAACACTCCGCCAGCCAAGGCAAGCTTGCTGACTTTCAGTTTGCATACCTGCTCCTGAATCCAGGCACAAATCACTTTTTCGGTATAAGCCTGAAGGCCAGCGGCGACATCTTCTCTTTGCAAACCCTGACACAAGTCACTTATTACTGTCGCGCCAATTTTAGTCAATGGACGTAGCGGAACACGCGCCAGCGTGGCGTCGAACAGAGAATCCCAATCGTTCATATTGGTATGCTGTAAAAGGCGAGACAAAAGGGGTTCCGGGTTTCCAAATGCCGCTAAACCCAAAACCTTACCCTCATGCCGCCCGGCAACAAAACCCAAATAATTGGTTACCGAGGCATAAAGAAGGCCAATGCTATATAGATACGGCAAATGCAATACTTCCTGCAGCTTTCCATTTTCACCCAGCCATACCGATCCCCACGAATAGTCGCCAGATCCATCCAGAGTTATTACGCCAACCCTCTCGTTCCCAAATGACGATGCATAGTAAGCAGATGCCGCATGTGACAAATGATGCTCGACAGTTTGTGACGGCTTTTTAGCCAGGATGCCTGTTGGCCTCGGATGCGGATTCAGAAGACGCCTATACCACTCGACCCGGTGTTTCCAATAGCACTTCTTAATTATCGGCTCGACTTTAGCCAGGCGAAGGTCATGCTTGAGAATACGATCTCGCATCGTTTTTTGTTCCCAAACGGTTAACCCGGCTATCGCAACCATTTCAACATCATTAGCGGTAATGCCAGCAATGGAGAGCGCCTCGGCAATCGCGCTGTGAGGATAACTGCCGTCATTCTTTATTCTGGAAATCCGCTCCTCCTCAACAGAGGAAACCAGTTTTCCATCGATCAGAACCGATGCACCCGAATTATGTCCGCTACATATGCCCAAAACAATCATAATCAATCCAATAAAAACTATAAATTAAACTCAAGCCTCTCGAAGCAAGAGTAATTTGAGAGCCAACCAACATTTACTCAAACGAAACCCGTCACTCGCGTTCTTTAGCCTTCTTTGACATCTGGATGGCTGCCGCATCCAGCTCGCGCAGTCGTGTTAATTTTTCGGCAATTTTGCCTTCCAGTCCGCGATCGGTAGGCTGATAAAAATTAACCGGTGACATGCCGTCCGGAAAATAATTCTCGCCGGCCGCATAACCACCCGCTTCGTCGTGCGCATAACGGTAGTCGCGACCGTAATCGAGCTGTTTCATCAATTTGGTCGGTGCGTTGCGCAGATGCAGCGGCACCTCGCGCGAACCATCCTGTGCCACGAAGGCGCGGGCGGCATTATACGCGACATAGCCCGCATTCGACTTGGGCGCACAGGCCAGGTATATCACAGCCTGCGCCAGCGCCAGCTCACCTTCCGGAGAGCCTAAGCGCTCGTAGGTTTGTGCCGCATCATTGGCAAGTTGGATCGCGCGAGGATCTGCCAGACCGATATCTTCCCAGGCCATGCGCACGATGCGCCGTGCCATATAGCGTGCATCCGCACCGCCATCGAGCATACGCACCAGCCAGTACACCGCCGCATCGGGGTTGGAGCCGCGCACCGATTTGTGCAGCGCGGAAATCTGGTCATAGAACGCTTCGCCGCCCTTGTCGAAACGGCGCAGATTTTGCGCCAGTGTGTTGTCGAGGAACGCGCTGTCAATGTTGCTGACACCTGCAGTTTGCGCGGCTGTTTGCAACTGTTCCAGCACATTCAGCAAACGTCTGGCATCGCCATCAGCGTATCCGATAATGCGCTCGCGAGCATCATCGGCAAAACTCAATTCCGGCAGGGCCACCTGCTGTGCACGCTCGAATAATTGCCCCAATTCTTCTTCGGACAAGGCATGCAACACATAAACCTGGGCGCGCGACAGCAACGCGTTGTTCACTTCAAAGGAGGGGTTTTCGGTCGTCGCGCCGATAAAGGTGACTAAACCCTGCTCGACGAACGGCAAAAAGGCATCCTGCTGCGACTTGTTGAAACGGTGCACTTCGTCAACGAACAGGATGGTATGACGACCGCGCTGCTCCAACACCCGCTGCGCTTCTGCAATCGCTTCGCGTATGTCTTTCACACCGGATAACACGGCGGACAGCGGCATAAATTCGGCGTCGAAGGCGGAGGCCATCAAGCGCGCCAAGGTGGTCTTGCCCACACCCGGCGGCCCCCACAGGATCATCGAATGCAGCTTGCGGGACTGAAATGCCAGGCGCAGCGGTCTGCCCTCGCCCAGCAAATGCGATTGACCGATGACTTCGTCGATATGTTTGGGACGCAGCCGTTCCGCAAGCGGGGCGGCGGCAGCGGGACTATCAAAAAGAGAATCGCTATACATACTTATAAATCAGTCGCTTATAACATCGGCTCCGACAGGTGGCGTGAATTGAAATTGCCCTGCTGCCAACCTTGGATTGCGCAGCATTGCGGAAAAGCGCAATACCGTCTTGTGGCCAAACGTATCGTTCAATTCCATCACAACTAATCCAGCCTGTGCATCGAACCCCATCAACACGGCGGCAAAGCTGCTGTCTTGCGCCTTGGGGGTGGCTTGCAGCCATTCGAGTCCATCGCGATTGCCGGCATCCTTGAGCACAAAGCCGCGCTCGATTTCATTACTGCCTGCGAGCAACGCGGCGGGACTGCTGCCCAGCGCTGCATCGAGCTTTTTGACGGTCACCTGATTCAGGTCCTTGTCATACAGCCAGAATTTCGCACCGTCGCCGACGATAATCTGCTCATACGGCTTCTGGTAAGTCCAGCGGAAACGACCGGGTCGCTGGAACTGCATCACGCCGGATGCATTCTGGATACGACGACCATCCTGATCCAGCACGACCTGGGTGAAAGTCGCCTGCGCGGAATGGGTCGCGGCAATAAAAGTTTTCAGCTTCTCTATCGCTCCGGCCTGAGCCGTGAGCGGAAAAACGAACAGCATGAGTATTGCGAAGATATATTTCATTGTTTTACCTTTAGGATGCGGGATACAGGAATCGGGATTCAGGAGAAAATCAAAAGCGGCGCAACGGTTTTTACTGAATCCTGCATCCTGAATCCTGATTCATTCCTGCCTTGCGGGTGCGATCACTTCGCGATTGCCGTTGCTCTGCATTGCAGTCACGATACCTGCGGCTTCCATTTGCTCAACCAGACGCGCGGCCCGGTTATAGCCGATGCGCAAATTGCGCTGCACCAGCGAAATTGAGGCACGGCGGGATTTGACCACGATTTCGACCGCCTGGTCGTACAACGGATCCGCCTCTGCATCCAGCGTTGGCGACAAGCCGCCGTCATCGCCCGAGTCTTCAAGCGAATTGAGCATTCCGTCTATATACTCCGGCGCACCTTGCGCCTTCAAATACTCGGCAATGCGATGCACTTCCTGATCGGAGACGAATGCGCCATGCACGCGTTGCGGATAACCGGTTCCGGGCGGCAAGTACAGCATATCGCCCTGACCCAGCAAAGCTTCTGCACCCATCTGATCGAGTATCGTGCGGGAATCTATCTTGCTGGACACCTGAAACGCAATGCGCGTCGGCACGTTGGCCTTGATCAGTCCGGTGATCACATCCACTGACGGACGTTGTGTAGCCAACACCAGATGAATGCCGGAGGCACGCGCCTTCTGCGCCAGACGCGCAATCAGCTCTTCGATTTTCTTGCCGACCACCATCATCAAGTCGGCCAGTTCGTCGATGAACACCACGATCAGCGGCAATTCTTCAAGCGCCTCCGGATCATCAGGGGTCAGCGAGAACGGATTGGTCAGCGGCTTGTCCGCCTTGATGGCCTCCCGATGCTTCTGGTTGAAGCCTGCGATATTGCGCACGCCAAAGTGCGACATCAACCGGTAACGCTTATCCATTTCCTGCACGCACCAGTTAAGACCAGAGGCTGCCTGACGCATATCAGTCACTACCGGGCAGAGCAGATGCGGAATGCCTTCATACACAGACAATTCCAGCATCTTCGGATCAATCAGCAACATGCGCACCTGTTGCGGCGTGGCCTTGTAGAGAATGCTGAGGATCATGGCGTTGATCCCCACCGACTTTCCTGAACCTGTGGTACCCGCCACCAGCACGTGCGGCATCTTGGCCAGATCCGCGACCACCGGATTGCCGGCGATGTCCTTGCCCATCGCGATGGTCAACATGGAATGCATATCTGCATACACCTGAGAACTCAGGATTTCGGAGAGCTGCACCATCTGCCGTTTGGCATTGGGCAATTCCAGCGCCATAAAGGTTTTGCCGGGAATGGTCTCGACCAGACGGATGCTCACCACCGACAACGCACGCGCCAGATCGCGCACCAGATTGGTAATCTGGCTACCCTTCACGCCGACTGCAGGCTCGATCTCGTAACGCGTGATCACAGGCCCCGGATAGGCGGCCACAACTTTAACGGTCACACCAAAATCTTGCAGCTTGCGTTCGATCAGACGGGAGGTGAACTCCAGCGTATCGGCTGATACCGTCTCAACCTGCTGTGTCGCAGGATCAAGCAAATGCAGCGGTGGCAGGGGCGAGTCGGGCATATCGGCAAACAGCGTAATCTGCTTTTCTTCACTGGCACGCGCCGACTTGACCACTTCAACGACTGGCCTTTCGATGTGTATCGGCTGATGCACTTCGACGCGTTTCTTCTCTACCTCGACAACTGCGCTGCGCAAACTGGTCGCCTGTACACCGATACGTTTGTCCTGACGTGTCTGCCAGAACTGCCGTATCCAGCAGTAAGCTGCTTCCAGCTGCTCACCCAACCAGTCCATGAAACGCAACCACGACAGGCCGCTGAACACACTGAAACTGCTCGCCATCAGCGCCAGCAGCAACAAGGTGGCACCTGTAAAACCGAGCATGCGCGTCAGCGCATCACCGATCAGTATGCCGAACATGCCACCGGGCGCAAGGGGCAGGGGTATTTTAAGCGTATGCAAACGGATCGCTTCAAGCGAACTGCTGGAGAGCAACAGCAAGCTAAATCCGATGACGGAAACCCACAGCGTTCTTTTGCAAAAGATACTGTCTGCCCGCAACCTGCGATAACCGGCCCATACTTGTTGCAGCATGAACAACACCAGCAACCAGGCCGACATGCCAAACAGATAGAACAACAGGTCGGATAAATAAGCCCCCAGCACACCCGTGGGATTGTGAACCAGCGTGGCTGCGGCACTATGGGACCAGGCTGAATCGGCAGGATGGTAGCCATACAGCGCCACCGTAAAATATAACGCGAATGCTGCCAGCAACAGCCAGCGCGATTCGCGCAACAGACTGAGCAGTTTATTTCCCGGCAAGTCGCGGCTATCTTCAGCCATTCGGCACCCCGAGCAGTCCCAAATGCTCGGCAGCGCGCACAGCCTCGATGCGGCTACCGACTTTTAACGTGTGATACACCGCAGCCACATGGATTTTAACGGTTCCTTCGGCGAGATGAATGCGTGATGCGATTTCCTTGTTGCTCATCCCGGCACAAAGATGCTGCAAAACTTGCATCTGGCGCTGCGTCAGCCCATAGGCATTGGTATGCAGGCTGCGTCTGTCCACATGCGCCGCTTCAAGCTCATAGTGGCGCAAAATCTCCGGTGGCAAATACACACCACCGGACATAACCAAATTCAACGCGGACAGCATCGTATTCGCGTTCGAACTCTTGCAAACAAAACCTGAAGCTCCGTAATCCATTACCTTTTCCATATTTGAGCAACATTCTTCACCCGACACTACCACCACCGGAATATGCGGATAACGCTGATGAAAATAGCTGACCGACTTTGGCCCGTCGCTACCTGGCATATGCAAATCCAGCAGCAACATATCCAGTTCCGGATGCTGACCGGCAATTTTTAAACAATCCAGAAAATTGTCCGCCTCAAGTATTTCCAGCGACTCGGACAACTGCTGCAATACATAGCGCATCCCGTCGCGAAACAACGCGTGGTCATCAGCCAACAAAATTTTCATACTCTCCCCCCGGACAAGTAGCCTTTTTCAGACCTTGGCTAATCATAACATCCGGCAACCAGAAACAATGGAAACTGAAAACTGAAAACTTGGCATCTAACTTTTTGCCAACGCCAACAGCAGGCGAATATCCTGCTCCAGCCAGTCGGTGCGCTGTCCATAAGGCGAGATCAGGCGCACGCGGCCAGAGGGATCGATCAGGAATGTGCCTGCACTGTGATCCACGTTGTAGCCGGTAGTGGTCGGCTGCTTCTGGTACATCACATTGAAGGCGCGAGCGACTTCTGCTGTGCTTTGAGCATCACCGTACAACCCCATAAAGGACGGATGAAAAGCCGGCACATATTGCGCCAGCAATTCGGGGGGGTCACGCTCAGGATCAACGGTGACAAACAACACTTGCACCCTGTCTGCGTCAGAACCCAGTTTGCCTATTACCTGGGCCAGATCAGCCATCGTGGTCGGGCAGACATCAGGACAATGCATATAGCCAAAAAACAGCACCACCACCTTGCCGCGATAATCAGCCAGCGTACGCGGCCGGCCGTTGTGATCGGTCAACTTGAAATCAGCCCCGGCGAACCTGGCTCCGACCTCGCTGGCGTGAAACGGCGAAGGCAGCTTGGGCTCTTCGCATGCCGAAATAAAAAATACCAATGCAATCAAAATACTACGCAGCAACATGACAACTCCCCGCCCAGCCATTGATATAAAACGTATAACCTACCTTGATCAAGCCGTACACACCAAAGCACACCACCAGCAAACCGGCGACGCGACGCACCTGCGGCGACTGCACCCAACGCTTCAAGCTTTCCCAGAACAGGCCGATCGCCAGCAGGTTCGGCAGTGTGCCCAGGCCGAATGCCAGCATCACCAGCGCACCGCTTTGTGCATGGCCGCTGGCCATCGCCGTGATCAGCACGCTATACACCAGACCACAAGGCAGCCAACCCCACAAAGTACCGAGCCCGAAGGCGCGCAGCGGTGTCGTGACCGGAAACAAGCCGCGCGTCAGCGGCTGAATGCGTTGCCAAAGCACGCGTCCGACAGTCTCGATACGCCGCACCGCCCCCCAAATACCGGCGAGATACAGGCCCAGTGCAATCAGCATCAGACTGGATAAGGCAAACAGCAAATGCTGAACCGGCACGACATCGCGCAACAGCAAACCTGCCTGCCCCACCGCGCCTGCCAGCGCACCCGCTAACGTGTAGCTCGCCACACGTCCGCTGCTGTAAGCCAGATGGAATGGCCAGCGCGCGCCGCCTGCAGGCAATTGGGTGGTGAGAATACCGACCAGACTGCCGCACATCCCCAGGCAGTGCACACCGCCCAAAAGGCCTACGAAGAATACTGCTACAACACTGAATTCAAACATAATGAGCAATTAAAGATGGATAGTGGATAGTGGATAAATCGGATTTTAATGCTTTAACAGTGACATATCCAAAAATCTCACAACATCCGTCGCATCCGGCGGTGTCTGATAATGCGGCACCACGCCCAGCAGCGGCGCATCAAAGCGCAGCTCTAAGGCAGCGATATTTTCATTCAGCATACTCATCGATTCGTCCACGCAGTTCGCGACCCAACCTGCCATTTTCAAGCCAGAGGCGGCAATAGCCAGCTTCGTGAGCAGCGCGTGATTCAGGCAACCCAGCCGCATCCCGACCACCAGAATGACTGGCAGTTTCAACTGGCGTGCCAGATCGGCGCCGTCTTCGCTCTCATTCAACGGCACACAAAATCCGCCCGCGCCTTCCACGATGACCACATCCGCCTGCGTTGCCAGCTCACGGTAAGATTGAACGATCCGCTCCAGATTAATCCTGACCCCTGCGAACTGTGCGGCCAAATGCGGTGCGACAGCCCGTTCGAAACAATAGGGATTCACCTGACCGCGACTGGCCAGCACATTGCTGGCGGCACGCAACGACCTGACGTCCTCACTCACAGCCCCCTCATCGCACGCGACCGGCTTCATCCCTACCACCCGCAGTTCTTGTCCGGCAAAACCATGCAGCAGCGCGCAACTGATCAGCGTCTTGCCGACATTGGTATCGGTACCGGTAACAAAATAATTCATTTGATCTTGAACGAGGTTTTGATAATCGCCGCACCATCGCGGGTTACGCGGGGTGCAGGCTTCCAGGCGTGACCATAGACCACCTCATAAGTGGCGGGCAATTTACCGTCGCGTCTGAGTTTTTCATAGTTATCCAGCAAACGGGCCCAGGCATTTTTCCCCATCAGTCCCTGCCTGCGCCCCGCAGTCGTGTTGTGCGCGCCGATCGCCTTGAGATCCTGCAACACGCCGCGCACATCATCGTAGGTCAGCGTCATGTATTCCATGTCCATCACAGGCTCCGCAAAACCCGCCTGCATCAGCATATCGCCGATGTCGTGCATGTCGGCAAAACGGTTCAGGTGACTGTGATCGTCCACGCCATTGAAAGCCTGTCTCAATTCCTTCAGGGTGTCCGGGCCAAACGTGCTGAACATCAGCAGGCCTTCTGTCTTGAGCACGCGGTGCAACTCGACGAAGGTCGCTGGTAAATCATTACACCACTGCACGGCCATATTCGACCAAACCAGTTCGACGCTGTTCGAGGCCAGCGGCAAGGCTTCGACATCGGCACACACCGACATCTGCCTGGCACCGCCGAACAGCTTTTGCCACCAGCCAGCACGACTCTGTGCGGTCTGCAACATGCCGATGGCGATGTCCAGCGAGATCACTTGTGCAGCGGGGTATTTTGCCGCCAGCTGCCGTCCGCCCCAGCCCGTACCGCTACCCGCATCCAGCAGGCGTGCAGGTTTAAGCCTGATATATTCGAGTCGCTCCAGCATGCGCGTGCACACTTCGCGCTGCAACACTGCACTCGCGTCATAACCCTCTGCCGCGCGGGAAAAAGCACGGCGCATCATCTTTTTATCTATTACGAATTCATTCATGCAAGAAGCCCGCTACGTGTTTTACAAATTCATCGGGATGCGACAGGAACGATGCATGCGCTGCACCCTCAATCGCTGCCAGTCGTGCGGCTGGCAATTTGCTCGCCAGGTATTGCGAGGCGGGAAAAGGCGTGAGCGTATCACGGACGCCGGCGATCACAAGTGACGGCTGGCTGATTTGTGGCAGGACGTCGCGCAAATCGACGTCGCGCAAAATTTCCAGGCCGGACTGCAACGCCGCCAGATCAGGCTCACCGCGACTTGGCAATAATCTGCGCAAGCTTGCCAGCAGTTCGCGCTCCTGTTCGCCCCCGCGCACTTGCAGCGCCAGAAAGCGGCGCAATGTCTGTGCATAATCCTGTTGCAAGGCGGCAGAAAAAGCCGCCAGCGTATCCGCTGCCATCGCACAGGGCCAGTCGGCTTGTTGCACAAAACAAGGTGTTGAGGATACCAGCACCAGCCGGCCCACTTGCTCTGGATACCGCTGCGCCCAGCGCAACGCCACCTGCCCGCCCAGCGACCAGCCGCAGATAGTCAGCGGTTCAGTGAATTGGGCGGACAACTGGTCAACGATAAGATCGAGAGTAGTAAGTGGGGAGTCGGGAGTGTACAGCTTGGTGCTTTTCCCACTGACCACTTCCAACTGACCACTCCCCGTACTAAAACCATGCCCTGGCAAATCCACCGCCATAACCTGAAAATGTTGTGCCAGTTGTGCCGGCACGCCGCCCCACATCCCGCCGTGCATGCCCCAGCCGTGGATGAACAACAGCGGCGCGCCTTTGCCTCCATAGCTATCAACGTGCAAGGCGGCCATTTTTCATTTCCATAATTTCGATCGCCATACACGTCTCCCTCTCTTCAATCCTCTCCCGCAAGCGAGCGAGGAAGCAAACGCATCGCTGCGCGAATTTAAAATTCCTGTGCAAGCTCATGCAAGGCCTCCAGCAAACGGGTGACATCGGCAGTACTGTGCGCGGCTGACAAGGTGATGCGCAAGCGCGCTGTACCATCCGGCACTGTGGGCGGGCGTATCGCCGCAACCCAGATACCGCGTTCGCGTAAGCCAGCGCTCAAATCCAGCGCCGCCTGATTGTCTCCTACAACCAGCGGCTGTATCGCTGTGCTTGACGGCATAAGCTGCCAGGGCAATCCTGTTAAACCTTCGCGCAACTGTGCAATCAGATCTTGCAAATGCGCGCGCAACTCATCTCCGTCGGCAATCAGGCGCAAACTTTGTAGCGTCGCCACAGACAATGCCGGCGGTGTCGCCGTGGTGTAAACATAGCTGCGCGCGTTGTTGATGAGGGTATCGATCACGACCTGCTCTGCTGCGACGAACGCGCCGAACACACCGGCTGCCTTGCCCAGGGTTGCCATATAAATTATGCGCGGTGAGGCTATGCCGAAATGTGAAAGCGATCCGCGCCCCTGGCAGCCCGACACGCCAAAACCATGCGCATCATCCACCAGCAACCAGGCGTCGTGCGCCTCGCACAAGGTCAGCAGCTTAGCTAATGGCGCCATATCGCCGTCCATGCTGAACACCGCGTCGGTGCAGATGAGTTTGCGCCCACCCGTCGTCCGGGACAGCATCGCAGCCAGTTGCGCCATGTCGCAATGTTGATAACGTTTCACATTCGCACGCGACAAGAGCATCGCGTCATTCAATGAGGCGTGATTGAGTTTGTCGGCAAAGACCGTATCGCCGCGTCCGACCAGCGCCTGCACCATGCCTAGATTCGCCATATAGCCTGTTGAAAACAACAGTGCAGCAGGCTTGCCTACGAAGGCTGCCAGCGCGTGTTCGAGTTGTTCGTGCGGTGCGACGTGACCACTTACCAGGTGAGCCGCCCCCGCACCCACGCCATAATGCGCCGCACCCTGCTGCAGTGCGGCAATCAACTGAGGATGATTGGCAAGCCCCAGATAATCGTTACTGCAGAAGGATAAATAAGACTTTCCATCCACTATCAATTGCGGCGCTTGCGGACTGGAAACAGTGCGCCGTGACCGCAGCAAACCCTGCGCTGCGCGCTGATCGAGTTGAAGTTGTAGCTCAGTTAAAGGCATTTAAAAAAAGTTCCCGGTTTCCGGTTTCCGGTTTAAAGGCATACAGCAAACGATGAACAGAAAACCGGCAACTACGATTTATCGGCAAAAGCATACATGCCCAATTTGTCGAGCAGGGCGCGATCACGCTGCACATCGGGGTTGCCGGTGGTCAGCAGTTGTTCGCCATAAAAAATCGAATTGGCACCCGCCAGAAAACACAATGCCTGGATCGCATCAGACATCTGTTGACGTCCGGCTGACAACCGCACGCGCGCGGTCGGCATGGTGATGCGCGCCACCGCGATGGTGCGCACGAAATCCAGCGGATCAAGATCGGCTTGTTCCGCCAGCGGCGTGCCTTCCACCTTGACCAGGTTATTGATCGGTACGCTTTCAGGATAGGGATTCATGTTCGCCAGTTGCGCAACCAGGCCCGCGCGCTGCGTCAAATCCTCACCCATGCCGACGATACCACCGCTGCACACATGCATGCCTGCACGACGCACCCGCTCCAGTGTGTCCAGCCTGTCCTGATAATCGCGTGTGCTGATAATATCGCCGTAAAACTCGGGCGAAGTATCCAGATTATGATTGTAATAATCCAGACCGGCCTCTCTCAACTGCTCGGTCTGTTCATCGTTCAGCATGCCTAACGTGGCGCAGGTCTCCATCCCCAGTCCACGGACTGCTTTGACCATATCGACCACGCTCAGCATGTCCGCTTGAGACGGCTCACGCCAGGCAGCGCCCATGCAAAAACGATCCGCACCCGCCTGTTGCGCCGCACGCGCGGCTGCGACCACCGCATCCAGCTCCAGCATTTTCCGGTCTTCCACACCCGTAGAATGGAACGCCGACTGAGGACAGTAGCCACAGTCTTCAGAACAACCGCCGGTTTTGATGGACAACAAGGTGGAGAGCTGCACCTGATTCGGGTCGAAATGTTCGCGGTGTACCTGCTGCGCACGGTAGAGCAAATCGGCGAACGGCAGCTTGAACAAGGCTTCTACCTCGTCTACGCTCCAGCGCTCTGGCATGACGGATTTTTTGACGGGGGTGTGAAATGCGATAGTCTGGGTGTTCATAGTTAGCGGGTATGATACGAAAATTCACCTGAAAAAAATAAATCCGCAGATTAAACGGATTCACACAGATTTTCAGGCAGAGTTGATAATAGTTGCCTTGGGTTATCAGAGCTGGCGCAGGAATCACGCCTCTACCCGGAAGTTTAATCCTGAGTAATCTGCGTAATCTGCGGACAACTGCTTTTAATTCGACGCTGCATCATCCTAGAAAGGCCTATGTCTTGTCAATTCTCAACAAGCCAAAGCTAAACAATAGCGCAATATTTAAGCAGTTATTGCCCGCTCAACCTTGTGTGTTGTGCGGCAGCATGAGTCATGCTGGCTTATGGTGCGGTGCTTGCGATGCAGCGATGCCCTACATGAACATGCCACATTGTCCGATTTGCTCGCAGCCTACACCACAGGGCGAACTATGCGGACATTGCCTGAAAAAACCGCCTCTGTTCACCCGCACCGTCGCTGCATTCACCTATAGCTTTCCTGTCGACCAACTGATCCAGGCGATGAAATACAGGGAGCAACTCGCGCTGGCGCAGATATTTTCTGAAAAACTTTTACAGCGGATAGACAAGACCAAGTTGCCAGATTACCTGATCCCCCTGCCCTTACACCCGGCCAAATTGAAGAGTCGCGGCTTCAATCAGGCGCAGCTGATCGCAGCCCTTCTCGCCAAATCACTTGACCTTTCACTTCTTACGCATGCCTGCCATCGGCTACGCGACACGCCCTCGCAAACCTCGCTACCCTGGAAAGAGCGCAGCAAAAATGTGCGCGGCGCATTTGGCTGCGATGTCGATCTATCGGGTAAACACATCGCCCTGGTCGATGACGTACTCACCACCGGAGCCAGCCTGAACGCCTTGGCCGATGTGGTAAAAAAACAGGGTGCTCGCGAAATCAGCGCGTGGGTGGTGGCAAGAACGGTAAGAGACTAAAGCGCCTGTAGCGTGTAGCTCGTAGCTCGTAGCTCGTAGCTCGTAGCTCGTAGCTCGTAGCTCGTAGCGAGCAAAAAGCGTGTCACAATCCTTTGATTTTCTGCTGAATAAAGGCTTGCAATTCGGGGCTGAGGGTTTTGGCATCCAGTGCGCGCTGATAAGCCTCTTTCGCATCGACAGGCCGTGCCAGCGCCTGCAATGAGATGCCGTAACCCATCAGCCAGACAGCCTTGTCGGGAACCGCTTTCAGTGCAATTTGATAATGCTCGGCGGCTTCCCTGTGACGGCTTTTGCGCTGCAACAAAGCGGCGTAAAACGCTTGATAATCCGCCTGTTGCCCTGCATAGGGCAAGGTGACCTCCAGCGTGGCGATCGCCTGATCCGGCTCGCCGCGCTCAACCTGCAAACGCGCCAACAGCATGGCGAAGCCGCTATGTGCCGGTTTGTTCTTCAGTCCGTCCTGCAACACCTGCTCAGCCTCGAGCCTTTTTTTGCCCTCCAGCAACATGGTTACCAGCGCCTGACGCGCCGCTTCATGCCCGGCGTCTAAGCCCAGAGCGGCCTCAAAGCCTGCCATCGCCTCTGATGTACGCCCCTGCTGCATGAAGGCGACCGCCTTGCGAAACTGGGCATCAGCCTGTTGCGCCTGGCTGACTTGCTTGACCGGCTCGGAGAGTGACGTGGCAGGTAGCGGCACATTCTGAACTGCCACCTGACTGTGCGGCGCAACCTTAGGCAGTTCAGCCACCGCGCGCGCAGAGGTTACATGATGCGTTTCATTAGTTACTTTTTTTCTGTCGGGCTCTGAAATTTGATGTAAAAGCTGCTTCGGCTGCTCCTTGGCCAGCGTAGGCTTTACCTCTGCAACCACAGGAACAACACCCGGTGGTGCAGATGCGTCACGCTTGAACGATACCGCAAGCGCGGCCAACAACACAACGAGCAGCACAACCAGCACTGCTATCTTGCTCTTATGATAGGCACGTGCCTCTCGTACCGGCCTCACCTGCTCGGCGGCGACCTGCACGCCGCGTTGCTCCAGCCCATTCAGCATCTGATTGATGACGCTCACCGCAACGCCATCCAGATAATTGCAAATGCCGAGACCATCGCGCCCGCGCCCAGTGTCAGCGCCAAAGACAACCAGTCACGCCGAGCCTCGGGTGTATCGGCTGCAGCCATACCTATGTGTTTGGCGGTGACGCTTTGTCTGCCCTCACCAAACGCCAGCATCAACGCTTTGTGTGCAACGATGTTAACCAGTCTCGGAGTACCTTTGGAAACACGGTGCAATTTTGCTACCGCAGCTTTTTCGAACAATGTTTCACCGGCGAAGCCCGCCACTCGCAAACGATGGCGCAGATAACGCTCCAGTTCATCTGGCAACAATCCCTTTAACTCATACTGAAAACTGATGCGCTGACGCAACTGGCGTATCGAATACTGAGCCAGATGGGCGTTCAACTCAGGCTGGCCGAACAGCACCACTTGCAGCAACTTGCGCTTCTCGGTTTCCAGATTGGTCAGCAGACGCAACACTTCGAGCGTCGGCAAAGGCAATGCCTGAGCTTCATCCAGACACACCAGCGCACGCCGTCCTTCACGCGCACAATCGAGCAATGCGATCGTCAAGCCTTTCAACAACTGATGCTGGTCGGCATCTTTTTCCAGCGGCACACGAAGCTCTTCGGCCAGCGCCAGCAACAGCGTGCGCGGTTCAAGATATGGATTGGGAATGTAAGCGGTAGTGAAGCGCTGCCCGGACACGGCGGTGGCGGCCATATCCTGAGTGCCAATCGGCGTGGTCGATTGCATGCCCTGATTCAGCGTGGCCAGGAATTTGCGGCACAGCAGCGTCTTGCCGTTGCCCACCTCACCGGTAATCTTGATAAAACCTTCTCCGTTGCGTGCAGCCACCAGCAAGGTATTGAGCGCCTCCTGGTAGCTGGAGCAGGCAAAGAAAAAACTGGTATCGGGCGTAAGACCGAACGGAACCTCGCGCAGACCAAAGTGTTTCAAATACATGACCGAATACAGTTTAGAGTTGATTGTTGAGAGTTGATAGTCAATAGCGCGCCGCGCCGTGGCACACGAACGACCTCCCTATTTACTCTGTCTTTAATCATTTGTTTTGGCTTGCTTTGTCAGATTTTCTACACGGTCACGGCTGCGCGCGATGTCATCGCTCCAGTCCTTGTCACTATCCACCACGGTCGGCTTGATCAGAATCACCAGCTCGCGCTTGTTATTAACTTTGCTGGTCTGGCCGAAAATCGACTTGGACAAACCCGGCAGACCCGATTCACCGTTGGTCGAATCCTGACGCATCAGACCACCGATCGCCACGATCTGCCCGTCTCGCGCACGCACAATGCTGTCGGTCTCAGACACGGAACTGGATGCCAGCGGCAAAGTATAAGTTCCCGTGGTCACCCCCAGATTCAATATCTTGTTTACCGTGGTCACCGAGCTGACCGACGGATGCACATGCAGGATGATCTCGTTATTTTCATCGATACGCGGGGTTACATCCAGCGCGATGCCGGAAAAGAACGGCTGCAATTTCACCGTGGGTGCGGTGCCCGCCACAGTGACTGTTGCCTGGGTACCGCCGGATATTTCGGTGACAAAAAACTCATCCGTACCAACTTTCAACACCGCTTTCTGATTGTTCAGGGTGGCGATACGCGGACTGGACAGCACGTGAACATCGCCCTGAGATTCCAGGAAGTTCAGCAGCACTGCAAAATTGCTGGTCTGAAACGCTAATCCGAACAAAGAACCCGCGCCGGCAGCTGCGGGGAGCAGCGTGGCCCCGGGCGTTGCCGCAAGCGCCGCACTCGATAATGCAGTCGCACCTGCCACGCCCGCTGTAGACGGGTTCAATATACTGCCTGCACCACCCACTCCACCGGACACATGACTATTTAACCCGTTCTTGAATGCAGCCCAGTTCACGCCCGATTGAAAACTGTCGTTGAGCTGCACATCGATGATCTTGGCTTCAAGGATCACCTGGCGTTCAATGGAAATCTGCGATGCCTTAAGATAAGCAGTCACATTTTTCAACTCATCCGGCAGCGCACGAATCACAATCACCCCAGACATCGGACTGATCACCACATTGCGTCCCTGCTCACTGCCGACAATGGTGTGCAGTGCACGACTCAATTCGTCCCAGAAATCGGTCGAGGTGGTCGTGGTGATTTTGCTGCTGTTGTCGCTGCCTCGCTCGAACTTGAGGTTCTTGTTCTCGCCGCCGCCCCCGCCTACGATGGTGGTGCCCTGGTTGGCAGTTGTACTTGCGCCACCGCCCGTTGTTCCTGACGAACTATCGGTCAACGCACTTGAAGTTACCCTGACCGATGAAGTGCCCGCGCGATTTCCCGTCAGGTAGTTCACCTGAAAGATGCGCGTCTGCAAGGTCAGCGGCTGAACATAGATGCGTGTGCCGTCTATCTTATAGTCGTAGCCATACATCTCGCGCACCGCTTCGAGCGCCTCGAACACCGTGACATCTTTCAGATTCAGGGAAATATTGCCGGCCACATCGGGATGCACCAGCAGGCTGTAGCGCGTGCCGGAGACAATTGCCATGAATACCTGATTGACCGGCGTGTTGTTCACCGCCAGATCGAATTTGGTCTCCAGCGGCTTGTTATCAACCTTGGGCATGGCGAAATTCAGCGGGGGCAGCAATGCCTCGTTCACCGCATCCGGCTTGCTCGGTTGTGCGCTGGACTGCGTTGCCTGGTTCATCTCCTGCCGTATCGCATCCACTGTTTGGTTGCGGCTTGTATTGGCGGCGCACCCCGCCAACAGCAGCAGCGCACACAACAATAGGATCTTTCTCATTTTTTCTCCATGGCTCTAACCGGTTTATGTGTACCGGCATGCACTTTTTCTCGGTTCGATGGCGAATCCGCCTTGTCACTCTTCGACGTAATTTTCACATCAGGAAACAGCGTCAACACCTGCCTCCCGCCTGCCGTGCGCAACACCACGTTAGCCATATTCACTTCGACCAGTTTTGCATCTCCATGCCGGCCGCCCAGCTCAACGGTCTGACCGTCGATAATAGCGGCACGCCTGTGCCGGCCGATAATAATGGATTGCAAACCTGCCGGCGGAATAGCTGCGACTACGCCAGAAACAGCAACGGGAGCTGAAACGCTGGCAGGTGGCAGCGTCGGGTCGGGCAGCTCCTCAGCGTAACTGAAAACCGGCAACAGAAAACAGCAAACGGCAAGCAGCGGCGTAGCCGCACCAAACAACTTCCTACTTACCACTCCCCACTCCCCAGTGATCCTCATACGGTCAGCCATGTCTCATCCATGCTCAAGGTGTACACCGTCAGGGTCAAGAGCGCATCGGGATGCTTTTCCACGGTCATGCTCACCTCTCCCCAGAACATCTGCGCCGGCAATTTTTCCAATGCTGTGAGGTAGCGCAACAGTTCCGGATAACTGCCGCGCACGGTGATCTGCACACCGTGCTTATAAATTTGCTGCACAGACTTGTTTGCCTGTTGCCCGGCCGCAGTCACCGGCTTGTCAATCAGCAAACCGACCGGCAGTGTCTTCAGTTCGATCAACTGCAACTTGTCATTATTGTGCAGCACCTGTTCCAGCAACGCCGCCATATTGCCGGGTTCAACCAGACGGTCGCGGCGACTCTGCATATAACTGTCGTGCTCCTGCAATTGCGCCTTGAGCAGTGCGATGCGCGCACGCAACGGTGAATGTTCATCGTCGCGTTTGGATTGCTGCAAATTCTGCATGGTTGCCTGCAATTCCTTCATCTTCTCCTGCTGCTGCACCACCTGCGCGGACTTGGCTTTTTGCGTGTCCAGCAGCGGATCGAGCAAGGTAGCATTGATCGCGGAGATCAGCACGAAAGCCGCCGCCGCAAACATCATCGCACGCTCGCGCAACGACATATCGTCGATTTTGGTGCAGGCCAGTTTCCAATAGCGCTTCATGGCTTAGCCTTTATATCCGGAGTAGAGAGCAGCGTGAATTCCAGATAGCGCGCCGCCGCGACCTTAGCCTTTACATCGACTTCAGGCTGCTGCATTTGCAAGGTTGCGAAGCTCTTGCCTTGCATGACGTCCTCGCGGCCCAGCCTTTGTATATAGACAGGAACCAGCTCAGGATCGAGCACGCCGCCGTTCAGGCTGATCTGGGCAGCATCACCGGTCACCGTAAAACCCGTCAGCCACAAGCCCGGCACCACCTGGCGTGCAAATGCGCGCATATATTCCGAATACCCGGTGGTATTTCCCACCGCGCCGGAACGCAGGGTATCGACCAGGGTGTCGGCCTCGGCGACTTTTTTCTCCAGTTGTTGCAACTCGTCTTGCAACCGTTGATTCGCCTGTTGCGGGGAGAACTCTGCCGAATAAGCTATCAGGCGAGCTTGCTCGGCATTGAAGCGCCTCGTGCTTTGCTCGGATTGCTTGTCCAGCTCGGATACCTGATAGGCTGCATAAGCGTAAAACAGCATTGATCCTGTCAGAATCAAACCCAACCCCTGCAGCATCGTCAGCAACGAAAAAAGCTTCTGCTGCTTGAGAAAAACGGGATTGAATAAATTGATCTGCTGGCTCATAAAACACGCGTTTCCTGACGCAAAGCAGCACCCAGGATGGGCAGCACTTGTGCTACAAATTCCATATCAGCCAACGCAGGTACGGCACTGATGTCCATAACCTGTGACAGATCCAGCTTCTCCACAGTCACATCCACCGAGGCGACAAGAAAATCCAGCAGCTTTGCATGGTCCGGCACACAGAGCAACAAGCGACTGATGGCCAGATGATTGAATTGCCGGTCGAAATAGTCGAGCGAACGCTGCAATTCAAGCTCGACACGGCCACGATATTGTTCGCGCATGCCTTCGTTGGCATCGCTCAGCTGCCCGATGCTAATTTCAATTCGGCGCGACAGATAGAGCTCGCCGCCCGAGGTAAATGTCAGCAATCCGCCCTGCTCGTCGAACGCAAGAAAAGCCAGCGCACGGCCCTCTTGCTCGAACAATGCAGCGATGTTGCGTTGCGCGGTCTCCGGAATATCGATCACGCTCAACGCCAGCCGGGCTTGTTCGAACAGATGGATGCGATTTTGTATGGTCTCGTTCCGCGCCGCTATCGCATACAACGACTGGCTGCGATCCGATCTGAGTTTATTGTAGGGAATCTGCAGCACATCCACGGTAGCGTCGTCGATGTGATAACTCAAACCGTCTTTGATCTTCCAGCGTATCGCCGTCTTCAGCTCCTGGACAGGCACATTGGGCGCATCCACCAATAACATCTGATATTCACCGGGAGCTAACAGCGTGGTGCAAACCGAGTTGTCCAGATTTGCTTCGCGCTTCAATTGCGCCAGATCTGCCGCAGACACCGCAGAAGCCGTTTCGTGATATTCGCAACGCACCACACGGGGCTTAGCTCCGTTAAACGCCACTTGCACCAGATATAGCCCCTGCTCTGCCAGGCCAATGGACAGCAAACCTGCATCGCGGGTTTTAGCTTTGAACAGCGAAGATACGAATGGAATATTCAACATTGCTTGAAGTTAGTTTAGCCGGTCACAGCTGTCAATGATTATTAACAAATAAGTCAACAACGCTGCCCCGTGCTCAACGACCATGTCGTCCGCGATAGATAAATACACTATTGCCAACGTACACACCGAAAGTGGCGCGTGCTGTGTTACCTGGCAGATAGATTGATGAATTTACTGTGACATCCACACTGCCATTATTGCCGGCTCCGGGCGCAGACAAGCCTGCATTCCCGAGGCCATGGAAAATCGTGGGGTTAGTAAGACTCGTTTCACCGGGATTCAGATTGAACTGATAATTTCCAAGCGTGGCTACGACCACTGAAATATCGTCATTCACATTCATGGTGTACGCCGTACCGTTCCAATATTCCACCGTGACCGGCAACGCCAAAGGTAACAATTCAGAACCGTACGCGTTGGATATTTTTAACCGCCCATAACGTACTTCACCGCCGGTACTATTTACTTGCGTATGGTCGTTGACTGTGTCGTTATTTATATCCAGATCAAATATCGTTGTTACGCCATCGCTATCGACTGGCGCAATACCGACGTCCAGTGCGGCGTAGGGACCATCCGCAGCAACGCCGCGAGTGATACCTATCGGCACAGAGATGTTGGCAGAACCATTAATGAAGCCACCCGAACCAGTTGTGACCAACGATGTATCCAACCGCGCTGTCAAATTGGACGGAGCCAAACCATCCATGGCTCCAAATACCAGCGTGCTGTTTGTTGCGATCGGATTAAGCTTGGCCAAGACACCCGTGTAATTTGGCGTGCTAATGTTGCCTGCGTTCTGTGCTGTCAGCGTGAAATTAGCTTTCATAGGCTCGCCCATATAGGTAAAGGCGGGGGATACGCAGACCGTGTTCGGAGGCGCGACCAAAAGCCCCTGATCACACCAATCCGCACGATTATCGAAGGCGCCTGGTGTGACGTAAAAATGATCCGGCACGAAACGCCCCACATTGATCACAGCAGATGAGATGTAGCGCTGTGCTGTTGTTGAGCCATCGGCAGCATCGACGTTTGCAAAGGTTTGGTCTTGCAATTGCAAGGCGAATGAGCCGACATCGTTATATGTCGCGGTGGACGAGTTAATCAATCCGGCCACCGCTGTACCCGTCCCAATTGAGAACGTGCCGAATATTGCAGTGCAAGCGCTTCCAGCACACGCCGTCAAAAGCGGCGTTGGCATGCCCGCGTAGTTGGTGGTAGTGGCCGGTGTGGCTGCCGCATTTACCGCTGACGCTCCCACTGTGAATGGCTGCCCCGCCTTGTGCGTCACCCCGCCACTGGCACCAATGTTGTTCAATGTACGAGTTGTCCCGGCTGTTGTCCAATCCATATCGCTCAGCACAGGGTTCGTAAAGCTGTTCGGGCGAATCGCGAAATTATCTGTCGAGCAGCCAACCTTTGTCGGCGTCCCTGTTGCCGGATAGCTCACCCGCACGCGAACGTCAGTCCATGCATCTGGCACCGTAATCGCCGCGAGCGTCAATCGCCCCGTGTTGGGCGCTGCCGGGAAGGTTGCATTAGGCAAAGCCTGCAACAGCGACCAGGTTGACCTGCAGCTGTTTGCATCCAACACCCCCGCGTTATCCGACGAGTTAAGCAATTCAACCTTGACTGCACCGGCAAGCGTGGTCAGATACGCGGTTTTTGCGGTATTCAACGCCGCAATATCCAGCGTAAATGGCATGCCGGCTATTTTTGTTTGAATGACTCCATCCAATGCACCGGACGCCGTCGTGCTATCGAAGGTATTGAAATCTCCCGGTGCAGCAGGAGGCGGTATGTAGGGATCGATCGGCTGGGTCGTGCACACACTCAGATTATCAATCTCATGAATGTTGGTTGAGGCGCCCGTTGAACCGGAAAATGACAAAAGCCAGTTTGCGGGTACCGCAGCCTGTCCTGCCTTTATTTTCGCGTCATAAGCCGGAATAAGCAGCACATATCCGGCGCCGGTATTGCGCTCCACCGTCACCCAGGCATTCACTCCGTTGGTGTGATCAATCGTAATACGGTAGCGATGTGACGGAGCTGCCGCGCCGTTGTTATCCACTTGCGGATTCAACGTGGCAGTTCCCGTATGAAAAGCGTAACCGGTCTGCGCCGAGCCTGAACCGCGCACCGAAACGGAATCCAGCATCAAGCCTGGCCCGCCACTACGCCCTTCTATAGGATTGGAAAAATTACCATACTCATCGATTCCCACGCCCAGCCAGCCGCCTGCGAAACCATCAACGACTGCCGGGGTGCTTCGGTTTGCATAACCGAGCGACCCCCCGTAACTACCGGGAGCAGGCAGCACAGCGGCATCGGATAACACCACGGCGATGCCGTCCGCCCCGTTGCCGCCATACGCAAAATGATCAAAATCTACAACGATCTTGTTGCCCGCGCCGGGAAATTGTCGTTGCAATACCGCAAGGGTGGCGACATTCGCCGTTGCATCAGTCAAACGCAAGCGCCCGTTGCCCGCAGTGTTAAAAATCTTCGGTGCGCCAAATGTGCCGCTGTTGCTTGACGCTGACCAGTTAGCGCCGGGAGCGGCATTATCAGCACCCGTAAACGTATCCGTAACGCAAACCATCGGCGCGGCGGCAGCGGTTTCTGTCACTGCAATATACGAATAATTGGCCGGGTTCACGAAACAATAAACTCTAGCGTTATTGGTAGCGGCAAGTTGGTTGAAACTGTATTCCAGCATCAGCCGATGACCGGCAGGCACGGTATAAAGTGGGCTGCTGATTGTGTAAGGGTATGCAGAGGTTGACGCGCCATTCGTCAAAACAATTACTGGGCTTGAGCCGATCAGCGTCTTGACTCCCGTCACCGGGTCATAGTCATACAGACTCACAATAGTCGAGTCAGTAGTTGCCACCCCACGAATAATTGCGACACCACTTGGGTTTGCACTGATATTCGTGGCAACTGCGTAGTTAGTGGTGAGATACCATCTCGAATGAGTAAACAGACCTGCAGGATGATTATTCGACCTCGCATTGCCCGTGCAGGTATTCGCAGTTGTCAATGACGCGGTGATGATCGGCGGAATAACTTGATTTGTGCCGCTCGTAACATTCGTCGGCCCGTCAAAGCCTATCGCCACGCCAGTTGTTGTATCGTGATAATAAGTAACGGCGACAGGACCCGAGCTGACATAGCTGATATTCACCGCTCCTGCCGCACCCAACCCGCCGCTCCGGTCGGTTGTACTCGTGGCATAACCTCCGCCTCCGCCGCCGCCCGCCACGACACCGACATTACCAGCACCACGCGCCGTTAATCCTGCGCCGCCCGCGCCGCCGCCTGTCGCCGTACCCGCACCCGCCGTGTTTCCAACTGCATTGCCACCCGCCCCGGCGCTGCCCGCACCGCCGCCGCCAGCGCCACCAGCCGGTGTCGTTATCACTGTGCATGCGGAACCATTCCCCCCTGCGAAGACAAGATCGCCCACTCCACCCGTTGCGGAACCTGCACCAGCAGCGGCACAACTATTGTTCGCCGCAGCGAGTGCGCCGCCCGCACCGCCTTTTGCCACCACAGTGGTCGCTGCAAAAGTAGAGTTGCCGCCAATCCCGCCTGCAACGGCTGTTCCCACCGTTCCACCGGCTCCAACGGCGATGGCGTAAACAGTCCCAGGCACCACTGCGACCACCTTCTTCGCATACTGTCCGCCCGCGCCGCCGCCCCCTTTAGCCGGGTTGCCGGTGGCCGCGCCACCACCGCCACCTGCGCCCCACGCTTCTACAGTAACCGAGGTGACGCCCGCTGGCGCAGTCCAGGTTCCGGATACCGTAAATGAGGTCGTCACCGCACCGGCACTCGCCGACAGCAGCAAGCCTGCCAACCCCCACAAAACCATACCGATTATTATTTTCATTTCAACTCTCTTGCCACGTTATGCCTGTACTGCCATTTTTTCCTGAAAGCCCATTGTCATAACCGCTATCTGGCCATTTTCGCCGTTGCAACCTGCTCCACATAATTCGCATCACCGACCGCACCCGCCGTATGGGCGACCGACGAGACAGCGTATACCCAGATGGTGCTGGCTTCCTCCACTGCGGAAGTCACACTGCAATTCACCGTCACCGGCGAAAATGGCGCGAGGTTACCGCCGACGGCAACGGTTGCACCCGCAATACAGCCAGGCCAGGCAGTGACGGAGCTTGCCGCCTGCAGGCTCACATTGAATGCCGCCCACTCGACTCCCGCCAATGCAGCCTGATAGGCACGCGCGCCCATCACATCCATCGTCTGGCTTTGGTGTTGCGTGGTGGACAGCGTCACCGCAAAAGTGCCCAGCGCCGCAATCACCACCAGCAGGAAAATCGCCGTAATCAGGGAAAAGCCTCTTTGGAACTGGTAGCTAGTAGCATGCAGCCTGTAGCCGGCCGGTTTTACCTCGATCCTCGATCCTCGATCCTGCATTCTGGATCCTCGATCCTCGATCCAAAATCCTGTTTTAATCATGGTACGTTGCTCACATGGATCTCCTGGTACAGGCTGACGCTCTCGCCGCCGCTGGTCAGCGTCAGCCGCACCCCCAGCAAACCCATCCGCTGGTTGGCAACAGCGTAATCAATGACACAACCGCTTACCTTGTCAGCGAGAATGGCGCTTTGTACCGGCGTGGCATTCAGCGGCACGGTTGCCTGAAAGGTTATAGGCGGAGCTGCTTGCGTCGTATAAAAACCGTACTTCCAATACCGCCTGAGTTGGCCGGTGCCATTGCCGCTGGCATTCGTGCCCACACTTTCGCATGCGTAAGTCACCGCCTGCTGTGCGCCATCCACCACATCGAAGCGCTGCGAAGATAATCGGGCAAACTCAGGTAATTGCGTTGCGGTATAAGTTGCCTTGGATAGCGAACCCGTTGTGCTAGTGGCACGCAACACACCCGATGCCGCCGTGGTGTCATAGGGCGGATTGCCATCCGACTGGGTGCTGCCGACGACGATATAGTCACCTGCAACAAAAACAATCGGCGAACCGACAATATCGAAACTGCTATCGCCAATCGTAAAGTCCAATATATCCCCGCTCCCGGAGGCGGTTGCTGCCCGATAACGTCCGCCATCCCTGGTCGGCAGGAACTCGACACACGGAATTCCGCCACAGCCCGCAACACGGAGGCTGTTCGGCACGGCGGTGCTGATTTCGCCCGCCAGATGATACAACGCCGTATCAGCAATATCAGTCAGCTCCGCGCGACGCGACACATCCATGTATTGCTGAATCGGCGCCTTGAGGAACACCGCCACCATGCCGCCGATGATGCCGGTGATCACGATCACCATGATCATCTCGATCAAAGTAAATCCAGACATGGATTCAGGATTCGGGATTCGGGATTCAGCAAAACCCGAATTGACTCTGCGTTTTACAGGCGTAGTGACGAGCGACACACCCTCCTGCATTTTGTATCCTGACATGCTCTCCTGCTTCCTGCATCCTGCATCCTGCATCCTGTCTTGACTCATCAGTATGCCGTCCTGTATCCGGTTGCAGTGACCGACTCTTGATTATCTGACGTAGCCACCGTCACGTTGATCTGCACCGCACTGCCCGCCGCGATGCTGTATGCCGCCGGAACACTAACCAATTCTGCCGGCACCACGGCAACGCTGGCATTGTAATTCTCCAGCCCAACTATTGCAGCGGCTCCCGTCAACGAGAATATCCCTGTCGTCTTAAAGCCATTGTAATCGCCGACATCATCGAAGCTGGTGCGCTCCGCCTGTGCAGGAGTACCGGGGGTCGCGGGGGTAAATCCCCCGGGAGGATTGGAAAAATCCTGCAACTCGACCTCCTCCAGCAGCGAATACGCGGCCGCCATCGCCTGCTTGCGGATCAGCGGATCGGCACTGCCTTTGGTGGTGACATTCATCACCAGCAGGATTCCCGCCAAGGCTGCGCTGACAATCACAATGAACATGATCAGCTCGATCAGACTGGCACCTGCCTGAAAAAAAAGGGGCGAGGATTCAGGATTCAGGATTCGGGATTCAGCAAAACCTGGATTTATTCTACGTTTAACATGCATTGCAATGGGCATATCCCGCCATTCCACCTGCATCCTGCATCCTGCATCCTGCATCCTGTTTTTAATGCACATAGCCGGTTTCCGCCTCCACCGTAATGGGAGTGGCATAGCCGCTCACCGTGAGAGTTTGTGTTGCGGCAAAGCTCGGTTTGCCCAGCGTATCAAAACTGAAAGCTGCCGGCACGGCAGAAAAAACGATCCCCGATGGCGCGTTAATTACGTAGCTCGCGTCCCCTGTGGGCGATTGCAAAGGCGTACCGCAAGCAACCGTAGCCCCTATGCTCAGTGTCACGCTGTTATTGGTAAATGCTGCGCATACGATGCGATTCTGCGCGATAGCGGCCTTCTGCGCATAACGCAACGAGGCTTGTACCTGATCGGCAAAACCGCGCGATTTGAATGTATTAGCGTCAAAAAGGCGAGGGGCGACAAATACCGCAAGGATGCCGACGATGACCATCGTCATGATCAACTCGATCAGTGTGAAACCGCGATTATTTATCAATCTATTCATGTGAATCAGGTCAGGCTCGATTTAGTCCAACGTGCGCACACACAAACAATGTTTTTTCCATGACTTTCTCCGCAACCCAGACTGATTACGCAGTGTAACAAAAAGCGGGGACGGCAGATGAAAAAACAGGGAGGCCGAAGCCTCCCTGTTTTTAATTACACCACATCAAACGGGGCTGCCCCCATTGATTGCTCATGTATTAGATTGCCGGAACTCTTGCAACCGCCGATGCAGCAGCCAACGAGTCGTTGGTTACTGTGCAGGATGGAACAGTTCCAGTAATCGTATAACCAGAAGGAATACCTCCATCAAGCAAAGAGGCGGCAACAGTGTTACAAGCCACGCCCGAAGTTGCGATGCTAGAAGCATAGCCTGTGCTCGCTGTGCCCAGTGATCTGGCCGCATAGTTAATCGCGCCACCAGAAGCTAACGATGCTGCAACGCCATGTGCCGCCGCGACTTTCGCATCAGTTGACAGATCCACGAACTTCGGCAATGCGACCGCTGCCAAAATACCCAGAATCACGATAACCATCACCAATTCGATCAGTGTAAAACCCGCTTGTTTCTTCATTTTCATTCTCCAAATTATGAGGCCCGTCCTGAGCCTCGTCGAAGGGCCGCAGCCCCGATTTTAGAACTTCACTTTGACTTGTCAGCTCCTTGCCGCAGCAAGCAGATAACAAGATAGTTGACACTATAAGCGAAGTCTGATATTTGCGCAACTACCGTTCAGGAAAACCGATGAACGGAAAACGGTTTACACCAGAAAACGAAACATGACAAAAAACAAGTAGATGCTCCCCAGCAGCAGCAGCCAGCCTGCGCTTTGCGCATGGTCCGCTATAAAAAGATCCACCTGACCATGCGGCACATCCAGCACTTTGGTGGCACTGCGCGAAGAAACCCATTGGTTAGCACCTTTTTCCATGCCGCGCAGCAGGCTGGGGCGCAACCAGATAAAAAAACCGGCCAGCAACGCCAGAGCGGCACCGAGCATCATAACGAGCGCCAAAGCGTCCAGCAGTCCGTCCATCAGACTGGCTGGCAAATAGCGGGGCAGTTGTTGCAACGCGGACGCCTTGTCGAACAGCAAGCCAAAGTACACGAGGTTGTAGCCGGACCCCAGGATGATGGCTATCCCCATAGGTCGATGGTATCGATAAAACCAGCGCTCGATACTGATGCTGCGATCCAGCCACTGATTGATATGTCGCGTGGAAACCCAACGATTCGCCACGCGATTGATGCGCTCCAGAAGGCGCGGCTTAAAAATCAACAACAGCCCCAGTGCCACGCCCAGCAACGCGCCGACGAGCAAGAAGATCGCCAAGACGCGCCATAATAAAATCACGGATAAGTCAGTATGCATACGCTACCTCATTTAATAACTCGTGCAAAAATATACCAATAAATCAATAAATCAATAAATCAATAAATACAACTTACAACACATACTCTCTCAAAACCAGACATATGGCTCGACAGGTTCCAACAGCACGCCCGTCAGTTCCGGCGGGGCGTCTTGTAACGAGGGCAATCGGGATCGATCGTAACGGGTTGCAACATGGAAGCGTATCCATGGCTTGCCGTCGCTGCCGGGTTTGAAATGATCGCGGTTATGTATAACATAGATAAGCTCACGCGACTTCAGATCGAACAGCCAGTTACCGGACTCCACCGCCTGCGGTGAAGGATTGTAAAACTCTCCGGCATAATTACGCTGCCTTTTTTGCAGCCAGTTCATCGGGTTGTCTCGCGCCAGCACCACCACGTCGCCCGCCTTGCCGCGCGTCATGATCTGCCCGTATTGCAGGATCAGCGCGCTGTCCAGTGCGCTCACCACGCCTTCCATTGCTACTTTTTCAGCCAGCTCCTGGTAGAACCTGAAACGATCCAGAGCAACCCCCATCAACACCACGATGATGATGATAACAACGACGAGTTCAATCAGCGTAAAACCCTTCGAGGAGCGGGTAGCGGGTAGCGGGTAGCTAGAAAAGACCGCAACACGTCCCAGCTCAATCCTTAATCCTTCACGCAACAACAGCATAGCCCCCGTGCGGGGAAGACCCTTGCGGTCTGGATCCTCGATCCTGCTTGTCATGGATGCATCACCGCTTTGCCCAGATCCCACATCGGCAGGAATACGCCCAGCGCGAGAATCAGCACCAGGACACCCAGAGACACGATCAGAATCGGCTCAATCTTGGAACTTAACGTAGCCACTTCGTATTTCACTTCCTGTTCGTACATCTGCGCCACCTCGAACATCAGCCCGTCCAGATCGCCTGTTTCTTCGCCGACGGCGATCATCTGCAACACCACCGGATTGAACACCCCTGCCGCCACGGCGGTGCGCAAGATGCTTTCGCCTCGCTCGATACCATCGCGCATCTGTTCGATGCGGCTGCGCATGAATTCGTTATCCACCACCATGGCGACCACGCTCATGCCTTGCAGGATCGGCATGCCGCTTTTGAACGACAGTGCCAGGCTGCGCGCAAAACGCGACAGCGTGGCCTTGAGGATGATAGGGCCTACGACAGGCAGTCTCAACTTGTATCTGTCCCAGTTGTAACGCCCGTCCGTGGTATTGGTGTAGTAACGGAAGGACATGGCAACGCCGAATAGTATCGCCAGCATCAGCAGCCAGTAGTTCACCATGAACGCGGAAAATCCCAGCAGCATCTTGGTGACGGTGGGCAATTCGGCATGAAAACCCGCATACACCTTGGCGAAGGTGGGAATCACAAATATATTAATGATAACGATCGCGATGGCCATGGCGATCACCACGAACATCGGATAGCGCATCGCGGTAGTAATGCGCTCTTTCATGTCCCGCTCGAAATCCAGATATTCGTACAGACGAATGAAGGTCTGATCGAGCATACCGGTCATTTCGCCGACTTGCACCATGCTCACATAGAACGTTGAGAACACCTTGGGATGACGACGCAAAGCCGCGCTGAGCTCGCGCCCGCTATCCAGGCTTTCCCGCAGATCTTGCACCATCGCGGCAAAAGTGGGGTTTTGCGTGGATTCCTGCAAACCCGCCAGGGAGCGCAGAATTGGTACGCCCGCCTTGAGCAAGGTGTACATCTGGCGACTGAACAACATCAAATCCATCGGCGTGATGGGTTTTTCGGTGAACGCGCGTTTGAGCCAATCCGCCTGCTTAGAGGTGTTGCCGCTGTTGCCGCGGCTCGGCTTGATGTCGATAGGCGTAATACCCATACTGAGCAATTGATCGGCGACCGCGCCGCTGTCATCACCATCCAGCGTGCCTTCCGCCAGCTCACCGTGCGCGTTGCGGCCTTTGTACGTGAACACCCCCACGGCTAGTCTTCCACCTGATTGCTGATACGCATGACTTCCGCCACAGTAGTAAGTCCCTGCCGCATTTTCAGCAGCGCATGGTCAATTATCGTCTTGCCGCGCATATGATCAGCCGCCGCCCGCATAAAGTGATTGGTGCTGTCATGTGCCGCCGCCTCGACCATTTCGCGGCCCATTTCCAGCATTTCATACACACCCATCCGTCCAAGATAACCGGTAGCATTGCAATGCGAGCAACCTCGCCCATGCATCAGCCCGCCCCGTTGTTCGCCGCTCACGCCCTCAGTTGTCAACCATTCGAACTCCTGTGGCGAGGGCGTGTACGGCTCCTTGCAACTCTCACAAACCTGGCGCAATAAGCGCTGCGCGATCACCGCCTGTACGGAGGACGCCACCATGAAGCGCGCAGTACCCATATCGACCAGTCGGAACAGGGTACTCGCCGCATCGCGAGTATGCAGCGTGGATAACACCAGGTGCCCCGTCATCGCCGCACGCAAACCGATCTGCGCAGTCTCGGCATCACGCATTTCGCCGACCAGGATCACATCCGGGTCCTGGCGCAACGCAGAACGCAACACAGTCGCAAACGTCAGTGCAATTTTTTCGTTCACCTGCACCTGATTGATACCAGGCAAGCGATATTCCACCGGGTCTTCCACGGTGATGATCTTCTGGTCAATGGTATTGATCTCCGCCAGCGCGGAATAGAGTGTCGTGGTCTTGCCGCTACCGGTAGGTCCTGTAACCAGGATCATGCCATTGCTGCGACGCAGTATCTGGCGAAAGCGTGTCAACATGTCCGGCGGCATACCCAATCTATCCAGGCCCACCATGCCGCCATCCTGACGCAACAGTCGCATCACCACCGCCTCACCGTATTGGGTCGGGCAAGTCGCGATACGCACATCCACCCCCTGCTCGCGCACCCGCACATGGAAACGCCCATCCTGTGGCAGACGCTTCTCGGAAATATCCAGCCCGGACATCAACTTCAGCCGCAACACCAGTGAGGGCGCTATTTTGTTGTCCGCTTCGGTTTGCAAGTGCAATGCGCCATCGATGCGAAAGCGGATCACCAGCTTGCCTTCTTGCGGCTCGATATGAATGTCTGACGCGCGAATCTGCGTGGCATCGTCGAACATGGTCTGCAGCAGCTTGACTACCGGCGCTTCCTCGCTGCCGGCATTGATGGACAATGCGCCGAAGTCAACATAGCTATCGCCCAGCTCTTCACTGAGCTCGCGTGCCAGACCGGTGATTTCTTCGGTGCGCCGGTAGCAGCGATCAATACTTTCCAGCAACTGACTTTCCGTGACGACAGCCACATCGATGTCACACTTGACGATGCGCGATATTTCATCGAAGGCGAACAGATCGGTCGGATCGGCCATGCCGACCAGCAGCACGCCATTACGGTCCTCCAGCACGATGGAGCGAAAACGCCGCGCCTGATTTTCGGGCAATTTTCGTACTTGCTCGACGTTGATGTTGTAGTATTTAAGATTGATATAAGGAATATTGAGCTGCTTGGCGAGCGCCTCGGATATCTTCTCTTCCGTGACAAAGCCATTGTCAACCAGCACGCGTCCCAGCTTGCGCCCGGTACTTTTTTGTTCTTCAAGCGCGAACTTGAGCTGATCCTGCGAAATGAGTTGTTGTTGTACCAGCAAATCGCCTAAGCGAACTTTCTCCGGACGCGCCATAATTCTTCCCTGATTGAATGCGACTAAACTTTTCGCTGACGGAAGTTAGCCTTTTTTCCATTTACTGACAAGGCTTAAATTTATGTTCCACGTGATTCTTTACCAACCCGAAATACCGCCCAATACCGGCAATATTATCCGCCTGTGCGCCAACACCGGCTGCCAGTTGCACCTGATCAAACCACTTGGTTTCACGCTGGAAGATAAACAATTAATCCGTGCTGGCCTCGATTATCACGAGTTCGCCAAATTGCGCGTCTATGACGAACTGGAGAATTGTTTGTCGGCATTCGATCCTGCGCGCGTATTCGCGCTCACCACCAAGGGCTCTCAGCCCTTCCATAAAAACAGCTATCGGGCCGGGGACGCGTTCTTGTTTGGCCCGGAGAGCCGTGGCCTGCCCGCAGATGTGCTCAGCCAGTTCAGGACTGAACAACGTGTACGCCTGCCGATGTTGCCCGACAACCGCAGCCTGAATCTGTCCAACACCGTGGCAGTGGCTGTATTTGAAGCTTGGAGACAAGAAGGATTCAAGGGAAGCTTGTAGCTAGCGGCGGGCAGTCAAACCGGTTTTGCTACCGGCTACGAGCTACTGGCTACCCGTTTTACTGGCTGAACTCAAGACTCGTCGTGCGATTCAACAGCGTGGCAACCATCTCGGCGGCCGGAACATGCTCGTATAAAACCTGATAAACAGCCTCACTGATCGGCATATCGACCCCAAGACGCCGCGCAAGACTATGCACTTCGCGCACGGCATACACGCCCTCGGCGACATGCCCGAGTTTGTGCAGAATTTCGTCCACGCTCTGCTTTTGCGCCAGCAACAAACCGACTCGCCGGTTGCGCGACAAATCGCCGGTGCAGGTCAGAATCAAATCGCCCGCTCCCGACAAGCCGCCCAGCGTTTCGGGGCGACCTCCCAGTTTCAAACCCAGCCGCGTTATTTCGGCAAGCCCTCTGGTCATCAGCGCAGCGCGCGCGTTATTGCCCAACTTCATGCCATCGCAGACACCGGCTGCAATCGCCATCACGTTCTTGACTGCACCGCCGACTTCTACTCCGATCACATCATTGCTGGCATAAACTCGCAAGCGGGCATGGTGCAAAGCCTGCGCCGTACGCTGCGCAAACGCCTCATCACTGGACGCCAGCACCAAAGCGGTGGGCAGGCCGCGAGCGACTTCCAATGCAAAGCTGGGGCCGGACAACACACCGCTAGCTATGCCTTCCGGCAATACCTGCTCGGCGACCTGATGGGGCAGCAATGAGGTATCTGCCTCAAAACCCTTACATAACCACACCACTCCGGGCAGATCAATTCCAGACGCTGCCAGCCGCTTCAGCGTCGCACGCAACGCCGCGGTTGGAACCGAGAGAATGATTAGCCGGGCGTCAACCAAGGCGGCAGAAAAGTCTGAACTCAAGAGCAGATTATCCGGCAGTGTCGCATCCGGGAGATAACGCTGATTGCACCGGGTGGCACGCATTAGAGCCACCTGCTCGGCATCACGCGCCCAAAGGGTGACGCGATGCTGCGCCGCCAGACTGATGGCAAGCGCCGTTCCCCATGCACCTGCACCAATAACGGTTATGTTCATTGAAGAGATAATTGAGAATGAATAATTGAGAATGGATAATTCAACAGGGTAGGAAAATGGAGCAATGATTTATCAATACTCCATTGTTAATTCATTCCCCCCACACCTCAAGGCTGCGCACGTAACCTGTTTCGCCGTCCTTGTGGCGCACTTTCACCCAGCCCGTACCCGTGACTTCCAGCAGTTCAAGTGCTACCTGCGCACGCACCTGAAACACGCGCTGCGAACCTGCATCCGGATCGGCACGAACATCGACCACAGGATTCACTGCAAACACATATTTCTTATTAGCCAATACGCGTTTTTCCAGCCAGTACAAGCCACCCGACCGGTCGCGCACCTTGACCCAGTTATCCAGCGTGACGACCTGTTCAAACGGCATATAGCGACTCACGACGAACAGCTTTTTTGCCTTCAGGGAAGGCGCATCATACAAAATTGCGCTGCCTTCCCCGACCGATACATAATCCACCGCCTGCGCCGTACTCACGGCACACCAGCACACCAGGCACAGGGCGGCAAAAAATCTCATTAGTGAGTCGTCGCGGTTGCGGCTTCAGCCTGCTGTTGTTTTTGTTGCTGGTACAGCACGTCAAAGTTGATCGGGTTCAACATAACAGGTGCGAAACCGGCACGCACCGCCACATCGGAGACGACTTCACGCAAGTAGGGGAACAGGATATTAGGGCACATCACTGCCAGCACAGGCTCCATTTCTTCTTCCGGCAAATTGCGCAAGGTGAATATCCCTGCCTGCTTAGCCTCAATCAGAAACATCACTTTTTCGCCCACCTTGGCTGTGACGGTTGCTGTTACATTTACTTCGAATACGCCCTCGTCGACATTGCCGGCAGAGGTGTGCAATTGCACTTCGATCTGCGGATTTTCGCGTTCCAGAAAAATCTGCGGCGCGTGAGGGATTTCCAGTGAAAGATCTTTCACATAGATTTTGTCCATGTTGAATACGGGTTGTGTCTGCGCTGCTTCAGTCATGTTTCGTCCTTAAGGTTTAACTAGCCAGTAATGCGTTTAATTCACCTGCCTGATCCAATGCCGCGAGATCGTCATAGCCGCCGATGTGCTGATCGTTGATAAAAATTTGCGGCACGGTGCGCCGGTTGGTCAATTCGACCATCTTGATGCGTGCCTCGGGCTGCAAATCCACGCGGATTTTTTCGATCTCGGTGACACCCCGGCGTTGCAACAACTGCTCGGCACGTATGCAATAAGGGCACACTGCCGTACTGTACATTATTATTTTAGCCATTATTTTTGCGTCGGCAGATTGGCTTTTTGCCATGCCATCATGCCACCTGTCAAATTATAAGCTTGCGTAAAACCCTGTTTACCAAGCGTCACACAAGCCGTTCCGGAACGGTTGCCACTCCGGCAAACCACCACGACAGGCTTATCCTTGTATTTTGCCAACTCACCGATGCGTTCGTTCAACTTGCCGAGCGGGATCAGCTGAGCATTCAGCAGATGCCCTGACTTGTACTCGTCCGGCTCACGTACATCCAGTACGATGGCATTTTTATGATTAATCAGTTGCAGTGCTGCATTAGTATCCACGTCCTTGATACCCCGCACACGACTGCCCAACATCGACCATAAAATCATCGCACCGCTCATGATAGCCAGCGAAATCGGGAAAAAATTACTTGTTATGAATTGCACGTACATACTCCTGTTCTGTCTTGAGGGCGAATTCTAGCAGAGCGCCAAAATGCGCGGGGTCTTTCTCGGCTAGTCTGACCAACTGTTGATGTTCTTCAGCATTCCCGGGATATGACCAGATCGCCTGTTCAAACATCAGACGGGCCTGCTCAGACTGACCGTCCTGCGCCAGCAAAAATGCCTGACGATAGACTACAGGTGCAATCGGGATAAACCGTATTACTTTGGAATTGAGCGTAAGTTTGGCCTGCAGGCGATCATCATTCACTTCCATGTACGAACTCATGAACAGGTCTGCATAGGGCGACAGCAACGATCCGCCATGAACCGCAATCAGACCATCGCGGGTACGCTCAAAAGCCTCTGCGACATTCCCCGAAACCTGGCGTATCGCCAGCGTAGTTTTGAGCAGTTCATATCCGCTCTTCAACTGGAACAGCGACAGCAAACCCAACAACAACATCGCGGCCACCGACATGCGCCCGACACTGCGCAATTCCAGCGAAAAGCGCGTTTCATCCAGCGCGCCCAGCAAAATCGCCGCGATCACCATAAAGTAGCTATACCACAATGGATATTCGAGCAGACTATGGATGGTCAACACGCCCAGTATTGCATAGCACCACCAATGCGCGGCACTCATCGCTGTACGACGAAGACCATGCAACCAGACACCCGCTGCTGCAAACAACACAGCTATTCCAGCAATGCCGGCTTCCGCCGCCAACTGAAAAATCAGGTTATGCGCATTGTTGTACAGACCGGAAATATTGGCCTGTCGCAACACCGGTCCCAGCTGAAAATGCTGCCATGCGAACTGACCAAAGCCCGCACCCAGCCACGGCGACTGTTTCAAAATCAGCCACGCCTCATGCCACAAATACAAGCGAATGCCACCCAAAGCATCTGCACCTTTCATGCGCTGCAGGGTGTTGGTACTATCGGAAACTCCAGTCATAAATGACAGCTGCACGATGCCATGCATCACCGCGAAACCCGCCAGCAACAACACGCAGTAACGCAGCAGGGTGCGCAGTTCAGGCAGGCGACGTCCTCCCCACCATGCCAGCACGCTCATCATCACCAGATACAGCCAACTGCTGCGCGAACCGCTCAACGTCAGGACAAATAACAGGGGAATGACCAGCAGAACCACAAAGCCCGCAGGCAATTTGCGCTGCTGAAGCAGCAGACCTAACGAAATCAGGCCCAGCGCGATGTAATTAGCAAAATGATTAGGTTGCGCCAAATTGCCGTAGACACCGGAAGACACCTTCACCACCACTACAGCATCCAACGGCGAGTGCCAGCGATAGTGTTGCAGCACGCCGATCAGCGCACTCAGCTCCGCGCCTGCCAACAAAAAAATCGCAAGAATCACAGCAAGTTTTTCGATGCCGAAACAGTCTCGCAGCCGGGATCCTAGCATCATCAGCAACAGCGCAAGCAGCAAGTATAAGAGATACAGCAAGGCCTGGTCGAAATAGGCCATCATACCCAACGCCAATTGCAGTAACACCAGGGCGATCAGCGCTGCGGGCAACTGCACGATGCGTGGAATTTCAGGCTGCCGCCAATAGTCGCGGGCGAGCAGCAGCGTGAGCGCCAGCACGCCCAGCAGTGCACTCCACCACTCCTGATTAAACGTGGTCAGCGGATATTGATGCCGATAATGCAGAAACGGCAAAACCCACATCAACCCGACCAAGGTCAGGCTGATGTGGGTTAAGTTGATACCCCGAAGTTTTACGCTTAGCAAGAGCCGCTCTTCACCCCGAATTTCGCGAGTATGTTATTCATCGGACAGAATGTGGTGAAGCCGCTCTGAAACAGATTCAGGCCGACAAAAGCGGTGAAAAACAGAAAATACTTGCTCACAAACAACGGGCTGGCTTCAGCGCCCAGCGACAAGGACAGCAGGACAAAAGTACCTGCGATGATGCGAATAATGCGTTCTAAAGTCATAGTTTATGCTCCTTCAAGGGTTTAGTGCCTTTCTCGCTTACCCCATCGCCCGCAAGCGGGAGAGGGTTGGGGAGAGGACAAAATATTGTAGCGAATTTTACTGGAATTTCTTGTACAGCGTGGCGTAATAAAGTACCGGAATCACCACCAGCGTCAGCAAGGTGGAGACGAGAATGCCGAAAATCAAGGAGATCGCCAGACCGTTGAATATCGGGTCGTCCAGAATAAAAAACGCGCCCAGCATCGCGGCCAGACCGGTCAAAATAATAGGTTTGGCGCGCGCACCCGCTGCTGCAATTACCGCACTCTGCAAATCCGCTCCGCCCGCCAGCTGCAGATTGACGAAATCCACCAGCAGAATCGAGTTGCGCACGATGATGCCAGCCAGCGCAATCATGCCTATCATCGAAGTCGCCGTGTACTGCGAACCCAGCAACGCGTGTCCGGGCATCACCCCGATGATGGTCAGCGGAATCGGCGCCATGATGATCAGCGGCACCAGATACGACTTGAACTGCGCGACCACCAGCAAATAGATCAGCAGCAGGCCGACGCCATAGGCGATGCCCATATCGCGAAACGTCTCGAACGTCACCTGCCATTCGCCGTCCCACTTCAGCGCGTAACTCGAATAAGGGTTGCTCGGCGTCTTGAAGAAATAACTCTGCAAACTGCCGCCCTGCTCAAGGGCAACACCGCCCACGCGAGCATTGATGCCGAACATGCCATACAGCGGACTGTCGAGTTTGCCCGCCATGTCGCCGAACACGTAAACCACCGGCAGCAAGTCCTTGTGGTAGATCGGATAATCGCGTGCAACCGGCATCACCTGCACCACTTCCGAGATCGGCACCAGCACACCATCCCTGGCACGCACCTTGAGTTTGAGCACTTCGTCGATATTGCTGCGCCGGTCGGCGGGCAACGCGATGCGCAGTGGCGGCGCATATTTCGCACTCACATCGTGCAGTGAAGCGACATCCTGCCCGGACAGCGCCACACCGATTACGTCGACGATGTCGGCGGGTGCCACGCCCAGCAACGCAGCCTTGCTTTGCAGCACGCGCAATTGCAGCTTGGGTGCGGCTTCGGTCAGCGTATCGTCTATGCCGACAATACCCTCGACTTTAGCAAACTGCTCGCGCACGTTGCTCGCCACGCGACGCGAACCCTCGTAATCCGGCCCGTAGATTTCAGCCACGATAGGCGACATCACGGGGGGGCCGGGTGGCACTTCCACGATCTTGACTTTCGCGCCCCAAGTCGCTGCGATTTTCTGGATCGGCACCAACATCGCAGTGGCTATTTCATGGCTGCTGCGGCTGCGATGATGCTTGTCGCGCAAATTGACCTGAATATCGCCCTGCTCCGCACCGCTGCGCAGATAATATTGGCGCACCAGCCCGTTGAAGTTGATCGGCGAAGCCGCCCCCGCGTAAGCCTCGTAATCGGTTACTTCCGGCACCGTCGCCAGATAGCCACCAATGTCGTGCAGCACCGCATTCGTCTGCTCCAGTGCCGTACCGGTGGGCATATCCACTACAACCTGGAATTCGGATTTATTGTCGAACGGCAGCATTTTCAGAATCACCAGCTTGACCACGCCCAGCGATACGGCCAGCACCAGGCCTGCCAGGATTGCCAGCCATAACTTGCGGCGCGCCGGCTTGCCGTGCTCGCCATTCAGGAAAGGACTGAGCACGCGGCTAAAGAAATCCACAATTGCCGTACTGCCGTCATCTTTGACCGCGTTGTGGTGTGAATCTGAAAAACGTAACACCAGCCAGGGCGTGATCACAAATGCAACCGCCAGCGAAATCAGCATCCCCATGCTGGCATTGATCGGGATCGGGCTCATGTAAGGCCCCATCAGGCCGCTGACGAACGCCATCGGCAACAGCGCTGCGATCACCGTGAAGGTCGCCAGAATCGTCGGACTGCCGACTTCATCCACCGCACCGGGAATAATCTGCGACAGGGGCTGATCGGGGTATAGCATACGATGGCGATGAATATTTTCAACCACCACGATCGCATCATCCACCAGAATACCGATGGAAAAAATCAATGCAAACAAGGACACACGATTCAGCGTAAAACCCCATGCCCATGAGGCAAACAGCGTCGCCGCCAGGGTCAGCAATACGGCGACACCAACCACCATCGCCTCGCGCCGCCCCATCGCCAGCCAAACCAGGGCGACCACAGCGGCTGTGGCAAACAGCAACTTCTTGATCAGTTTCATGGCCTTGTCGTTAGCCGTCTCGCCGTAATTGCGCGTGATGCTGACCTCTACATCGGCAGGGATCACCGAACCTTTGAGTTCAGCCACACGGGATAGCAACTTGTCGGCAACCTCCACCGCATTCGCACCGGGCTTTTTCGAAATAGCGACTGTGACGGCGGTAAATTCGCCACGCGCCTTGATCTGTTTGTCTGCCGCTGCGGGGCCTGTGCCTAGCCACACGTAACTTGCCGGCTGATCAGCGCCGTCCTGCACGTCTGCGACATCGCGCAGGAAAACAGGCTTATTATTCGATACACCGACCACCAGCTGGCTGACCTCACTGGCATTGCTCAGAAAACTTCCTGTTTGTACCAGTACTTCACGATTGCCTTGCACCAGATTACCTGCATTCTGCGAGACATTGGCCGATTGCAATGCAGCGCGCACATCCTGCATGGACAAGCCAAACGCATTCAAATTTTCCGGACTCAACAACACGCGCACCATGCGCTGCGTACCGCCCAGCGTGGACACCTCACGGGCGCCCGGCACACGCTTCAATTCCGCCTCGATGGCGTGCGCTACCTGAGTGAGCTCAAGCCCGCCACCTACTGCCTGGTCACGCCACAAGGTGAACGCAACGATCGGCACATCGTCGATGCCTTTTGCCTTGATGATAGGCTGGGCAACACCCAACGTCGGTGGCAGCCAATCGGAATGTGAGTTGATCACGTCATACAACTTGACCAAGGAGGGTACATGTTGCTCTCCCACCTTAAACTGCACGGTGATCACCGCCATACCTGGCTGCGCCACCGAATACACATGATCCACGCCTGCTATTTGCGACAACACCTGCTCGGCAGGCCCGGCGACAGTCTGAACCACATCTTGTGCCGACGCGCCGGGATAGGCGATCATCACGTTCGCCATGGTGACGTTGATCTGCGGTTCTTCCTCGCGAGGGGTCACGGCGATCGCAAACATCCCCAGCAGCACAGCAACCAGCGCCAGCAACAGCGTCATCTGCGAGTGCAAAAAATACCTGGCAATACGTCCTGAAATACCCATCATCTGTTTATCCTGTTTTGCATATGTTGCCACCGGACCTGCCGGCGGCAACATCTGCGTTTACTTCAACTTAGTAATACCCATCGCCGTCATGATGAGCTTTTCATACATCGGCTCGGATGTTCCCCGCTTCATTTTGCGCATGAAATATTTCTCAAATGCCACTTTAGCGACGTGCACCCACTTGCCCGACATCGCCTTGTTCATATTTCGGGGCGGAATTTGCGGCAGCGCAATGAATGCCACGCCGGTATCGCCGAAGTCCGCCAGACACACGGTATTCCATGTCGCGTGACTGGTCGGCGGATTGCCCATCAGTTCCGAGTGTATGTTGTGCGCTGTTGCCGTCACCATAGACTCGATCATATAGCCGGTTTTGGGCGTACCGACCGGAACCGGCGTTTTTTCCACAGGAGGAATAGCGATGCATACGCCCACCGCGTAGATATTCTTGAAGGTCGGATTGCGCTGATGATCATCCACGAGAATAAAGCCGCGCGGATTGGTCAGCCCTTCGATGCCGAACACCGCGTCCACGCCTTTGAATGCCGGCAACATCATGCTGTAGGTAAACGGCAATTCGTGCGTGGCTTTCTCTTTAGCCATATCGTCGTATTCGGTGACGAACATCTTGCCTGCTTCGATTTTGGTGACCTTCGCATTGCATATCCATTTGATATGCTTCTCGCGCATCGCCGATTCGAGCAAAGTTTTCGAATCCCCTACCCCGCCCAGCCCCAGATGCCCGATGTACGGCTCTGACGTCACGAATGTCATCGGCACCTTGTCGCGTATCTTGCGGCGACGCAAATCGGTTTCCACCGTGAAGGCATACTCATAGGCAGGCCCGAAACAGGAGGCGCCCTGCACAGCACCGATGATCACAGGGCCTGGCTCACGGGTGAATTGATCCCATTCATCATAAGACTTCATGGCATGGTCTACATGGCAGACCGAATGAGTGTGCCCGCCATGCGGCCCCAGACCTTCCACTTCATCAAAGGCCAGTTTCGGTCCGGTGGCGATAATCAGAAAATCATATTCAACCGAACTGCCGTCATTCAGTTCCAGCCGGTTCTCAGCGGGATGGACACGCTTGACTCCGGTTGAAATAAAGTTGATGCCTTTGCGCTCCAGATATGGACGGATGCCAAACTCAATGTCTTCACGATCGCGCCACTTCACACCCACCCATGGATTGGACGGAACGAAGTGGAAGTTCTCGGTATTTGAAATAACTGTCAGCTTGTCCGCTTTGCGGATCTTTTCCTTCATCTCATAAGCCATCGGCATACCGCCGATGCCAGCCCCCATGATTACGACATGTGCCATGCTTTTCTCCCTGACTATAATTAGTTTTTTCCTGTCAACATTCCGGCTTTCACCGGATCCCTCGCTACCTTCTCGCCCTCTTTCAAGCCGGACAAGACTTCCACAAGACCTTCTGCCGCCGATTCACCAACCCGTATCTGGCGCAACTTGACTGCACCCTGAACATCCACTACATATGCCGCCACCACTTCGCTGCGTCGCAATATTGCACTGGCGGGCACCATCAACTTTTTAACCTTGCCGACCACAAAATGTGCGCGCACAAACATGCCAGGATAAAGGCCCGCTTCGTTGGCAGGCAGATACACCCGAACCTGTGTGCTGTGCGTACGCGCATCCGCAATGGGCTGTACGCGGGTTGAAGCCGCCTTGATCCAGCGATTCAGTGAGGGAATCTCAACCATTACATCCGGCTTAACACCGATATCGCGCATTTTATACTGAGGCACACTGACCACGACTCGCATTTCAGATGGATCAAAGCCGGTCATCAGGGGCTTGCCCGGCATGACCATCTCGCCCAATTCCACCATGCGTGTCGAAACGACGCCAGCGTAAGGTGCAACCACAGCCGTATAACCGTGCGCGAGACTCGCCTGACCCGCACCCGCTTCGCTTGCAGCGGCCTGCGCCAATGCAACTTTGTAATCCACTTGTGCCTTGTCCAGGGCCGCCTGACTGATGAACTTTTGCGCGAACAATTGTTTCGAACGCTCATAAGTCGATTTGGCGTTCTGCACATTGGCCTGCGCCTGCAATACCTGCGCCTGACTTCCCGCCAGCGCCTGCATCGCCTCGCGCTCATCGATGCGCAAAATCACCTGACCTTTCACAACCTGATCACCCACATCAAAGTTGACTTCTACAACGCGCCCGGCGATTTGCGCAGAAACGGTAGATTGCCGTGTCGCTTCAACCAGCCCCTCGACGCTGTAGGTCTGCGCCACTTCCCGAAATTCGACAGGCGCCAGCACCAACTGCTCGGCAGCCTGCACACTTGCGGCCATTACCAGCAAACCAACCATACACAGCTTCTTCATGGCGTACCCCTATTTTTATCAAAGCCCGCTATATTAGAACATACTAATATATTACACAAGAAACTTACCCTAAATTGTGCAGAAAACTTCACGCATCATGCTCACCAGCTTGAGTGTGCGCAAATCACCGATCCGGTAGTAGACCCTGTTGGCCTCCTTGCGCGTAGACAAAACGCCTTTGTCGCGCAAGATTGCCAGGTGCTGCGAAATATTGCTCTGCGATGTACCGACATGCTCGACGATGTCCTGAACACTGATTTCCTGGTCGCCTAGCACGCACAAAATCTTCAGGCGTAACGGATGTGCAATCGCCTTGATCGCCTGCGATGCTTGCTGAATATCTTCTTCCCTGTCTAATAATCTGTTCGTCATGCTTTTTCCTTATAACACTCAGCCAAGCCAATTCGGTTAAAATGCGTCATTCAAAATTAACAACTGCTTATATTTTACCCCAATGAACACGACTCCTGTCTTGCTGCTTATTCTCGACGGCTTCGGCTACCGCGAAGAAACCGACTCCAATGCCATTTCGGCTGCTCACAAGCCCAATTGGGATGCGTTGTGGGCAGGCCATCCGCATACGCTGATCAATGCCTCGGAAAAACACGTCGGACTGCCATCCCTGCAGATGGGCAATTCCGAAGTGGGTCATCTGAATATCGGCGCCGGTCGCGTGGTGTATCAGGATTTGAGCCGGGTTGATGTCGCAATCGAGGATGGCAGCTTTTTCAGCAATCCGGCCTTGACTGAAGCCATTGCCATTGCCAAACAGCATGACAGCGCCCTGCACATCATGGGACTGCTCTCGACAGGCGGCGTGCACAGCCATGAAAATCACATCTATGCGATGCTTGAAATGGCGGCAAAGAATGGTCTGAAGAAAGTATATCTGCATGCATTCCTCGATGGCCGCGACACGCCGCCCAGGAGTGCTGCGCAATCGATAACCACCTTGCAAGATAAATGCACGGCGCTGGGGGTCGGAAAAATTGCCACTGTGACCGGCCGCTTTTATGTGATGGACCGGGACAATCGCTGGGAACGGGTGCAACCGGCCTATGAGTTGCTGACACAGGGCCAGGCCGAATATGCCGCGAACGATGCGTTAAGTGCGCTGGAAGCTGCCTATGCGCGCGGCGAATCGGATGAATTCGTCAAACCGACCCGCATCAACTCCGCTGGTGAACCGCCCATATCCATGCAGGATGGCGATGTCGTTATTTTCATGAATTTCCGCGCTGATCGCGCCCGCGAAATCACCCGCGCGTTGACAGACGATGCGTTTGACGGTTTTGTCCGCGCTTATCGCCCGAAATTCGGCAGTTTCGTCACGCTGAGCAATTACGGTTCCGAATTCACGCTGCCGTGCGCCTTTTCTGCGGATGCGATACACAACGACCTCGGCGAGTACATCGCAGGCCTCGGATTGAAACAGCTGCGCATTGCTGAAACCGAAAAATATGCCCACGTCACCTACTTCTTCAGCGGCGGCAAGGAGCAACCCTATCCGGGCGAAGACCGCATTCTCGTGCCATCGCCGAAAGTTGCGACTTATGACCTACAACCGGAAATGAGCGCGTACACCGTGACCGAAAAACTGGAAGAGGCTATTTTAAGCCGCCAGTACCCGATCATCATTTGCAATTACGCCAACGGCGATATGGTCGGCCACAGCGGCGACATGAATGCGGCGATCAAAGCCATCGAAACACTGGATGTGTGCATCGGCCGCGTAGTAAAAGCCATGCAGTCCATCGGTGGTGAAGTCATCCTGACCGCCGATCACGGCAATGCCGAACAGATGATGGACAACACCACGCATCAGGCACATACCGCGCACACACTCAATCCGGTGCCGTTTCTCTATATCGGACGGCCAGCCAGGCTGCTGGATGCGGGATCACTGCGCGACATAGCGCCCAGCCTGTTGTATATGATGGGCCTGCCACAACCCGAAGAAATGACAGGCCACAGTTTGATCCAATTAACGTGAAATTCGCGCTGATATTGTCGCTGTGCCTGCTGGCGGGCCAAGCGTCTGCCAGTCAGCAGGAAGAACTGGAGAACCTGCGTCGGCGGATTGCCGACATGCAAAGCGAAATTGCCAAAACCAGCGAATCAAAGACCGAGGCAGCAGATGCGCTGCGTGTCTCCGAACGCGCAATTAGTGACAGCAATCGCAAACTCACCGAGCTGGCAGAACAGCAACAAAAGGCGAATATCAGGCTGAACACGCTACAAACACAGCAGCAGCAATTAGGCGCATCGTTATCCAGGCAGAAGGTTTTGCTCGAAAAGCTGTTGTACCAGCAATATCTGGGCGGCAAGCATGAATATCTTAAGCTGATGCTGGACAATCAGGATCCGAACAAGGTTGCGCGCGACTTGCAATATTTTCAATATATTGCCCGCAATCGTGCAGCCTGGCTTGAGAATTTACGTCGCGATCTCAACGCACTGAACAGCGTAAGCCATGAAGTACATACACAAAGCGAGACACTGGAAAAGTTAAGCACTGAGCAAGCGGCACAAAAGGAAAAACTAAAACAAGATCAGCGTGAGCGCTTAGAGGTTTTAGGTCAGATATCCAAGCAACTAACGCAGCAACGCCGGGAGATTACGCGTCTGCAACACGACGAAAACAGACTCGCGAGTCTGGTCGTAAAAATTGCTGAAATGCTCGCAAAACCGAAAACAAAATCCTTGTTCCGCAATAACAACATTCCGGACACTCGCTTTGACGGCAATCCATTTGAACAGCTTCAAGGCAGGCTGGCACTACCTGTCAAAGGTGAAATATCCAACAAATTTGGCGCAACCCGACCTGACAGCACAGTAGTCTGGAAGGGAATATTTATCAGGTCCGCCAGCGGGCAGACGGTCAAAACAGTTGCCGCAGGACGGGTGGTATTTGCAGACTGGTTGCGAGGTTTTGGCAACCTGTTGATCGTTGATCATGGCAATGCTTACATGAGTTTGTACGGCAACAATGAAACGCTTTACAAGCAAGTGGGCGATGAACTTCGCGGCGGTGACACCATCGCGACGGTGGGCAACAGCGGCGGAAATGCCGATTCCGGTTTATACTTTGAACTGCGCCACGAAAGCCGTCCGCTCGACCCACTGAAGTGGCTGGCAAAAAAATAACTAGAGGTAACTATGCGTCGTCTGGAAAAAGCAGGTTTGGTAGGTTTGGGCTTGGTTGCCGGCATTTCACTCAGCCTGCATTTCGCGGCGATGGCCGACAAGCAAACCGTAGTTACGCCATTGCCAGTTGAAGAGCTGCGCGCATTCACCGAAGTATTTGGTCACATCAAGAGCAGTTACGTAGAACCGGTCAGCGACAAGAAACTCTTTACCGAGGCCATCAACGGCATGTTGAATGGATTGGATCCACACTCCGCTTACCTCGATGCGGATGCGTTCAAGGACCTGCAAGTCGGCACTCAAGGTGAATTTGGCGGATTGGGCATCGAAGTCGGCATGGAAGATGGCCTGATTAAGGTCATCTCGCCGATTGAAGACACCCCCGCCTATCAGGCAGGCGTTAAAAGCGGCGATCTGATTCTTAAATTAGACGACTCCCTGGTCAAAGGCATGTCGTTGAACGATGCGGTCAAACGGATGCGCGGCAAGCCAGGCAGCAAAATCGTTCTGACTATTCTGCGCAAAAACGAACTCAAACCGCTGACAATTACCGTGGTGCGTGCCGTCATCAAAGTACAAAGCGTGAAAGCCAAGTTACTGGAGTCTGGCTACGCGTTCGTCCGCATCACACAATTCCAGGAGCATACCGGCGAAAACCTGGCAACTGCTCTGGATAAACTGATCAAAGAAAATAAGGGCGCGCTGAAAGGTCTGGTTCTCGATTTGCGCAATGACCCGGGCGGCTTGCTGGACGGAGCGGTCGCCGTTTCTGCAGCCTTTCTGGCTAAAGATGCACTCGTCGTATATACAGAAGGACGGACGGAAGAGGCGAAGATGCGTCTGATTGCAGCGCCGGAATATTACCTGCGCGGCAATACAAAAAATGATTATATTAAAAATATCCCCGCCTCGATCAAGAGCGTTCCACTCGTGGTGCTGGTCAATGGTGGTTCGGCATCAGCGTCTGAAATCGTCGCAGGTGCTCTGCAAGACCACAAACGCGGCGTCATCATGGGGACGCAAACATTCGGCAAGGGATCGGTACAAACCGTACTGCCGCTGGGCAACAACACGGCCATCAAACTGACCACGGCGCGCTATTACACCCCTGGCGGTCGCTCTATTCAGGCCAAGGGCATCGTACCGGACATCATGGTTGAAGATCCATCCACAGTTGGCATGGAAAACGTATTCCGACTGCGCGAGTCCGATCTGGAAAAGCATCTGATTAACGACAAACAAGCGGATGACAAGGCCGACTTTACGTCCAAATCTGAAGCTGCGCCCAAGAACAAGACCGAAACGTTGCCGCCAGTAGAATTCGGCTCAAAGAACGACTATCAACTCAATCAAGCACTCAACCTGCTCAAAGGTATGCAAATATTGCAGGGCAAGTAAAATTCGGCCAAATTAGGAGAATGACATGGTCTATCCATTTGACTTGGAAAAGAAACGCGAACTGTGGTTTGCAGCAGAACCCGCCAATCAAGTTGCGCGCGCACTAATCATATTGAGCGGACTCCCCAACTTGAAGGCTTTTGCCACGCCTAAGGCTCATGTATTGGAAATCCACTACAACCTGCGCGACTATACTTTGGCAGGATTGGAAAATGCACTCGAACAGGAAGGCTTTCATCTTGATCAAAGTTTTTTACATCACGTTAGCCGCAATATTATCTATTACTGTGAAGATACTTCGCGACACAATATGGAAATCCGTGGCCACGTGACCAAGAAGAATGAAAAGGATGTTTTTGTTGAGGTGTGCGGGCACCATCTGCACAAGGAACACGCCAGCAAACCGCCTGAACTGCGCGAGTACGAATAGTTATTTGCATGAACGATCAGCAACTGCAGCGCTATGGTCGGCACATCCTGCTCAACGAGATCGGCATTGAAGGACAACAACGTTTACTGAACGCTAAAGTATTAATTGTGGGCCTGGGTGGTTTGGGCTCGCCGTCAGCACTCTATCTGGCGGCCAGCGGCGTCGGGCAATTAACCCTGTGCGACAACGACTGCGTAGATTTGAGTAATTTACAGCGCCAGATTGCACATCGCACCTCGACCATTGGTCACACCAAGGTAAGTTCTGCCAAAGCTGCCATTCTGGACATCAACCCCGAAACAATCTGCCTGGAAGTACCCCTGCGCGTTGACACACTCCAGCTCGATGAACTTGTCCAGGCTGCTGATGTGGTGCTGGACTGCAGCGACAATTTCACTACTCGTTACGCCATCAACCGCGCCTGTCTGGCGCGCAGAAAACCCTTGGTTTCCGGTGCTGCAATCCTTTTTTCAGGACAGGCTGCAGTTTTTGATTTCAGGCATTCTGATACAGCTTGCTACAATTGCCTGTTCCCGGAGGATTCTGAGTCAGAGGAACTGCGCTGTGCGACCACTGGCATCTTCGCCCCGCTGACTGGCATCATCGGCGCGATACAGGCCGCTGAAACGCTCAAGTTACTGGCCGGGATCAACGCCGGATTGAGTAGCAAACTGTTGACAGTCAATGCGCTCGACATGAATATCAAACAAAGTGCCTTTCAAAGAGATCCGAACTGCGCAGTCTGCTCAATCAAATAAGGATCGGCATCGAATGGCGCACTCGATAGGCTTTGTTTTAAAGCATCTTTGCTCTTTCACCGCCAATGAAGGGTACACATAAATCTGTAATCGCGTCATTGCCGCTTGCGCGTGAATGACTGAGTTATGCGTATGAAATACGCGTTCAACAATTAACGATGACATAGCCATAATTTTTTACATTTACAGGGATACGACATGTCAACGCCAGATCAGGATCAACTACTTCGCCAGCTAGCAGACACATTTATTAATGTTGCAAATGATCATACTGAAACGCAAGACAATAATATTGTCAATACGGCTTTTATGTATGCTGCAGCTCGCTTTTGCGCGTTTGTCGCGGCATCCAAGGCACTTAGTTTAGATGATTTTCAGAAAAAACAACTACAAGGCATCGACTTCTTTACTGCTGAATTTAAACAAATGCTGGAAAGCAATATGCGTAATTATGAAAAGCAATTTGAAGCAACAGAGCAACTTCCATATGCTAAGTATATGAAAAAACATTGAAGATGTTGATGGCAGCTTTAATTTTATGCAACCGAAATTCAATAATCCATGGTATTGACATAATTCTCTAATGCGCTAGAGCAGGAATGGTCTGGCGACAGCTGGCTAAAGGCTATAAGTGTCGCCACAAGGGCTGCATAACATCAGTTGTGCAGCCCTTGCACTGAGTTCAAGCAGGTCATCGAGCTACATTTTGAGCAAAGCAAAACCCCCCACCGTTTCCGGTTGGGCTTGGCAAGGAGTCGAGAGCCTGTCCTGGACCTGATCCGGGAATGACCTACTTTGGCTCCAACCTTTTGATTAGTTTTATTTGTGTCGCCGAAACAAGCCGCTCTGTACCACAGCGGCTTGTTGTGACTCCACCCATATTTGGAACTTTTGTGTTGCCACAAGGGCTGCATAACAACAGTTGTACAGCCCTTGGCACTTCGCTCAAGTAGGTCAACATTAAATTCTATACAAACAAAAAACCCCCAGGCTTTCACCTGGGGGTTTTTGTTTGTAAGGAGTCTGACGATGACCTACTTTCACATGGGTAATCCACACTATCATTGGCGCGGAGTCGTTTCACTGTCCTGTTCGGGATGGGAAGGAGTGGGACCAACTCGCTATGGTCGTCAGACAAACTGGTAA
>JAUSNM010000009.1 GCA_030645535.1 Gallionella sp. | reverse complement strand
GGTCGGTCAGGAGATCACCCGGCGCAACATGAACATTCAGCCGACGCTGACAGCGCGACCGGGCTTGCCAGTTCGGCTGATCGTGGCGCGCGACCTGGCATTGCGTCCTTACCAGCCTTTGTTTTACCAACGAGGAGGCATCCGATGAGCACGTCCAGAAAACTGCGGCTCGGGCCGCTGCCGTCCAACACCAGTGTCAAGCTGACCTTCACGTGCCCGGCCAGCCTGAAAACCCAACTTGACCAGTACGCTGCCCTGCATGCGCAGACGTATGGCGAGGCGGTCGATGCCGTGACGCTGATCCCGCACATGCTCGAAGCCTTCATGGCCGGGGATAGGGGGTTCAGGCGGGGTGCGAGTGCTAACCCAACGATTTCGCGGGCTGCTGCTACTTCGACGGGCGCAAGCTGAGGCAATGCCTCCTGAAACGCAAAACCCGCCAGCGGCGGGTTTTGTTCAGGTGCCGGCGGGTTCGGCGTCCGGAGCCTCAATCATCACTGGATAACTGCGACCCTTGCGCGGTGTCCGAGCGGCGGCTTCCATTTGTGCCCACATCCTGGCATCCACGACCGGAACGTTCTTGAGCGAAAACTTGAAGACGCGACCACGCGCCGCAGCAGTTTTCTGCGGGGCTTCGGTGGATTGACGTGCTAGGAGGTTTTTGCTCATGGAAGTCTCCCATCAGAGAGCTTTCTATCCACATAGGGTAGCAGCTTTTCCCACGACGCGCTGAAGGCGGTCAAGTCGAACATCATGATGCGCTGGCTGCCGTTCTGGTTCCACCAGTCGGCATCTGTGCTCAACACGTCTTGCACGCTCTGGCAATGGGTCAGATGCGGTGCCTGGGCGACTTCATGGGGCAACAGTGGCGCGTTGAAGCCCAGTTTGGGCCAGATCTTGTACCCGATATGGTGATTGGCGAATCCACGCCCACCGGCGGCCACCAGGGATACATGGCTCAAGCCTGCGAGGTGCGCCGTGATGGCGCACAGCGCGAAAGCGACGGTGCCCAAGGCCGGAGGGGCATGGTGTTCATGCAGGAAATACTGATCGATGTGAAGGCCGTCGATGAACAGGTCGGTGCCGTCGTTCGAGGCATAGAAGCCCAGCCGGTTCTTGTTCGGGTGCTGAATCAACTGGGGGTTGACGATGGTGAAGTAAAGGCCAGGCGGCGCTTGGTCGGGACTGAATGTGCGCTCGACTTGCTCGTGGACACGGCTGCCATCGAAAACCGACAGCAGATGTGAGAACTCGACGGCGGAGATTTCTCCAATAGGCAGCTCGCAGAGATCATCGTGGCGCAGTTCCTCTCCATCGAGCCGGATGCCCGTGCCGGTCAGATAGGTGCGTGTGATTGGGCTGGCGAGCAACTGCTGATGCAGTTCGACCAAATGCGTTCGGTAGAAGTCAGTAGGCGCGAGCGGCACGTGGGTTGTCCCTTGTCATATAGCGCAACAATGCCATGCGCGATTCGTGAAGTGAACCTGCTGTGGCGTGGGAGAGCGTAGGTGAAACGGGCATGCCCGCACAGCGTCGTAGGGCTTCCCCCATCGGACAAACAAAAGCCTGCTTACGCAGGCTTTTTTGTTGCTA